>NZ_CP044126.1:1377500-1609137 GCF_016864575.1 Rhizobium sp. BG4
GTGGTAGCGGAGCGTTCCGTAAGCCTGTGAAGGGACAGTCGTGAGACATCCTGGAGGTATCGGAAGTGCGAATGTTGACATGAGTAACGATAAAGAGGGTGAGAGACCCTCTCGCCGAAAGACCAAGGGTTCCTGCTTAAAGTTAATCTGAGCAGGGTTAGCCGGCCCCTAAGACGAGGCGGACACGCGTAGTCGATGGGAACCACGTTAATATTCGTGGGCCTGGTGGTAGTGACGGATTGCGTAACTTGTTCATTCTTATTGGATTGAGTGGGCAGGGAAGCGGTTCCAGGAAATAGCTCCACCGTATAGACCGTACCCGAAACCGACACAGGTGGTCAGGTAGAGTATACCAAGGCGCTTGAGAGAACTATGTTGAAGGAACTCGGCAAATTGCACGCGTAACTTCGGAAGAAGCGTGACCCCATTTTACGCAAGTGAGATGGGGTGGCACAGACCAGGGGGTAGCGACTGTTTATCAAAAACACAGGGCTCTGCGAAGTCGCAAGACGACGTATAGGGTCTGACGCCTGCCCGGTGCTGGAAGGTTAAGAGGAGAGGTGCAAGCTTTGAATCGAAGCCCCAGTAAACGGCGGCCGTAACTATAACGGTCCTAAGGTAGCGAAATTCCTTGTCGGGTAAGTTCCGACCTGCACGAATGGCGTAACGACTTCCCCGCTGTCTCCAACATAGACTCAGTGAAATTGAATTCCCCGTGAAGATGCGGGGTTCCTGCGGTCAGACGGAAAGACCCCGTGCACCTTTACTATAGCTTTACACTGGCATTCGTGTCGGCATGTGTAGGATAGGTGGTAGGCTTTGAAGCGGGGACGCCAGTTTCCGTGGAGCCATCCTTGAAATACCACCCTTATCGTCATGGATGTCTAACCGCGGTCCGTTATCCGGATCCGGGACAGTGTATGGTGGGTAGTTTGACTGGGGCGGTCGCCTCCGAAAGAGTAACGGAGGCGCGCGATGGTGGGCTCAGACCGGTCGGAAATCGGTCGTCGAGTGCAATGGCATAAGCCCGCCTGACTGCGAGACTGACAAGTCGAGCAGAGACGAAAGTCGGTCATAGTGATCCGGTGGTCCCGCGTGGAAGGGCCATCGCTCAACGGATAAAAGGTACGCCGGGGATAACAGGCTGATGACCCCCAAGAGTCCATATCGACGGGGTTGTTTGGCACCTCGATGTCGGCTCATCGCATCCTGGGGCTGGAGCAGGTCCCAAGGGTTTGGCTGTTCGCCAATTAAAGCGGTACGTGAGCTGGGTTCAGAACGTCGTGAGACAGTTCGGTCCCTATCTGCCGTGGGTGTAGGAATATTGACAGGATCTGTCCCTAGTACGAGAGGACCGGGATGGACATATCTCTGGTGGACCTGTTGTCCTGCCAAGGGCATAGCAGGGTAGCTATATATGGACGGGATAACCGCTGAAGGCATCTAAGCGGGAAACCCACCTGAAAACGAGTGTTCCCTATCAGAGCCGTGGAAGACGACCACGTTGATAGGCCGGGTGTGGAAGTGCGGCAACGCATGAAGCTTACCGGTACTAATAGCTCGATTGGCTTGATCGTTCTCATTGATCAATGCTCATCAGGCGCCAAAGGCGCCTCATGATGCAAGACGTGTTCAAAACCAGCGAATAAAATGGCGAAGCGAAACTATTCGCTACTCACTAATCCCTATTCGCTCAAAATCCAGCTTCTCAATTGTTGCGCTTCGCTGACCTGGTGGTCATGGCGGGGTGGCTGCACCCGTTCCCATTCCGAACACGGCCGTGAAACGCCCCAGCGCCTATGGTACTTCGTCTTAAGACGCGGGAGAGTCGGTCGCTGCCAGGTCTGCTAAACGCAACATAAATCTTCTCATCACATTCTACGGCCCAAAGCCGATCAAAGGGCCGCTCGCAAAGCGGCCTTTTTGCTTTCGAGCCCTATATGTAGACTGAAATAGCGATGCACCGGATCTATAATGGTGCGTCCCTTACAGGAGACAACTCCTTCGGAGTTGCTCCGGCAGTAAGCGTAAATCGCCAAAGGCGTTTTACGCTATCGCGACAAAACCCAAAGGGTTTTGCGCTGGACGCGGGGTGGAGCAGCCCGGTAGCTCGTCAGGCTCATAACCTGAAGGCCGCAGGTTCAAATCCTGCCCCCGCAACCAAACTTCCCGGAATCCTATCGACCTATCGATGGCGCAAAAGCTTCGCTTTCCCCGGCGATCGTAGATCATCGTCCTACGGACCATAACCTCAACGCAGAAGGTTCAAAGCCTCACCCCGAAACCAACGATCCAGACACACATCACAGCCCGCCATCACGCGGGTTTTGCGTTTATGGGCTGGAGATAAACCGCAGCCTCACTCCTCCCGAAACGCGCGGCTGAACTGATCCGTCAGCGGCTTTGTGAAAAACGACATCGCCGTCCGCTCCTGTGTCGAGCAGAGGTTCGCGCATGACCGGATCACACTTCGGTCGATCCCTGCGGCCCACATCGCGATGCTCGGTCGAGACCTGACATTCGCAGGCAGCGGTTCGTCCTGCTGAACGGTATCGTCATCCCACCCCCGCAGCACGGTGGTTTTTTCCCCTCGTTCAACTCCAAAGAGAAAGCGGTTCCTTACCGTGCCATTTGTCTACTGATTTTATAGACAATATAGAACTATGGTGAGGCACCGTGATGACCTATCTTCTCAGCTTGCTCGACAAGGCTCCGATCGAAGCGGGCGTGACGGCGACGGAAGCGCTTGCTGCGGCCGTCAAGCTCGCCATTGCGGCGGAGGAGCTCGGTTACCACCGCTTCTGGGTCGCCGAACATCATAGCATGACTAACCTCGCAAGTTCCGCACCAGAGGTGCTGATCTCCTATCTTCTGGCGCGCACGCGCTCGATCCGTATCGGCTCGGGCGGGGTAATGCTGCAGCACTATAGCGCCTACAAGGTCGCCGAGATTTTCAACGTCCTGTCGTCGCTCGCGCCGGGCAGGGTCGATCTGGGCGTTGGCAAGGCGCCGGGCGGCTTTCCCTATTCGACGCGCGCCTTGCAGGTCGCGGTCGATCCCGCGTTGAAGCCGGGCTTTGCCGAACAGCTCTCCGAGTTGAATGCCTACCTTTCGTTCGATGCGCGCGACGACCAGGCGGTGGCAACGCCTATCCCACCGGTCAAGCCCGAGCGCTTCCTGCTCGGCGCCAGCGTCGACAGCGCGCTGCTTGCCGCGGAGAAGGGGTGGCGGCTGGTCTTTGCCGGACACCTGAACGGCGATCCCGAAAATCTCCGCAAGACCTTCGAGGCCTATGCGCAGGCGACCGGCGGCGATGTTCCGATCCTGGCGCTCGCAGCTTTCGCCGCGGAAAGCGCGGAGCAGGCGAGAACCCGCGTCGGCGATCTGCGCATCGTCAAGGTGTTCCTGCCGAACGGCCAGACGGTGAATGTCGGCAATGAAGAGCAGGCGGCCGAATATGCCCGGCAGGCCGGTGTCGCCGACTACCGCACCGAGGAAAAGATCCCGAGCGTTCTCCATGGCACCGCACGTCAGGTGCGGGATGCGCTCGACGACCTTCACGCGCGCTACGGCGTCCAGGAATTCGTGCTCGACACGCCGGCCCTGACGCCGGGCGAGCGCCTCGCCTCCATCGAGCTGCTGGCAAAAGAACGCCTTTCGCTCGCTGCCTAATTCCCCACTCCGGAGACAGATCATGGCTCAGAAACACGTCACTTTCGGCATCATGCTGCAGGGCCCGGGCGGCCACATGAACGCCTGGAAGCATCCGAGCGGTCCGGCGGACGCCTCGACCAACCTTCAGTTCTTCGTCGATACCGCCCGCAAGGCCGAGGATGTCGGCATTGCTTTCGCGTTCGTTGCCGACGGCCTCTACATCAACGAGCAATCGATTCCCCATTTTCTCAACCGCTTCGAGCCGCTGACGATCCTCTCGGCGCTGGCCGCCTCGACATCGAAGATCGGTCTGGTGGGCACGGTATCGACTTCCTACAGCGACCCCTTCACCATCGCCCGGCAGTTCGCGTCGCTCGATCTGATCAGCGGCGGCCGCGCCGGTTGGAATGCCGTCACCTCGCCCCTTGAGGGATCCGGGCGCAATTACGGGCGCGAGCATCCCGAGCATGAGCTGCGATACGAGATCGCCGAGGAATATATCGACGCGGCCAAGGGCCTCTGGGATTCCTGGGATGACGACGCCTTCATCCGCGATCGCGACAGCGGGCAATATGCCGACTTCGACAAGATGCACCGGCTCGATCACAAGGGGCGGTTCTTCCGGATCGAAGGGCCGCTCAATATCCGCCGCTCGAAACAGGGGCAGCCGGTCGTCTTCCAGGCGGGTGCCTCGGATTCCGGCATCAAGCTCGCCGGCAAGCATGCCGATGCCGTCTTCACCAATGGCGGTCCGATCGAGGATGCGAAGACCTTCTACAAGCAACTCAAGCAGAGCGCGGTCGCCCAGGGGCGCAGCGCCAGAGAGATCGGCGTCTATCCCGGCATCGGCCCGATCGTCGGTGCGACGGTGGAGGAGGCGGAAGCCAAGTATCAGGCGATCCGCGGCCTCGTTACCATCGAAGAGGCCTTGCGCTATCTCGGCCGCTTCTTCGATCACCATGATTTCAGCATCTATCCGCTGGATGAGCAATTTCCCGAGCTCGGCGATATCGGCCGCAACAATTTCCGCGCCACGACCGACCGGATCAAGAAGACGGCGCGCGAGAAGGGGCTGACCTTGCGCGAGGTTGCGCTCGATGCAGCCACGCCGCGCACAGCGTTTATCGGCACGGCCGATCATATCGCTGACGAGATCATCCGCTGGATCGATGGCGAAGCCGCCGACGGCTTCATTCTCGGTTTCCCGGTGATCGCCGAAGGCTTCGACGACTTCGCACATCACGTTCTGCCCATCCTGCAGCGCCGCGGCTATTTCGATCCAAAGCTGAAAGGCGAAACGCTTCGCGATCATCTTGGGCTGCCCTTCCGCACCAGCCGCTATGCCGAACGCGCCGACGATTCCGACCAGCGAAAGGCCGCCAGCGCTTGAGCGCTGGGGGATGCCCGATGAACGCAAGAGTTCAAACAACCCCAGGCCATGACCGCGTCGAGCAGGGGATTGCCTCACTCCTCGACGAATTCATCGCTCTGCGCCACGATCTTCACCAATATCCGGAGCTTGCGTTTCGCGAGCATCGCACCAGCAAGCTCATCGCCTCGCGTCTCTCCTCGTGGGGCTATGAGGTCGAGCATGGTATTGCTGGCACCGGCATCGTCGCGACCTTGACGAAGGGAAACGGCAACAAGAGGGTCGCCATTCGCGCGGATATGGATGCGCTGCCGATCGAGGAGGCGACGGGCCTTGCTTATTCGAGCAGCAACCCCGGCGTCATGCATGCTTGCGGGCATGACGGGCACACGACCATCCTACTTGCAGCGGCGCGCTATCTCGCCGAGAGCGGACATTTCGATGGAACGCTTCGGCTGATCTTTCAGCCGGCCGAGGAGATCGGCGCCGGGGCGCGCAAGATGATTGCGGAGGGGCTGTTTGATCGCTTTCCTGTCGACGCAGTCTTCGGGCTCCACAATTGGCCGGGCGTGCCCTCGGGGCATTTCGGCTTCGTCGCGAATGCGGCCATGGCCTCGGTCGACCAGGCGGTGATCAGGATCGTCGGCAAGGGCGGCCATGGTGCCGAGCCGCATCGTGGTGTCGATCCGGTGCTGGCATCCGCCTCATTCATCACCGCGCTGCAGAGCGTCGTCTCCCGCAATGTCGATCCGCAGGAGATGGCCGTTGTCACCGTGGGCTCGATCCACGGCGGGTCCGCCTCGAATGTCATCCCCGAAAGCGTCGAGCTGAAGCTCACCATGCGTGCCTATGACGAGAGCGTTCGCGAAAGGCTCGAAACCCGCATTCCGGCCCTGGCCCGCGCACAGGCCGAAAGCTTCGGCGCGGTGGCCGAGGTCGACTACCGGCGCGGTTTCCCGGCACTGATCAACCATGCCGACGAAACGGCATTTGCGAAAAATGTAGCGATCAAGGCGTTCGATCGCAGCGTCATCGAGGACGATTTCCGCCCGCGGACGGCTAGTGAAGACTTCGCCTTCATGCTGCAGGAGACGCCGGGAAGCTATCTCTTCGTCGGCAACGGCGACGGCGCGCCCCTCCACAGTGCGCACTATGATTTCAATGACGCCATCATAGCGCCTGCGGCCCGCTACTGGGTGCAGCTCGCCGAAACCTTTCTCTCCGAAAACAACGGGTAACGACGACATGAGCGATACGTTTCTCTACACCTCACCGCTTGATCCGCAGGCAAAGCCGCTGATCGACGAACTCATTCATGAATATGACAGCCGCTACGGCAGCTATTTCGATGAGAAGGGCGCGGCAGCCGAGCTCAACCGCTATCCGCCTGAAGCCTTCGCCCCGCCGGACGGCAACTTCGTGCTGTTGATACGCGATGGCGTGACGATCGGCGGCGGCGCCTTCAAGCGCTATGACGAGCGGACCGCCGAGTTCAAGCGCATCTGGACCCGCTCCGACCTGCGACGTCAAGGACTGGCGCGAAAGGTTCTCGTCGAGCTTGAGGCGCAAGCGGCCCGCCAGGGCTATCAGCGCGTCTATCTGACGACGGGATTCCGGCAGCCGGAGGCCGTCGGCCTCTATCTGAGCAACGGTTACACCGCGCTCTTCGACATCAATGTCGATCCTGAATTCTACAAGACGCTGCCGTTCGAAAAGACGATCGCGGCCGCCGCTATCGCGCCGGCGGCAGATATCGACGCAACGCCGCTTCGAGCGGTCGCCAATCTTTGATTTGGGAAGGAACAGGGGCATGGCGCTGACCAGCGAATTTGCGGCTATCGCAAAACACGAGCACAGAGCGGCGGAGACCTCCGATTTCACGCGCTACAAGATTGTTCCTGCACGCCACCCGGCGCGCTTTGCGGGCACGATCTTTGCCACCGTCGTCATCGCGAGCATCATCTATTCGACGTCCACGAACCCGCGCTGGGGCTGGAATGTGTTTGCCGAGTGGTTCTTTGCTGAACCGGTGCTGGCCGGCCTTGGCCGAACCCTGCTTCTGACAGCACTCGCCACCGTCTCCGGCTCGATCCTCGGAACCGCGCTGGCACTCGCCCGTGTTTCCCGCTCGCCGCTGCTGTCGGGTCTCTCCTGGGGCTATATCTGGCTGCTCCGCTCGATCCCGGTCATCGTGCTGCTGCTCGTTCTCAACAATCTCGGCTATCTCTATGAAACGATCACGATCGGCATCCCCTTCACCGATGCGGTCTTTGCGAGCTATCCGACGACGCAGCTTCTGACGCCGTTTGCGGCAGCTTTTCTTGGTCTGACGCTCAATCAGTCGGCCTTCTTCGCCGAGATCGTTCGCGGCGGTATTCTCTCCGTGGACCAGGGGCAGCTTGAGGCGGCCGCCTCGCTCGGCCTCTCGCATCGCCGCCAGGCATTCCGCATCATCCTGCCGCAGGCCATGCGCTCGATCCTGCCGACAGGGTTCAACGAGGTGATCGGTCTCGCGAAGGCGACCTCGATGGTCTACGTTCTGGCCCTGCCGGAGCTCTTCTACACCGTGCAGGTCATCTATCGCCGCAATCTGGAAGTCATTCCGCTGCTGATGGTGGCGACCGCCTGGTATCTCGTCATCATGACCGTGCTGTCGATCGCGCAGCACTATATCGAGCGGCATTATTCTAAGGGTGCCCTGCGCAATCCGAAGCCCTTGCCGTTCCAGGCCTTCTTCGCACGCTTTGCCCGCCAGCCTGCCGCGGCTGAGTTTGCGACTGAAACCGCAGTCGCCCATAGGGGATTTGCCGATGCCGCGGTTCTGCGCGCCGGTGGCGCCATCAGCATCCAGGGAATTTCGAAAAGCTTTGGCTCGCTGAAGGTGCTCGATGGCATCGATCTCAATCTGCCTGCCGGTAGCGTGACCGCCATCCTCGGCCCCTCGGGTTCCGGCAAGTCGACGCTGCTGCGCTCGATCAATCATTTGGAGCGCGTGGACGCCGGTTTCATCGCCGTCGATGGCGAGCTCGTCGGCTACGAGCAGAAGGGCAATCTGCTCTATGAGCTCAAGGAGAACGAAATCCTGAAGCGGCGCGCCGATATCGGCATGGTGTTCCAGAGCTTCAATCTCTTTCCGCATCTGACCGTGCTCGAAAATCTGATCGAGGCACCTATCCAGGTGCGCGGCGCAAAACGCGAGGAAGCGGTCCAGCTGGCGCAGGAGTTGCTCGCCAGGGTCGGGCTCGGCGACAAGATCAATGCCTATCCCCGCCAGCTTTCGGGCGGCCAGCAGCAGCGCGTGGCAATTGCCCGGGCGCTGGCCCTCCGTCCCAAGGTTCTCCTGTTCGACGAACCGACATCGGCGCTCGATCCCGAGCTCGTCGGCGAGGTGCTCGATGTCATCAAGGAACTCGCGCGGACAGGAACGACGCTTGTCGTCGTCACCCACGAGATCGGCTTCGCCCGCGAGATCGCCGATACCGTTGTCTTCATGGACGGCGGCAAGATCCTGGAGTCCGGCCCGCCATCGAAGATCTTCACCCGGGCCGAACATTCCCGCACCAGAGAGTTTCTCGCCAAGGTGCTCTGAACTTTCCGCAGAAAACGAAATTCCGGCCGCGACGGGCGTCCGGATCGCATGCCAGCAGCCACAATTTAAAGAAGAAATGGAGTAGGGCAATGACATTCAGAAATAGCGCAATCCAGCTGCTCGCCAGCACCGTAGCGGTGGCAACCATAGGGATCGGCTCCGCGCAGGCTGCCGAGAAATTCAACTTGAGCCCGGATACCTCGAACCGGATCCGCGCCGAGAAGGATGAAGCGGCGATCAAGACAATCTCTCCGTCCTTCAAGTTCGTCCAGAAGGGCAAGTTCACCGTCGCCATCAACCCCTGGGACCCGCCGGTCGCGACCTACGCAACGGATGCGAAGACCGTCGTCGGTACCGATCCCGAGATCGCGCAGCTGCTCGCCGACTCTTTCGGCCTCGAGCTCGATCTCGTTCCGGTCGCCTGGGAAGACTGGCCGCTCGGTGTCTCCTCCGGCAAGTACGATGCCGTCATTTCCAACGTCACCGTGACGGAGGAGCGCAAGGAGAAGTTCGATTTCTCCACCTATCGCAATGACGTGCTCGGCTTCTACGTGAAGGCCGACAGCAAGATCACCGCGATCAAGGAGCCGAAGGACGTTGCCGGGCTGAAGGTCATCACAGGCGCCGGTACCAATCAGGAAAAGATCATCCTCGAATGGGACCGCGAAAATGTCGCCGCCGGCCTGAAGCCGATCGAGGTGCAGTATTACGATGACCGGGCCGCGGCCGATCTGGCGATCCAGTCCGGCCGTGCCGATGTCGAATTCAATCCGAATGCCACGCTCGCCTACAGCGCCTCGATCAAGGGCTCGACCAAGCTCGTCGGCACCGTCAGCGGCGGCTGGCCGATTGCGGCCGAGATCGCAGTCACGACCAAGAAGGGCGCCGGACTTGCCGACGCGGTCACTCTCGCTCTCAACGACCTCATCAAGAATGGCAAGTATGGCGAAGTGCTGAAGCGCTGGAACCTGACATCAGAGGCGACGGCAGAATCGAAGACCAACCCGCCGGGACTGCCGAAGAGCGGTTCCTAAGGCTGGCCGTGCGGACCGGTGCGAGGGACGCGAGCCGGTCCGCACCGTTCATTTCAGGAGATTTAGAATGATGTCTTTTGCTTTCTGGCGCCCGGCGCTGCTTTTGAGCGCGATGATGCTGGCTGCGGCGGGAACGGCGCATGCCGTCGATGAGTTCGATCTGAGCCCCGCGCAACCCGCTCGTGTCCATGCGGTGAAGAACGAAGCGGCGATCGCCTCGATCCCGAAGAGCTTTGCCTTCGTCACGCCGGGCAAGTTTACCGTGGCGATCAGCCCGGGCGGACCACCGCTTGCAACCTATGCCACCGACGCGAAGACGGTCGTTGGAGCCGATCCCGAATATGCCAATGCGATTGCAGAAAGCCTCGGGTTGGAGCTTGAAATCGTGCCGGTCGCCTGGATCGACTGGCCGCTTGGTCTTGTGTCGGGCAAGTACGACGCTGTCATTTCTAATGTTGGCGTTACCGAAGAACGCAAGCAGAAGTTCGACTTCTCGACCTATCGCAAAGGCCTGCATGGCTTCTTCGTGAAGGGTGACAGCGCCATCGCCTCCATCAAGGAACCGAAGGATGCGGCGGGTCTGCGCATCATCGTCGGTGCTGGGACTAACCAGGAGCGGATCCTGCTGAAATGGAGTGATGAGGACGTTGCCACCGGCTTGAAGCCGATCGAGCTTCAATATTTCGACGACGAGGCAGCGAGCCTGCTGGCGCTGCAATCCGGTCGCGCCGACGTCATTGTTCAGCCGCATGCGCAGCTCGTCTTCATCGCCGCCCGCGACAAGAACATCAAGCGCGTGGGAACGCTGAGCGCCGGCTGGCCCGATCGCTCCGACGTCGCGATCACGACGCGCAAGGGCAGCGGCATTGCCGACACGCTGACGATCGCCACCAACGGCCTGATCAAGGACGGCACCTACGCCAAAATCCTCGATCATTGGCATCTGTCGGAGGAAGCCTTGCCTGCTTCGGAGACGAATCCACCCGGCCTGCCGAAATTCTGAGTTCCAGAGATGACCAGCAATTCCATTGCGATCAAACATGTCGGGTTCCTGACGCCCGGAAACTATCCCGAAGACGATCCCCATCGCGGGCTCGAAGAGACGCTTCTGCTCCTCGAACATGGCGAGGAGCTTGGCTTCAACAGTGCCTGGGTCAGGCAGCGGCATCTGGAGCCGGGTATTTCCTCGGCAACCGCCTTCCTAGCAGCGGCCACCCAGCGGACCGAGAGGATCGAGCTCGGCACGGCGGTCATTCCGATCGGCTACGAAAGCCCCTATCGGCTGGCCGAGGATCTCTCGACCGTCGACGTGCTCTCCCGGGGGCGGCTCAATGTCGGGCTGAGCGCGGGACGGCCGCTCCATGCCGATCTGATCGGGCCGCTCGCTTTTGATGGCGACTGGGAGAGCCATGACTTCTCGCATGCTCGCGTTATCAGGTTCGCCGACAATCTGAAGGGACACTATCTCGGCGACGAGGAGACGCGGATCAAGACGCCCTTCGGCCCGCAGCGTCCGCGGCTCAATCCCCATGCCAAGGGCCTGATCGACCGCATCTGGTATGGAGGAGGCTCCCTGCGCTCTGCAGCCTGGGCCGGACAGAACGGCTTCAATCTCCTGATCGGCAACGTCACGACGGGCGAGGAGACAGACGAGTTCTTTGTCGCCCAGGGACGCCAGCTCGAGCGCTACAGAAATTCCGGTGGAGCCGGGCGCCGGGTGGCGCTCGGAAGGGTCATCGTTCCCTACGACAGTGCCAGCCTGGCAACGCGCAAGCGCTACGCTGCCTATGCCGCCGGCCGTCACGAACGCACACTTGCGCCGCAGGGCGAGCGCCGCACCCTCTTTGCCCGTGACCTCGTCGGAACCGCTGACGAAATCCTGGAGACGCTATATGCCGATCCGATCCTGCCTCATGTCGAGGAATTCCGTCTGGAGCTTCCCTATGAATTCATCGACGAGGATTACCGCCAGATTCTACACGACTTCGTGACGCTGATCGGCCCCGAACTCGGTTGGCGCCCCGCTGCGCTTCAGCCATTATCGCCGCGCGCCGGTGACGTGAGATCTTTGAAATCAGGATATTAGCAATGACGAAGTCCCTCGAATATTTCTTCTCCATCGGTTCTCCCTGGTCCTATATCGGCCTCGACGCCTTCGTCGATCTCGCCAAGCGGCACAAAGTGGATATAGAGCCTTTCCTGACCACCGTGATCGAGGAAAACGGCGGCATCTTCTCGCGCAACCGGCCGGAAATCCGCCGGGCCTATTGGATGAGGGACCTGAAACGCTGGGCGAAGGTGCGCGGCAAGGAAATCTGGCTCGACAAGCGCCCGGAACTCGGTGATCCGACGCCCGCCTCCTTTCTGGTGATCGCAGCCTATCTCGACGGCAAGGATTGGGTGGGTGTCACTCGCGCGTTGCAGACCGCCTATTGGGTGGACGCACGTGATATCGGCAAACCCGAGGTGCGGGCCGAGGTCGTCACCCGAGCCGGTTTCGACGGCGAGGCACTTCTCAAGCGCCAGGGCGACGACGACGTTCAGAAGAAGTGGAGCCGCGACCGCGATCACGCCCGAAACAGCGGCGTCTTTGGTTTCCCGACATTCATCTATGACGAGGAAACCTATTGGGGTCAGGACAATCTCCCCTTCCTTGAGCGGCACTTCGAGGGTGACCGGCCCTGACGATCGTGTGAAAGGGCAGCAGCGTCTCGCTCCTTCCTTACCCCCAGGCAAGGCCGTCATTGCGCTGGTGGCGGCCGCCGAACGTCACAATGTCGGGTCCAATCGCGGCTAGCCTCCGCGTGCCGCTTTGGGATTGTTGATCTGCAGATAAGATAAGGGAAGCTCGGTCGTGTACTTCAGCTCCTGCATGGCAAAGCGCGAGTTGACGTCGCCGATCTCGATCTTCGCCACCAGCCGCTTGTAGAACGCGTCATAGCCTGCGACGTCGGGCACCACGACCCGCATCAGATAGTCGACGTCGCCGCTCATGCGGTAGAACTCGACCACTTCGGCAAAGCTTGTCACCACCTCGGAAAACCGGCGCAGCCATTCCAGCGAATGCGCCTTGACCCGGATGGACACGAACACGGTGACGGCGGCGTTGATTTTCGCCGCGTCGAGCAGGGCAACCCGCCGGCGGATGACCTTTTCCTCCTCCAGCTTCTGAACCCTTCGCCAGCAGGGCGTGTTCGAAATGCCGACTGACTTGGCAAGCTCCGGCCCGGGGATGTCGGCGTCGCTCTGCAGCTGCGCCAGGATTTTGCGATCGACCCGATCCATCTCTCAACCCCTCAGGAGCGGCAGCAGCTTGTCTCCCTGCCGTTTGATCTCGGCAAGGTAGGGCGTATCCGAGAGCACGAAATGCGTGATGCCGAGCTCCCGGTATTTGCGCAGCGACGACGCGACATCTTCGGCCGAGCCGACCAGCCATGTCGTTCCCGCGCCGCCGCCGCCGAATTTTCCGGGAGCGGTATAGAGGTTGTCGTCGAGCACATCGCCGCGCTCGTGCAGTTCCAGGAGACGGCGTTGGCCGACGGCGACTGAGCCACGGTGGTCCTGCCAGCTGCCACCCTGATTTGCCGCCATGGCGGCAACCTTCTTTTCGGCATCCGCCCAGGCTTCCTCGCGCGTCTCCCGCACGAGCGTGGTGATCCTCAGGCCGAATTCCAGAGGTGCAAGATCGCGGTCGAGATCGCGGCTCAGGCGCTTCAGCCTGTCGATGCGTTCCCTGACGCCATCGAGCGGTTCGCCCCAGAAGAGCTGCACGTCCGCCTCGGTTGCGGCGACCTTTTCGGCCGCCTCCGAGGCGCCGCCGAAATAGAGCTTGGGGTGGCGGCGGTTGCCATTCCCGGCGATGCGCGGCTGGACGGTCGAGCCCTCGAGCCGGAAATGCTCGCCCGCCGAGGTGACGTTTTCTTCCGTCCAGAGGCGGCGCACGAGGCGCATGAATTCCTTGGTGCGTGCATAGCGATGGGCCTGATCACCCTCGCTGTCGCCATAGGCGGCAAGATTGTCCTGCCCGGAGACGATATTGACGCGGACCCGGCCGCCGCTGAGGTGGTCGAGCGTTGCGGCCGCCGAAGCAAAGTTCGCCGGGCGCCAATAGCCGGGCCTGATGGCGATCAGCGGCTCGAAGGTCTTGGTGCGCGCTGCAAGCGCCGTGGCAACCGTGAACGTATCCGGCCTTCCCCAGCCGGTGCCGATCAGCGCGCCTTTCCAGCCATGATCCTCGAGCGCCTGCGCATGTTCCGTCAGCGTCTCCAGGCTGTTGTGATCGACGATGGCGCTGTCGCCGCGGTGACCGGCCTTGATGTCGTTCGGGATGTACCAGAGAAATTCGGAGCTGTTGGTCATGCCTGTGCCTGCTGATCGATTTGCTGAATGAAAGGGAAGGGCGCTTACTTGAGCGCGAAGCCGAGCTTCCGGATGACGTCCTTCAGAACGTGACGGCCTTTCAGGGCTGCGACGGTGCCGATGCGGTTGCTGACCTGCTCGGTCCAGTCGATCCGGGGTATTGCCTGTTCCGCCTGGAAGGTTCCAAGCGCATGGTTATAGGCGTCGAGGGCAGGCCGGTGTGCACCGGGATCGTAGCGATCGCGATGGAGGATTGCTGCCTGGCCAAGCCGCGGCTTCACATCTGCGGGCCTGCCCTGATAGGGATAACCCACCGTCAGGCCGAAGACAGGGAACACGCCTTCGGGCAGCCCGAGCTCGCGCGCCACGGTTTCCGGGTCATTGCGGATGGCGCCGATATAGCAGGTGCCGAGGCCGAGGGATTCGAGCGCCACGACGGCATTCTGCGCAGCAAGAGCGGCATCGATGACACCGAGCAGGAAACTCTCGATATAATCGAGACCTTCGGCCGTGCCGCCCCGCGTCTCAGCGATGTCACGCGGGCGGGCGAGATCGGCGAGCCAGACCAGAAGAAGCGGCGCCCCGGTGATCTGGCGCTGATTGCCGGCAACGGCATTCAGGCGATCCCTGATCTCCTTGTCTTCGACGGCGATCACGCTCCAGGCCTGGAGGTTCGATGAACTCGGCGCCGATTGAGCCGCGGCGACGGCAAGTTCGATCACATGCGCGGGCACGGATTGCGGGAGATAGTCGCGGACGCTGCGGTGAGACAGGATTGCGTCGAGCGCCTCGTTCCATTGTCCGGACAGCGCCTTATCGCTGCGATACCGGCTCTTTACGAGCGCGGTCAGTCTGTCTTCCTGTGGCGCGATGGGCGCTGACAAAGTCATTCATATCTCCTTGGGCGCGATGCGGGCCGCACCGGTGAGCCGAAAACATGCCTGCTCGCGCGCAGCCTTTCCAATTACAAAAGTTCCTTCAGCGGCTTCGAAATAGAATATAATTTCTATAGATATTATTTTTTTAATCCTAGCCTGATTGCTCCTTCGAACGGAGCTCGAAATGGCTGAACGATCGCAACTCAGGCTCGGCGCCTTTCTCTACCCGACCGGACATCACATTGCCGCTTGGCGTCATCCGGATGCGCAGGCCGATGCCGGCTCCAACTTCGCCCATTACGTGGAACTGGCGCAGCTCGCCGAGCGCGGCAAGTTCGACCTGATCTTCATGGCCGATGGCGTCGGGACGCGGGGCACCGATATCGAGGCCTTGAGCCGCACCGCGACGCGCTATGTCGCGCAGTTCGAGCCGATCACGCTGCTCTCGGCGCTGGCGGCGGTCACCCGCAATATCGGCTTCGTCGCCACCGCCTCGACATCCTATAACGAGCCCTATCATATCGCCCGCAAATTCGCCTCGCTCGACCATATCAGCGGCGGACGGGCAGGATGGAACCTCGTAACCTCGTCCAGCGAGCACGAAGCGCACAATTTCGGCCGCGACGAGCATTATGCCCATGGCGAGCGCTACGAGCGCGCCGAGGAATTCGCCGATGTCGTGACCGGGCTGTGGGATACCTGGGAAGAGGGCGCCTTCCCGCGCGACAAGCAGAGCGGCCTCTATTTCGATCCCGACAAGCAGCATGTCCTCAATCACAAGGGCAAGTTCTTCAAGGTTCGCGGGCCGCTGAACGTTGCCCGTTCGCCCCAGGGACATCCGGTGCTCGTTCAGGCTGGCTCTTCCGAGCCCGGCAAGGAACTTGCGGCGCGCACCGCCGAAGTGGTCTTTACCGCCCACCAGACATTCGAGGATGCCCGCGCCTTCTACACCGATCTCAAGGGGCGCCTGCGCAAATACGGCCGTCACGCCGATGATCTGAAGGTCATGCCCGGCATCTTTCCCGTCGTCGGCCTTACGATCGCGGAGGCGGAAGAGAAGTTCGAACAGATCCAGGAGCTGATCCATCCGGTCGTCGGCCTGGCTTTGCTGAGCGGCATGACCGGCGGCGTCGATCTCTCCGCCTATCCCCTCGACGGGCCGGTTCCTGCGCTGCCGGAGACCAATGCCAGCAAGAGCCGCCAGCGCCTGCTGCTCGATCTCGCCCATCGTGAGAACCTGACGATCCGCCAGCTTTATCTGAGGATCGCCGGCGCGCGCGGCCACCGGCAGATCGTCGGCACGCCGGCGCAGATCGCCGACGAGATGCAGCACTGGTTCACGGGCGGAGCCGCCGATGGCTTCAACATCATGCCCCCGCATCTGCCCGTTGGTCTTCACCATTTCGTCGATCTCGTGCTGCCTGAGCTGCGCCGCCGCGGCCTGTTCCGCAACGAATATGAAGGCACGACGCTGCGCCAGAATCTGGGGCTGCGCACACCGCAGCATCCGGCATCCGCCCCTCTTGCCGCCGAGTAGGATCACCATGAGCATCGCCCATCTCCAGGCCGACCACATCACCCGCCGCTTCAAGATCGGCAACGATACGCTGACTGCCCTCGACGATGTCAGCGTCGATGTCGCGAAGGGCGAATTCGTCACCATCGTCGGCGCCAGCGGCTGCGGAAAATCGACTCTGTTGCGGCTGCTTGCCGGTCTCGACGTCACCACCGCGGGGCGCATCCGCCACGGTGGCGCCGAGGTGCACGAGCCGAGCCTCGACCGCGGCATCGTCTTCCAGGAGCCGCGGCTGTTCCCCTGGCTGACGGTCGAGCAGAATGTCGCCCTCGGTCTCCTGAACACCAGGCTACCGAAGGCTCGCAAGGCCGAGCTGGTGCGCGAGCATCTCGAGCTCGTCGGTCTAGGCGGCTTTGCCACCGTCTATCCGCATCAGCTTTCCGGCGGCATGGCGCAGCGCGCCGGTATCGCGCGCGGACTGGTCAACCGTCCGAATGTGCTGCTGCTCGACGAACCCTTCGGCGCGCTCGACGCGATCACCAAGGCGCGCCTTCAGGACGAGCTCCAGGACATCTGGGCCAAGGAAGGCATCACCATGGTGCTCGTCACCCATGATGTCGAAGAGGCGGTCTATCTCGGCGACAGGGTGGTGGTGATGTCGCCGCGTCCGGCCGGGTGCGCGAGATCATTCCGGTTACGATCGACCGCCCGCGCCGGCGCACGTCGGCGGAGATCGCCGCAGTGCGCGACCGCGTTCTCAACAGCCTGCATGCCACCGGCGAAGTTGCCGCTCCTGCAGCCCCGCGCCCGCTGCGCGCGCCCGAACAGGATCGCCCGCGGCCGGCGATCGCCATTGCACGATAAGCATCAACGGAGACCATCATGAAACGCATCACCTTTACCCGCCTGGCCGCCGCCCTCGCCATTCTGCTTGCGGCGACGGCAACATCGGCACGCGCCGAGGATCCACTTGTCATCCATGTCGGCTATGCCGCGATCGGCATCGACAACCGCCCCTATTCGGAAGGCACCTCGGCCGCGACCGCGCGGGCCGGCGAATTCCTGGAGAAGGAATTTGCCAATGATCCCAACATCAAGATCGAGTGGACCTTCTTCAAGGGCGCCGGTCCCGCCGTCAACGAGGGCTTCGCCAACGACCAGCTCGACTTCGCCTATCAGGGCGACCTGCCGGCGCTGATCGGCCGCGCCACCGGGCTGAAGACCAAGTACCTGCTGGCAAGCGGCGCACGCAAGCCGCTCTACCTCGCCGTCGCCAAGGATTCCGGCATCAAGTCGATCGAGGATCTGAAGGGGCGCAAGATCGCGCTGCAGCGCGGCACCAACGGCCACCTGGCGGCGATCAAGATCCTGGAAGCGCATGGCCTGACCGAACGCGATGTACAGGTCGTCAATCTCGATAGTGCTGGCACCGTTGCAGCTTTGACCAGCAAGGATATCGATGCCGCCTTTGGCGATACGCAGCTGATCAATCTCGCCGCCAAGGGTGCCGCGGACGTCATCTACACGACGAAGGGTGACGATCCGCGCTTCGGCCGCAACGCCGGCATCATCGGCCGCGAGGCCTTCATCGATGCCCATCCCGAAATCACCCAGCGCGTCGTCGACGCCTTCGTCAAGGCCGCAAAGTGGTCGTCCGACGAGCCGAACCGCGCCGCACTCTTCGAGCTCTGGCACAAATCCGGCACGGCAATCCCGATCCTCGAGGAGTACTTCAAGGGCGATACGCTGGCCTACCGCAATTCGCCGCTGATCGATGATCTCCTGGTGTCGCAGTACACGGAGCAGGCGGCCAAGAGTAAGGAATTCGGCCTGATCCGCCGCGATGTCGATCTCAAGGGCTGGTTCGAACCGAAATATCTCGACAACGCGATCGAGCGTCTCGGCTTCAAGAACTTCTGGCAGGCCTATGGCGCCGACGGCAAGCCCGTCGCGTCGTGATCTTGCTGACCGAACAGCCTGAGTGAAAGACCTGGCATGGCAATCGATATCGAGTTCGAAGGACAGGCGCGGCGGCGCAATTGGTCGCAGCATCCGGCCGTTCGCTGGATCCGCCGGGGAGAGGCATTCCTCTTCCCGGTCGGTCTGATCGCCCTCTGGTGGATCGCTTCGGCGCGCGGCTGGCTGCCCGAACAGATCCTGCCGGCGCCCGCTTATGTCGTCGCGACCGGGCGGGACATGATCTCGACCGGCGAACTGCTCTACCATGCGGGCGTCAGCCTGCGCCGCGTCGTCTTCGGTTTCGCGATAGGGGCCTCTCTCGGCATGGCGCTTGGAATTGCCATGGGTCTCTCTCGGCGCTTCGAGGACTATGTCAAGCCGGTCTTTCTCGCTTTTGCACAGATCCCGACGCTCGGCTGGATCCCGCTTCTGATGCTGCTCGTCGGTATCGAGGAAACGCTGAAGATCATCATCATCGCCAAGGGCGCTCTGGTGCCGGTAACGCTGAACACCTTCTCGGGCATTCGCAGCGTTCCGGCCAAATATCTGGAGGTCGGGCGGGCATTGCGCTTCAGCCGCTGGCAGACGCTGCGGCTGATCGTCCTCCCAAGCGCCGTGCCTTCGATCTTTACCGGTATCCGCTACGGCCTGACGCATGCCTGGACGTCGCTTGTCGGCGTCGAGCTCCTGGCGTCGTCCGAGGGGCTCGGATACCTGCTTGTCTGGGGCCGCCAGATGTTCTGGCTGGATACCGTCATCATCGCCATGGTCGTCATCGGCATCATCGGTTTCGCCATGGATCGCGGACTGGAAGCATCCGAGGTGCTGATCCGGCGCTGGAAGCGGCAGGCGGAGGACTGAGCGATGGAAGAGACTTCAAACTTCGTCCGCATCCGCCGGGGATTGACCCTGCCGCTTCTGCTTCTTCTCGCATGGGAGGCCTCGAGCCGCTTCGGTCTGGTCGATATCCGCTTCCTGCCGCCGATCGAGGACGTTATCCTGACGGCCAAGCAGGAGATCATCGACAACGGCCTGGTCGGCCAGCTCGGCTCGAGCCTGCTGCGCAATGTCGCTGGCTTCCTGATCGGCGCCGTCCTCGGCATCAGCTTCGGCACGCTGCTCGCCGTCGTCAACATCGCCGACCGGCTGATCATGCCGACCTTCAACGGCATCAAGCAGATCTCGCTGCTTGCCTGGATCCCGCTGATCTCCGTCTGGTTCGGCTTCGGCGAGCAGGCGAAGATCGTCTTCGTAGCACTCGCCGCCTTCATCCCGATTGCGCTCAACACGCATGACGGCATCAAGGATGCGCCGCGCGAACTGGTCGAGGTCGGCCGTGCGCTGCGCTTCAATTCCTGGCAGCGCATCAGCCGGATCTACCTCCCGGTCGCCCTGCCGTCGATCGCGACCGGCATCCACCTCGGCCTGATCTATTCCTGGCTCGCAACCGTCGGCGCCGAATACTTCCTCGCTGTCGGCCCCGGGATCGGCGGCCTCGTCATCGCCGGCCGCGAGCGCTTCGACATGGCCCTTGTCATGGTCGGCGTCATCATCCTCGGTATCGTCGGTTTTGCGTTCAATCGGCTGGCGGGGGCTGCGGAACGCCGCTTGCTACGCTGGCGGGAGTGATGAAAGCAGCCGTTTCGCCGCCGAGATGTGGTGGTGTGCTCTTCAGCGTATGAAGTCGAAATGGTGTTGAAAGTATACATCCGTTCGAAGATGGCATCCGGCGCATCGGGCGCGCACTCACCGAGAAATCGCTGGCTCAAAACATAGGACAGCCAAGCCTGGATCTCGCACCTTCAAGATCGAGAAGAACCGAAAGGCTTTTTATTCCGAGCTCGAGCGCTTAGTCTCTTTTATGCAGAAGGCAAAGTTCTACGGCCCGCTTCGCGTCCGGATGAACGAGCGGCAGGAAAAAGGTGATAGCCCGCCCTTTCAAAGAGGGCCTCGCCGCCGTCGTCGGCTGTGTCGTGCATGGTCTCGGTGTGTCGGTTGCGCCCTGGAATGCGGTCAAGGAGGCGCCGGGCGAGGTCGTCTCGGTGCCTTTCGGAAATCCGCAAATTCATCGCCATGTCGGGCTTCTGCAGCGCCAGACCAGCCCGCGCACCACTGTTATCGACCGGCTGCATCACCATCTGGCGAGCTTCAGCGGCGAATTCGGTATCCCGGGCTGAGCCGGTCAGCTCCAATTGCGGAAGACTTCGGCGAGGATCTCGCGGATCGCCTTGTCGAGTGCCGGATCCAGCCCTTCGCGCGACCTCAGGATGAGGGGATGTTTCAATTCAGGCTCGACAATCTGGCGCGCCAGAAGATCCGAGCCCATCTGGTCGTGAGGAATGCCCAGTCCGCCGAAGACCGTGACGCCGTAGCCGGAAAGGACGACCTCTCGTCTGGGCTCGAAGCCGTCGACATCCATGATCACGTTCAGGGACAGGCCCTCTTTCTGTGCGGCCAGTTCCAGAAACTTGCGCAGAGGGTTCTCCTTGGCCGGCAGGACCAGTGGAAGCGCGGCGACGTCGCGGAAGGCGATCGGCCCGCGCGTGCCGTTGTTGCGCATGATGCAGTAAAGCGGCTCCCAGACGATCGGGGTTTCCTGGAAGGTTTCGGTGAGCGGCAGCTTGATCGCGACATCCGCCTTGCCGCTGTCGATGAGTTCGTCTGCAAAGAGCGTCCGGGCATCGATGACGCGCAGGACCTTGTCGGGCATATGCTCGCGAAACGCGGCGATCAGCCGCGGCAGCATGACGGCTGCGAGCGACGGGATGATCGTCAGGCGCACGACTTCCTGCACCGTCTTGGTCTTAACCTGGCGACGAATGTCGTTTTCCGCGACCGCGACGGCATCGAGAATGATCCGCCCGTGCTCGACAAACAGGAGCCCCGGCACCGTCGGGGTCATGCCCGTTGCAGAACGCTCGAAAAGCGCGACGCCAAGGGCCTTTTCCATCTCGGCCAGATGGTAGCTCAGTGCAGGCTGGGCGACATTGAGGCTGCGCGCAGCGGCCGAGATCGAGCCGCTTTCGGCAATTGTGACGATGTAGCGGACGCGCCTGAGATCGAGGAATGCGGAGTTCATGGATGCCTCATACAAGATTTTGATACCCTAATCAAAACTCTGTAGTGGCGCATCATTTTTTCCTGCCCTAGTTTCCTCGTCATTGGGTCGCTGGAGGAAAGGGACCTGACGCTTGCATCCGAACCCGGACCGCTGAAAATGCGGCAGACGGCAAATTCGGGTCCAGGAGGAAACCCAACAAATCATTACCGAACCATCGGCAGGCGGCGCCGCAGGTGCTGCCCCGGCTGGCCTGTGTTCGGCGACAAGGTGGAGGAACAATGCCAATCAGATTTCATATCCTCGGTGGACTCACATTCGCGATGATGACCGCCACAGCATCCTTTGCCTTCGCGCAGGGGCGGACGTCAAGATCGCGGTTCCGGTCGAGCCGGCCAATATCGATGGCTGCAACACGACCGTGAACGGCATCAATACGATCGTGAAAGAGAATATCGTCGAGACGCTGACGGTGCTCGACCCCAATGATAGCAAGGTTCTGCCGCGCCTTGCGACCAAGTGGGAGGATCAGGGCAACGGCACGTGGCGGATCTCGCTGCGCGAAGGCGTCGGCTTCCACGATGGCAAGCCGTTCAATGCCGATGCCGTCGTCAAGGCCATCACGAGAATGCAGAGCACCGGCGTGACCTGTCTCGACCGCACCAAGATCGCCAACGTGAAACTGACGGCGACTGCCGTTGATGACAAGACGGTCGATATTCACGCAGATCCCGCGCAGGTTCTGATGCCGGTCTTCCTGTCCTTCATGGGTATCACCGGCCCCGACACGTCGCCGACCGAATTGAGCCGCGCCCCGGTAGGCACCGGTCCCTTCCAGTTCGTTTCCTGGGATGGCGATGGCGTCAAGCTGAAGCGCAACGACAACTATTGGGGCAAGAAGCCCGAAGTCGAAAACGCCACCTATGTCTTCCGCGGAGAATCCGCCCTGCGGGCGGCGATGGTCAAGACAGGCGAAGCCGACATCGCCTTTGCGATCGCGCCGCAGGATGCCGACGATCCGAAGATGGACAAGGCGTTTCTGAATGGCGAGACGACACGCATCCGCTTCGTCATGCAGCCGCCGCTCGATGACATCCGCATTCGTCAGGCGCTCAATCTCGGCCTCGACCGTCAGGCGCTCATCGGCACGGTTCTGAGCGACAAGGTGGTGCCGGCGACGCAATTCATCCTGCCGAAGATCAACGGATACAATCCCGACCTTAAGGTCTGGCCGTATGATCCCGACAAGGCCGCCGCTCTGGTGGCTGAGGCGAAGGCGGCCGGCGTGCCGGTCGACAAACCAATCCGCCTCATCGGCCGCACGAACTTCTTCGCCAACGAGCCTGAACTTCTCGAAGCGACCCAGCAGATGTGGCAGGCGATCGGCCTCAACGTGAAGGTCGAAATGATGGAGTCGGCCGAGTGGCTGAAGCTGGTCAACAAGCCTTATCCGGCAGACCGCACGGCGATGATGATCCAGGAAATGCACGATAACAACAACGGCGATGCCGCGTTCACAATGTACTTCCGCTATCACTCGAAGGGCCAGCAGTCGGAGATGAACAATCCGCAGGTCGATGGCCTCATCGACAAGGCGATGGCGGAGACCGGCGAGCAGCGCACCAAGGACTTCCAGGAAGCCAACCGGATCATTGCCGACGAGGTCATTCCTGCCGTCCCACAATATCACATGGTCAGCCAGATGCGCGTCGGTCCTCGCGTCAACTATGAGCCGAACGGTCTCAGCACCGTGCAGTTCGAACTGTCCGACATCACCCTGAACAAGTGACCGTCTTCGCGAAAGGCAGCCGGGCTGGACCCGGCTGCACAGTTCATTCGGAGGAGAAGAACTGATGGGCTTTTATCTTGGCAAACGCGCGATCTGGAGCGGCCTCTCGCTCTTCCTTCTCGTGGTCATGGTCTTCTTCATGGCTAGGTTGACGGGATCGCCCGCCGATCTCTATCTGCCGATCGATGCCCCGACGTCGATGCGGGAGGAATTCTCCCGGCTTCATGGCTTCGACCAGCCCGTCTACGTGCAGTTCTTCGATTTCATCCGCGGTCTCCTGACGCTGGATTTCGGCCAGTCGCTTCGGCAGGGCCGTCCCGCCCTGGCGCTGGTGCTGGAGGCCATGCCGACGACATTGCTGCTGGCGCTCTATTCCATCACCTCCGCCCTGGTGATCGCGATCGTCACCGGTGCCCTGGCTGCATGGCGTCCCAATAGCGTTTTCGACCGTATCGCCACGCTGCTTTCACTGATCGGCGCCAGCCTGCCGAATTTCTGGATCGCGATCGTCGGCGTGCTGGTCTTCGCCGTCGGGCTTCGGCTGGTGCCGACATCGGGAACGGGCAGCAATTCGTCGAAGCCGTGCTTGGTCGGCAGATATTCGTCGCGGTCGCCGAGATGGTTCTTGCCGAACTGCCCGGTCGCATAGCCGAGCGGCTTCAGGGCCTGGGCGATGGTGATGTCGCGGGCCTGCAGCCCGACGGTCGCGCCAGGGATGCCGACCTTGCAGAGGCCGGTGCGCAGGCAGACCTGACCGGTGATGAAGGTCGAACGCCCGGCCGTGCACGAGTTCTCGGCATAATAGTCCGTGAACATCATGCCTTCCTTGGCGATGCGGTCGATATTCGGTGTGCGGTAGCCCACCAGGCCGAAGGAATAGGCGCTGATATTGGTCTGGCCGATATCGTCGCCGAAGATGACGAGAATATTGGGTTTCGACGTGTCCTGAGAGGCGGCCGGTTCAGTGGCCGCGGGTGCGGCCGGGGCGGCCTGCTGGGCTCTCGCCGGCGACAGGAATGTCGTCGATGTCAGCGTCATCGCGACGGCGACCGTCGCCGAGAACAGCTTCTTGGGAAAGGAGTTCGTCATGACGCTCTCCCCACGGATGGATCGTTCAGCATTGCGGTCTCCCTTGTGCCGGCGGGCGGCCCCGCCAGTTCTCGATCGTCGTCAGCCGACGCGGTTGGGAGCCTTGTTCTTTATGCAGGCGGGCGGAAGTACGTAACGGTAAATGCCGCCGTAACCGGAGCGTAAACAGGCGTGTAAGCTACGGTTACCGGGTCAGCGGGCTGGATCGCGGCTCGTCCTCGCAGAGCGGTCGTCGTTCCCAGTTCCACACCGCCTGCAAATGTATTATCCAAGGCGAGTATTTTTCTCGCATTCCCGCAATTCTAGAATTTCATTGGCATGCCGTCATTTCGGCTTCGTCGTCCTCAGCGGGACGTGGCCTCTCAATTTCGTTTCAAGTCCGGGGTTTGAAGATGTTTGCAGGATTTCTTCTTTTGCGCAGTCGAATGCTGCCGGCGGCCGGTGCTGCCGGTTTGCTGGTCTTTGCGTCGGTTCCGGCGCAGGCGCATGTGAAATGGTTCGCGCCCTATATCGTCGGAGCGCCGCCCGAGCCGGTCATGTCGACGCTTGCCGATACGTGGTTCTGGGTCGGGATCGGCCTCGTGCTGGTGTTTTTCGGGCTGGCGCGGGCGGTCGAGCGCAGTGCCTATGGCGACCGGGCGCTCGATATGCTCGACTGGGCCGCAGCGCCGCTCTGGCGCAGGCTCGATGATTATATCCGGGCGATCGTCGGGGCGTTTTTCGTGGCGATCTTCGCGGTCGGTGGCGTCTATCTGACGCCCGATCTGAAGACGCCGGCGGAATGGGTGTCCTGGCTTCAGCTGGTGATCGCCGGCATGATCTTTTCGCGCCGGACGATGCCGGTCGCCGGTATCGGGATCATCGCCCTCTGGATCCTGGCATTGCGCGACTACGACCTCTTCCACCTTTTCGACTATCTGGCGCTCGGCCTCGGCGTCGCCGTCTATCTGATCCTGGAGCCGTCGAAGCGCGAGAACTGGCGCGCGCATCGCCTCGAAGCGCTTCGCTGGGGGCTGGCGATCGCGCTGATGTGGTCAAGCCTGGAGAAATTCGCCTATCCGAGCTGGTTCTATCCACTGGTCGTCGAGAAACCGTTCCTGACATTCGGCCTGCCGCGCGATGTCTTCATCCCGATGGCCGGTGTCACGGAATTCACGCTCGGTCTCGGTCTGGTCTGGACGCCGCTGATCCGCCGGCTTTCGGCGATCGCGCTGTTCGTCATTTTCACATCCGCGGTATGGCCCTTCGGCCGCGTCGATCTGATCGGCCACGGACTGATCATGGCGATCCTGCTGGCCGTTGCCGCCGACCGCAGCCGTGAGACGCATTTCCTGCCGGTCTTCAAGCAGACGTTCCGCAGCATTCCAGCCGGCATCCTCGCCGCCTTCGTGCTCTACGGCTCGGCCTATTGGGGCCTGCATGTCGCCTTCTACGGCCCGGAAGGCTATGTCGGCCCGGCGATCACCGAGAAGGCGACGCATTCTCACAGCCCCGAATATCCGCACGGTCCGCAAAGCGGCGATATCGGCGCGCCGCCGGACAAGTGATGCGGCTGCGTCGTCTCTTCAGTCGAGATAGGACAGATATTTCGCCAGAGGCAGGATCGCCGATGCGGTCGCCCGGCTCGCTTCGCCGAGAACATCGGAGATCACGATATCCGGTTTCGAGAGCGGCATGCGGGTGGGAACGTCATAGACCGAGAGATCGATATGCTGGCGCAGGGCCGATAGGACCGGGTTGGGGAAATTGCCGCCGAGGACGATCGTCTGCGGATTGAGCAGCTGGACCACGGCGCTCAGAGGTTCGGAGAGCGTTGCGCCGCGGCTTTCGATCCAGTCCATCAGCGGCTTGTGGCCCGCGTCGAACAGCTCTTCCAGGCGGCCGGGATCGAGCTCCAGCGGGTCGCATCCCAGCATGTCTGCGAGGTCGGTCACGCTCGGGCGCGGGCCGGTTTCCGGCACCATGCCGCCGATATTTCCGGCCTGGTTGTATCCGCCGCGGATCACCCGGTTGCGATCGAAAATATGGCCGCCGACGCCATCGGAGAAGGACACGAGGAACAGCACCTTGCCGAACATTTCCGGCCTGAGCGCCGATTGCATGATGTCGGCCCGAGACGAGACGACGACGGATGACTGCGGGAATTGCGCCACCAGCTCCTGCCGGATCTCGTGATAGGGGATGCTGGCCTGTTTCGGCGTGACCTCGAGAATGTCCTCCGAAGCCGAAAAGATGGCCGGAACGAACATGCCGATGTCGGTCCCGCCGGCATTGCGCTTGGCCTCCCTGATGAGCTCGACCGCCTGCGCGACAATGCCGTCGCGCGATTGCTCGAGCGGGTAGCAGGGCGAGTTCCAGACTGCCTCTGAGGCCAGATTCGAGACCGCCACGTAAGCGCCGCGGGTCGACAGGTTGAGACCGATGAAGCGCATCGCGTCCGGCCGCATCCTGATGCGGATCATCGGCTGGCCGCTGTGGCGCGGGCCCGGCTTCTCGCGCTCTTCATCGACCAGCCCAGCCTCCTGAAGCTTGGCGAGCGCCTTGCTGACCGCGCCCTTGGACAGCGACAGCACCTTTGAAATCTCCACCCGCGAGAGGCCGGACTGGTTGCGGATCGCCATGAAGATTTCGCGATCCGTCGCGGAAAGGTCGAGGCTCAGGAGCGAACCATTGGCTGTGATTATCTCGGACATTCTCGATTCCGGCTTGCGTTCGTCATTAAACTGTTACAATTAGTTTCTAGAGGAAACTTACTAAATTCGCACCGTAAACTAAAAGGCTGGCTCGTGACATATCTCGTGGCGCAGGACATTGGAATGCACTTCGGCGGCTTTTCCGCACTGAACGGCGTGAGCTTCACCGCAAGCCGTGGCGAGTTCATCACGCTTCTCGGCCCGTCGGGCTGCGGTAAGACAACACTTCTCAACATCGTCGCGGGCTTCCTCAAGCCGACAAAGGGGTCGCTGCATGTCGATGGCAGCGATCTGCTGGCGGTTCCGCCAGAAAATCGCGACTCAGCGATGTGCTTTCAATCATACGCGCTGTTTCCGCATCTGAACGTTGCAGACAATATCGCATTCGGCCCGCGCCAAAAGGGCGTGAAGAAGAATGAAACGGCCGCGCGGGTGGAAAATTTGCTGGCACAGCTCGGCCTTCAGCTTCATGCGCAGAAGCTGCCGAATGCGCTTTCGGGCGGGCAGCAGCAGCGCGTCGCACTTGCCCGCGCGCTTGCCGTCAAACCCGGCCTCGTGCTGTTCGACGAACCGCTGTCCAATCTCGATGCGAAACTGCGCGATCAGGTCCGTAACGAGATCCGGGCGCTGCAGAAGCAGGTGGGCTTTACCGCGCTCTACGTCACGCACGACCAGGCCGAAGCACTGGCGATGTCCGACCGGATCCTGCTTCTGAACAACGGCGTCGTCGAGCAGGAGGGGTCGCCCAAGGATATCTATTTCCGGCCTAAGACGCGCTTTGCCGCCGATTTCATCGGTGCGGCGAACATCCATGCGGGCAGGGCGAAAGGTGGGGTGCTTCACACCGCCTTCGGGGCGCTGCGCACCGCCGATGGCGCTGACGGCGACGTGACGCTGGTCTGGCGGCCGGAAGCGGTGTCGCTGGGTGCCGGCGCGGTCAACAGTCTCGTCGGAAAGGTCGCCGCGGTTGCGTTCCAAGGCGCCTATTCGGATGTCTTTCTGGCTGCGGGCAACGAGACGGTCCGCCTTCAGGTCGCGGGCAGCCTCGATATCGCCGCCGGCGCCGACCTTCAGTTCAGCGTCGCACCGGAGAATGTCATCTCCGTCACCGATGGGGGCCGGTGATGCGTCGCGCGCTGACGATATTGCTGTTGCTGGCGCCGGGCCTCGGCCTGGTCATTGCCCTGATGGGATCGGTCTTCTATCTCGCCGTGATGCAGTCCTTCGGGCTGATGAATTTCGCGGGCGAAAGCGCGCTGTCGCTTTCGTACTGGCAAACGATGCTCGCCGAGCCGCGCTATTGGCGCGCGCTGCAATATTCGACCTATATCGCCACCACGTCGTCGCTGCTGGCCGTCGCGCTCGCCTATCCGCTGGCGCTCTTGCTGCGCAAGCCGTTCAGGGGCTCGTTGCTGTTGAGCGCGCTGATCAAGGCGCCGCTGCTGGTGCCGGGCCTCGTCGCAGCCTTCCTGTTCATCAACGTGATCGCCTATCACGGCGTCATCAACGAGTTGATGGTGCGTACCGGTCTTTGGGAGAAGCCGATCCGGATGCAGAACGACGCCAACGGCTACGGCGTCATCTTCCTGCAGATCTGGAAGCAGATGCCCTTTGCCTTCCTGTTGCTGTCAGGCGCCGTTCAGGGGTTGCCGGAACCTGTGCTTCTGGCGGCGCGCGATCTCGGCGCTGGGACGATGGCGCGCTTTCGTAAGATCGTGCTGCCGCTGACGGCGAATGCGATGCAGGCCTCGCTGATCCTGATCTTCATCGGTGCGGCCGGCGATTTCAGCTTCCAGGCCGCTGCCGGTCCCACCAGCAAACACTCGCTGGCGACCCTGATGAGCAATCTGCAGGGGGAGCAGGGCGACTGGAATTCGGCTGCCGTCGTGGCGGTCACGCTGATGGCGCTTTCCCTTTTCGGTTCCGCGATCCTGGCGCTCGCCGTGCGCGGCATCCAGCGATTGGTGAGGTAATAGAATGTCTTACAGATCAATCGAACGGATACTGATCGCCGCCGTCATCGTCATCATGGTCCTGTGGCTCGCCGTGCCTTTCGCAATGGCGCTTCTCTGGTCGCTCGTCGACCCGTCGCAGGCCTGGAGCTATCCGGATCTGCTGCCGCCGAAAATCTCCTTCGAGCGCTGGCTGGTGATCTGGAACACCACGTCGCTGCCGACGGCGATCCTCAACTCCTATTCGCTGGCGCCGCTCGCTGCGATCCTGACCGTGCTGATGGGCGCACCGACGGCTTTCGCCTTCGGCAGGCTGGACTTCCCGGGCAAGGCCCTGGCGCAGCTCCTGATGCTGCTGCCGCTCGTCATGCCGGGCTTCGTCGTCGCCATCTTCTTCGGGGCGCTGCTGTTTTCGCTCGGCTTCTTCGCCCGCTATCCGGCGATCCTGTTCGGCCAGGTGGTTCTCTTCCTGCCCTACGCCGTGCGGATCCTGACCGTGTCTTTCTCGCAGGTTCGCACCGATGTCGTGAATGCGGCGCGCGATCTCGGCGCCTCGCGGCTGGCGATCTTCCGTGTGGCTTACCTTCCGGTGCTGAAGCCGGGGATCATGGCAGCGCTGCTCATCGTCTTCATCATGTCGATCGAGGAATTCGCGCTCGCCTTCGTCGTCGGCTCGCCTGATTTCACGACGATCCCGACGATCCTCTATTCCTACATTGGCTACAACTTCATCCGCCCGAATGCCGCGGTTGTCGCCCTTATCCTCGTCGTTCCAAACGTAATTCTGATGCTCATTTTGGAACGTCTTCTGCAATCGGCCAATCCGGCTTCCGTATCCGGCAAGGGCTGATCCCCTAAAACCCAAGGAGAACTAAATGCTTCGCAAGCTAGTATTAGCAGCGGTTGTCGCGGCCGCTGGTTTCAGCTCCGCCCATGCCGACGATCTGCTCTCGAAAAAGTGGGACGACATCGTCACCCAGGCCAAGCAGGAAGGCGAACTGAACTGGTACGTCTGGTACAACCTGCCGGAATACCGCGAGTACGTGAAGAGCTTCGAGAAGGAATATGGCATCAAGGTCAATCTTCCTGAAGTCTCCAGCGCTGCCGACGCGCAGAAGAAGCTGCTTGCCGAAGCAGGCCGTGCGACCGGCGATATCGATGTCCTCGCCATGGGCGGCGACGCAACGAACGTCATCGACGTCACCAAGGTCTTTTACGGCCCGATCCTGAAGACGCTGCCCGATTCCGGCGATATCACCGACAAGATCAACGGCGGCGACGGCAAGGGCTATTCCATCGCCTACTGGGGCAACCAGACCGGCATTGCCTACGACAGCAATCGCGTCGACGCCGCTACCCTGCCGCAGACGCTCGACGAGCTGTCCGCCTGGATGGAAAAGAACCCGGGCCAGCTCGGCTTCAACTATCTGAACGGCGGCGCCGGCCAGTCCTTCCTGCACAATGTCGGCCGCAACGTCCTGGGCGTCACGCCGGATACCAAGCTTTCCACGACGCCTGACATGCAGCCGGTCTGGGACTGGTTCAACAAGCGGAAGGATCAGTTCGTGATCACCGCTTCGAATGCCGACAGCATGACCCGCATCAACAGCGGCGAATTCCTGCTCGTTCCGGCCTGGGAAGACAATCTCTTCTCGCTGATCAAGAAGAACGAAGTCGGCAGCCACATCAAGATCTACCTGCCGAAGTGGGGCATGAACGGCGGCGGCAACATCGTCGCGATCCCGGCAAACTCGGGCCACAAGGCGGCGGCCATGGTGTTCATCTCCTGGCTGACCTCCGCCAAGGTCCAGAGCGATTTCTCCAAGCTCTACGGTGCATCGCCGACCAATACCAAGGCTGACTTCAGCCAGGGTCTGATCCCGGCTGACCAGCGTCAGTACACGCGCTCCTGGACCCAGCCTCTGCCGCGCGACGAAGTTCTCGGCGGCTTCGCCAAGAACGTGGTCGAAAACTGATTTGCAATTTGGCCCAGCGCGTCAGCGCTGGGTCTTCCTGTCCTATCCGAAAGAAAAACAAGATGCCCCTTATCCTTCCCGCACGGGCGCCAGGCCCGCTGATCGCCCATCGCGGTGCCTCCGCCAGCGCTCCCGAAAACACCATCGTCGCCTACCAGCTGGCGGCCGATAGCGGCTTTCCGTGGATCGAGGTCGACACGCAGATCACCCGCGACGGCCACCCTGTCATGATGCACGACTTCACCATCGACCGGACGACGACGGGGAAGGGGCATGTCTGCAACCTGACGCTCGCCGAGCTCCAGGCCTTCGATGCCAATACGCGTTTTCCCGAATTCGGACCGCAGAAGGTTCCGACGCTCGAGGAGACGATCGATTGCGTTCTGAAAAACGACCTCGGCCTCGTCCTCGAGATTAAGCCGATCTGGGGTTCCGATATCGAGCATGCCCGGGCAGTTGCGAAAGTGGTCGAAGCCCGCTGGCCGCGTGAGAACGACAAACTGGTCATTTCCAGCTTCTCCTCCTCCTGCCTGATCGAAATGCACCGTCTGCTGCCTTGGGCATGCCTGGCGCTGGCCGCGGAAGTCGTCCCGTCCGATCCCGCCGCCTACATGAAGATGCTCGGCATTTCGGCATTCCACTTCAACTACGGCTTCGCTCTCACGCAGGGCTTCGACGGCCTGCTGGAAACCGGCGCGCATGTCGCCGTCGCGACGGTCAACGATCCGCAGACCGCGAGGACGCTGCTCGACAAGGGCGTCCACGGCGTCATGACCGACCGCGTTGATCTGTTCGGGGGCTGAATAGGTCGATGGTCGCGAATGAACGATTGGAATTGCTTTCCAGGCTTATTTCCGACGCAACGGTCATGGCGACGGGCTGGTATCAGAACCGTCACATGCTCGCCGTCAGCGAAAAAGAGGGAAAGCAGTATGTCAGCGCCGCCGATCTGGCGATCGAGGGCGCGATCCGGGAACTGATCCACGCATCCTTTCCTGACGATGCGATCCTCGGAGAAGAGGGCGGCGGCGAGCTTTCCGGCGTCACCTGGGTCATCGACCCGATCGACGGCACCTCCAACTTCCTGAATGGCCTGCCGCTCTGGGGCGTTTCGATCGGCGTGATGCTCGACCGGGAGCCGGTGCTGGGTGCGATCTCGCTCCCGTTGCTCGGCCTCCAGCTGGTCGGCGGGCCACGCCATCAGGTCTCCGGGCTTAAGGGCGTGGGCAGCGTTCCCCCACCGATCCCGACCATGGCCGTCGGCTGGAATGCCGGATTGTCAGAGGAAGAAGAACGCCGCCAGATCACCGCGATCAGAGCCGCCGGCTTCGAAACCGTCGGTTACCGCTGTGCTTCCGCGTCCCTCTACTTCGCAATCACCGGCTCTCTGTCCGGCTATTACGAAAAGGGACTGAAGCTGTGGGACCTAGCTGCGGCCATCGCGCTTTGCGCCGGCGCCGGGGTGCCGTCCGCGGTCGACTGGCCGGATGGGGATGAGCCGTTCGTCCTGAAGGTCGGCGCTGCCGTCTCCGTTCCGGGCCTGTGACATCAAGCGAGGCGCCGGGGCTCCTGATCTCAAGATTTGAAGGAGAGGCGGGCAAGAGATGTACCGCTTACCAAGCAACGATCATATCCGCCGCCGGAAGCCCGATCCCCATGCGGCGGCTTCCGGCGGCGAAGCCTTGCAATATGGCGCGATATGCCTGCGGGTGGTCGCCGACGGCGGCGCGTTTCTGCCCGAGGTGCTGCTGATCACCAGCCGCGATACCGGCCGCTGGGTGATCCCGAAAGGGTGGGGCAAAGCGAAGAAGATGTCCTTCGAGGTTGCAAAGGAAGAGGCCTGGGAAGAGGCCGGGGTCAGGGGGCGCGTCTGGAAAAAGGCGCTCGGCTCCTACCGCTACGGCAAAGTCCTGGAGGATGGCGCCGTCGTTCAGGCCCGGGTCAAGGTGCATCTGATACTGGTCTCCCGGATCGAAGAACGCTTCCCTGAAAAGGGCCAGCGGACGTGCCGATGGTTCGTTCCAGCGGAAGCGGCGGATGCCGTCAGGGAGCCGGAACTGAAACGTCTCTTCGCTCTGGTGCCGTCCGAGGTTGCGAAGCTCGTTCGCCGCTCCAAGCGTGTCAAAAGCTTCTTCCGTTCGCTGGCACCGGACACTCTTCCAGAGTAGGCGCGCGCCTCTCCGATCCCTCACATCGACGTTCCCTCAGAAGCTCCCCGGCCAGCCCGCCGGGGAGCTTTTTGCGTTCGTTCCGGCGTGAAAGTGCGGTGGTGCGTGCCGCCAATCCGGACTGCGGCGATCGGGCGCAAGGCCTGATGACCCGCTGCACATAAAAATTTCCGTCTTTGCCGCTCACAAAAAAGCCAATGGCATCATTGGCTTCGATTGTTTTAGTATAATTTGTCATCTAGTGACAAATTATTTTGTTTATTGACAAATTAAAACGCCAGGAGCTTTATCCCGTCAGGCTCTGAGGACTGGAGCATGGGCGCTGCCTTCTGGCGTTCCTGCGCAAGTTCATCAGCCTTTCTCAGGGAGATGGATCCACGGCAGTGGGTCCCGAGGTTCATTCATCGGGAGGTGAGACAGTGCTACTCAGAAATATTCTGTTCGGAATTTCAGTTTCGGCGGCTTCGGTCGCGATCGGCCTGACGGCCGCGCAGGCGCAGACCCTGCCGGACTACTATCCGAGCTCCTACAATCAGATCGTCGAGGCTTCGAAGGCCGAAGGTTCGCTGCTCGTGCAGTCGAATGTCGGGCAGCCGAACTGGAAGCCGATCCTGGAAGCCTTCGCCAAGGAATATCCGTGGATCAAGGTGCAGACGCTGGATCTCAGCGGCACCGAAGTGTTCGAGCGCTATTATGCCGAACAGGCTGCCGGCTCCAGCGAAGCCGATATCATTCTCGCGGCATCGGGCGCCGCCTGGGCCGATTTCATCGCCAAGGGCAATGTCGTGCCTTACGAGTCGCCGGAAGCTTCGAAGGTTCCGGACTGGTCGAAGCCGGTTCCCGGCGTCTACACGATCTCGGTCGATCCCTCGGTCATCGTCTATAACAAGCGTGTCCTGAAGGAATCCGAGTATCCGACGTCGATCAGCGATCTGGCCAAGCTGGTCCAGGCCAATCCGGGCAAGTTCACCAAGCGCCTGGCAACGATCGAGCCCTTCGGCTCCTCGGCGAAGGAATCGCAGGAAACCCACTATCTGCACCATGTCGGCCTCGACAAGGCGCTTGCCAACTTCTCGATCCTCGGCCCGGTTGCCGATCTTCAGCGTTCGGGCGGCCCGGTTTTCGAAAAGATCCTGACGGGTGAATATGTCGCCGGCTGGGACCTGTCGGCCGTCCAGCTCGTGCCGTTCCTGCGCGATCCGGCGCGCGCCAGCATCATCGGCTTTGCCCTTCCGAAGGACGGTCTGGTGATGTCGACCCGCTACTACTCGATCGCCAAGACGACGAAGCATCCGAATGCCGCCAAGCTGCTGGTTGACTTCATCATCTCCAAGAAGGGCCAGGAAGCCGTCAGCGCCGGCGGTCTGATCCCCTACCGCTCCGGCATCGACATCCCGGCAGGCGTCTACGACTTCACCTATGACAAGATCGTCAAGGAAGTCGGCGAGCAGAACATCGTCCAGACCTCGCTCGACAAGAACCTCATCACCGCACCGCCGGAATATCTCGAAAAGGTCAACGCCGCTTTCGGGATCAAGAAGAAGTAACTCGGCAAAGCGCCGACTGCATCTCCAATATGGAGGCCGGCTCCTCCCGGCCTCCTGTTTGAAGGAATGAGGAAGTGACCTTAGCCACTGAACACGATGCGGCAGCCGGCCCGGCCCTTGGCGGCGGTTCGCGTCTCCTGCGAAGAATACTGAACGAGCGATCGCTGATCATAAAGGTCATCTGGGCAGCCCTGCTGTTCGTGCTCTTGGTCTCGCCGATGATCCCGATCATCTACCAGGGCTTCCTGGACAAGGCGCTCTATGAAGAGGGCGCGAACTACACCCTCAAGAATTTCACCGATCTGTTCGGCGATCCCGAATTTGCCGATGCCATGCTGAACACGCTCTACATCGCGGTGCTGGGCACGCTGTTCTCGACCTCGATCGGTTTCCTCGCCGCGCTCTTCCTCGACAGGTTCGCCCTGCCGTTCCAGCGCACGCTCCGGCTCCTCTTCCTGTCGCCGATGTTCCTCTCGTCGCTGATCCTCGCATTCGCTTGGTCGATGATGTACAGCCCGACCGGCTTCATCGCGCTGGCACTGCAGGATGCGACCGGCCTTGGATTGCCGAACCTGAATTCGCTCGGTGGCATCACTCTGCTCGCCGGCGTATCGGCTGCGCCGATCAGCTACATCTATTTCTCCTCGGCGATGATGAACATCCCGAACACGCTGGAGCTCGCCGCCCGCGCTGCTGGCGCAACGCCCCTCCAGGCGATCCGGAGCGTCGTCGTGCCGCTGCTGATGCCGTCGCTGCTTTACTGCCTGATGCTCAACTTCGTCCTGAAGCTCGACCTGCTCGCCGTGCCGCTGGTTCTCGGCGTGCCCGCCCGCATCGAGGTGCTCTCCACCTATCTCTACGACAAGGGCCTGACGTCAGCCCGGGTGGACTACGGCCTCGTCAGCGCCGCCGCCATCGTGATGCTGCTGCTGGTGCAGTTCTTCGTCTACGCCCAGAAATTCATTCTCGGCGATACCCGCAAGTACAACACGATCGGCGGCAAGGCCGGGCGCCAGACGCTGATCCCGATGGGCATGTGGGGATGGGTGATTGCCGCGGTGATGTTCGTTTACTGCATGCTGACCGCGATCCTGCCCTGCATGTTCCTGATCCTCAGGTCCTTCACCTCGTTCCTGTCGCCCTACATGCCGATCAGCGAGGTGCTGACGCTCGACAATTTCCGGCTGGTCTTCGGCTATCAGGATTATATCAACAGCATCTACAACACGCTGATCATCGCCAGCGGCGGCGGCGCACTTGCCGTGCTGATCACCTTCATCAGCACCATCGTCGCCTACCGCTCGCCGAACCTGCTGCGCTCGTTCACCGAGCAGACGGCCTTCATTCCGAAGGCGATCCCCGGTCTCGTCGTCGGTATCGGCATCTTCTACGCCACTGTGATCATTCCCGGCAGCGGCTTCCTGCGCGGCAGCCTGCTGATCCTGGTGATCGCCTATGTGATCCGCTATTTCCCGACGGGCTTCGCATCGGTCTCGCCGGCCTTCCAGCAGATCTCCACCGATCTCGAAAAAGCCGTCCGTGTCTCCGGCGGTTCGGAATGGCGCTCCTATGTCGCCGTCACCTTCCCGCTGCTGCGGCCGGCGCTGTTTCCTGCTTCCTGCTCTACTTCGTGCAGTTCTTCAAGGAATACGCCGCGGCATCCTTCCTGTTCGGACCGAACACCGCCGTCATCGGCACGACGATGCTGCAGCTCAACGTGATGGGCAATTACGGGCCGGTCGCCGCGCTTTCGGCAATTACGCTGGCGCTGACGCTGCCGATCGCGATCCTCATCCACTACAAGAAAAGAGAGGCCTGACATGAGCGTGGCTGTAAAACTGCAAGGCATTCGAAAAAGCTACGGCGCGCTCGAAATCCTCAAAGGGCTCGACCTCGACATTGCCGACGGCTCGTTCACCTCTCTGCTCGGCCCGAGCGGCTGCGGCAAGACGACCCTGCTCAACATGATCGGCGGTCTCGACCAGCCGACAAGCGGCGATATCCGCATCTACTCCGATGAGGTGTTCTCCAGGTCGAAGCTGATCAACGTGCCGATCGAGAAGCGCAATATCGGCTTCGTCTTCCAGAACTACGCGCTCTGGCCGCATATGACGGTGCTGCAGAATGTGGGTTTCTCGCTGAAGCTCAGGGGCATCGCCAAGGCCGAGCGCGAGAAGCGCTCGCGTGAAATGCTCGAACGCCTCGAGCTGGCGCATCTGGCCGACCGCTATCCGTACCAGCTGTCGGGTGGGCAGCAGCAGCGCGTGGCGATCGCCCGCGCGCTGGTCTATCAGCCCCGCCTTCTGCTGCTCGACGAGCCGCTGTCGAACCTCGATGCGCAGCTGCGCGAGCGGGCGCGGTCCTGGCTCAAGGATATCCACCAGTCCTTCAAGCTGACGACCATCCTCGTCACCCATGACCAGGTCGAGGCACTGTCGCTCAGCGATCAGGTCGTGCTGCTCAACAATGGCGGCATCGAGCAGAAGGGCAGCGCCACCGAGATCTACAGCCGGCCGGCAACGGTCTATGTCGCCGATTTCGTCGGCGGTTCCAACATCATCGGCGGCAAGCTCTCGGGCCTTTCCGGCCGGGACGAGGCCGCGGTCGCGACCGTTACCACGCCCGACGGGACGGCGATCACCGCGCGTTCCCACGCGGAGCTGACGGTCGGCATGCAGGCGAGCATCGCCGTGCGGCCGCAGAAGGTCATCCTCTCGACGAGCAAGGATGCCGGTGCGCGGGCAGGTTCGGTGATCGGCTTTGCGCCGCGCACGGTTCTCTATCACGGCGGCCAGTACGAGGTGATCGGCGACACGCCTTTCGGGCACCTGCGCGTGCTCTCGGAACATGAGCCTGCAGCGGACACGGCCTACGCCCTGCTTCCGACCGAAGACTGCCTCTGCGTCCCGGCCTGAAGGCCGGACGCCGCTTACAATTTCCCGACCGGCTTCGCAGTTCACCCGGCTGCCCAAGCCAGTCCAGCATGCAATTCAGATGGAGCAAATAATGAGCAATTCTGCCGTTACGGAAACGCAAAAAGCCAATGACCTGATCCAGTCCGCGCGTGGCGAGATCAAGATCACCAACGCGACTGTCGCCTGCTATTCCTGGCCGCGCGTCCAGCCGATCACCAACGGCCTGCATACCTATGTGAACGTCAATATCGCGATCACCAAGATCGAAACCGATATCGGCGTCACCGGCTACGGCATCGGCCGCGACAATGTCGGCGAGAACGCCATGCGCAAGCAGTTCCTCGCCAAGATGATCGGCAAGGACCCGACGATGACCGAGGCGGTCTGGAAGGAATTCTGGATCCCGAAGCTCTACGGTCGCCGCGGCCAGGAAACCAAGGCGCTGTCGTCGATCGACATGGCGCTCTGGGACATCAAGGGCAAGCTTGCCGGCCTGCCGATCTGGCGTCTGCTCGGTGGTTACCGTAACCGTATCCCGACCTATGTGGCCGGCGGCTACTACAGCAAGGGCAAGGGCACGCGCGACCTGCAGGCGGAGATGGAGGGCCACGTCAAGAACAACGCCCGCGCCGTCAAGATGAAGATCGGTGCCGTCGAGATCGCCGAGGATGTCGAGCGCATCAAGGCCGTTCGCGAAGTGCTCGGTCCCGATATCAAGCTGATGATTGATGCCAACTGCGCCTATTCCTATTCGGACGCGATCCGCATCGCCAAGCGCGTCGAGGAATATGACATCTACTGGTTCGAGGAAGCCGTTCAGCCTGATGACTACGAAGGCTTCATCAAGCTTTCGCGCGCCACCTCCATTCCGCTCGCGACCGGCGAAAACGAATATACCAAGCATGGCTTCCGCGACCTGATCGCCACGCAGGCGATCGCCTTCCTGCAGCCGGATGCCCGCTACATGGGCGGCGTTACCGAGTTCATGAAGGTCGCCGGCATGGCGCAGGCCCACGGCCTCAACATCTGCCCGCATGGCGACCAGCAGGCGCATATCCAGCTGCTCGGCGCCATCCCGAACGGCCATATGCTCGAATTCGGTGCCAAGGAACTGAACCCGATGGCGGGCCAGGTCTACAAGTACACGCCGGATCTGAACGAAGACGGCACCGTGACCATTCCTGACGTACCCGGCATGGCGAGCGATCCGAACGAGGCCGCGCTCGAAAAGTACCGGGTCGCCTGACGCAATTGTGGCGGGGCGCCCGAGGCCTATGCGGTCTTCGCCGGGCGTCCCGCTATAATCTCTTGATTCGGAACGGCTTGCCGGATCCGGACAAAAAGACTTTCGATTGGGACAGCCTGCCAGATAAGGGAACTTTGGTTGCAAAACGAAACAACGGAAAAGATCGTTTACGTGAAGACGGAGGACGGCCTCACGCTTGAGGGCCTGATGCTGCAGCCTTTGGGGCAGCCGACGCCCGCCGAAACGGTCATCTGGTTTCACGGCCTGCACCAGAAGTTCTCGGAAGCCGAATATGTCAATATCGGCAGGCAGCTCGCTGCCCGCGGCTTCCGTTTCATCACGGCGAACCTCCGCAGCCACGATTTCGGCACCTGGTTCCGCACCGACAAGGGCGCCTATCTCGGCGGCAGTGCCTGGGAGCTGTTCAGCGAATCCCCGCTCGACATCGCCGCATGGATCGACTTCGCGACGAAGGATCCGGGCCGCGTCGTGCTCGCCGGGCATGGTCTTGGCGGAGCGAAGGTCGTTTACTATCAGGCCGAGCGCCGCGATCCGCGGCTGGCGGGCTTGATCATCGCCTCGTCTGGTTCGCTGTTTCGCGAAAAGATGCGCCAGGACCTGCATCCCGTGGCAGCGAAGATGATCGCGGAAGGGCGGGAAAAGGAACTGCTGCCCTGGGGTACGCGCGGCGACCGCCAGGTCGCGACGATCAGTGCCGAATCTTACATGGATCTGGACCGTATCCACGAGTCGCTCTACGGCTATCAGAGCGTTCCGCCGGCGCTGGCGCGCATCACATGCCCGATCCTTGCCTGGTACGGCTCGAAGGAAAAGCTCGCCAACAAGGACATCGACGACTTCCTGGCCCGCGTGCGCCGCACGGCCACGGCATCGTCCCTGGTGAAGACGAGGAAGATTGCAGGGGTTGAATTTTTCTACACCGGAAGTGAAAAGGTAATAGCCGGCGAAATAGAACGCTGGTGCGAACAGTTACGGACACTCCAGGCGGCCGTTTGATTGATATGAAGGAAGCTTCCAACCGTCCCGGACGCAAGCCCACCCGTGAGGTCCTGCCGGTCACCCGCACGCTGGACCGCGGGCTTTCCGTGCTGCAGATTCTGGCCAAGGCGCCCGGCCTCAGCCTCTCGGAACTGTCGCGCGAGCTTGATCTTTCGCCGAGCACAGTGTCGCGCCTGCTGGCGACGCTTTCGGAGCGCGGCTTCGTCGCGCAGGAAAACGGCACCTTCAAGATCGGCCTTGGCGCCTTCGAGGTCGGGCTCGCCTTCTCCAAGCACATGCGTATCGATCAGGTCGCAGGCCCGATCGTCCAGAGACTGGTCCACGAGATCGGCGATACCGTCAGCCTCTGCATTCTGGAAGGCAAGGAGGTCATCTATGTCGACCAATATGAGGGACGCGGCACCGCGAGAACGGTGATGCGGATCGGTTCCCGCCAGCCGCTCTATTGCACGGCGGCCGGCAAGGTGATGCTCGCATGGCTCTGGGAAGAGCGGGTCCGCGATCTCCTCGGCGATGGCGCGCTTGTCCGCTACACGGAACATACGCTGACAACGACCGACCAGGTACTGCACGAGCTCGAAAACGTACGCAAGCGCGGCTACGCGACCGACCTGCAGGAGCTCGAAAATGGCGTCTGCTGCGTCGCCGCTCCCATTCGCGGCCGCTCGGGAGAGGTCATCGGCGCGATTTCCGCCTCGGCGATCGAACTGCGCATGACGTCCGATCGTATCGCCTTTCTCGGACCGGAGCTTGCGCAGGTCGCGAACGACATTTCCCACCGGCTCGGCTGGCGCTCCCCGATCAGGGCAATCGCGGCCACTCGGAATTCAACGATATCTTCAGCGACTGAAGCCTTCGGCTATCCCGTCTTCAGCTGCGCCATTGCGAGCAGCGTATCGGCGCTGATCGACGCCGAACCGGTCAATATGGACAGTGCGGGTGACGAGGCGTTCGTCCCATTGGCGACGTCGTACATGGCGGTAAAGCGCTTGATCAGGTCCTGGATCTTGTCGGGGTCGGAGAGGTCCTTCAGGTCGATGAAATTCTCGACCATCTCAGCCTGTTTATCGACATCCATGTTGGACACGTAGCTCGAGAGATTGAAGCTCGTCGTGAAGAATTCGAAGAGGGCGCTGTCGCCGAGGATGTCGTAGGCGCTGGAAATATCGGGCGCCTTGCGCTCGAAATAGAGGGCAAGCCGGACGCCGGTATTGCTGTCGCCCTGATCGGATTCCAGCGTCTGCTGCAGATAGAAATCGACGGTCTCAAGGACGTCTCCGCGTTGCTGGACGGTTCCCGTCGGGTCGTCCGACAGATTGCCGTCGCTGTCGAAATTGAAGGCGCCGACGAGTTCGGCGTAGCGGTAATCGTCGAGGCCGTTGACGTAGCTGTTTTCGTCGTCGAGGTCCGACGCAAACATCTTCTTGAGCTCGTCGTCGCTGACCTCGTCGGGGTCAAGCCCCTTGGCCTTCAGCGCGAAGGAGACGAGGCGGTCGTCGGCAAGGAATTCGCTCGATGTCTTGATCGTCGCCATCTGCTCGCGAAAATAGCTGATCTCCGTGTCGGCGGCATCGGAGGCATCCGTCTGTTCGGTGCCGGTGAGATAGCGGATGGCGTCCTGTTTGTAATAGGCGGCGAAGTCGTCGATCACGGAAGACGACATCGCCTGCAGGGGAACCGTGACGTCACCCTCGCTGTCGAAATTGAAGGCATCGCGGAATGCCTCGAAACGATCGTCGTGCAGGCGGTTCACATAGCTCTTGTCGTCGGTCGGATCGCTTTCCAGGATCTTCCGCAACTCGGCCTTGGAGACGGTCGAGGGATCGATGCCGAAGGCGGTCAGCGCGATGGCCGAGAGTTCGGGAAGCCCGTCATTGTCCTCGTCGTCATCGCTGGCATTGGTCTTCAGGAAGTCGTCGATCGACGTGACGCTGGCGATGCGGGTCTTGTAATTCTCGATCGCATCGTCGCTGCTGGCAGCGGCGATCACGGATTGATAGCCGGTCGTGAAGGCCGAGGTCGTCGAAGCGGTCTGGTCGGCGGTCTGGGCGCTGACGCCATCGGCGAGATTGCCGCTCTCATCAAAATTGAAGGCGTCGTGCAGCGCGGAGAGACCGATCGCGGTCGCAACCGAGGCGCTCTTCAGCGACGCGGAGATGAAGTTGTCGTTGTCGGAATCGGCAAGGCCGTAGGCGGTTCGAAGGTAGCTCACCAGCTTGTCGTCGCTCATCAGCTGGCTGACCGAGGTGATGCTGCCGATCACCGAAGCGAAATAGGTGGAATAGGCCTCGCCCGTCTCCGAGGAAGCGAAGGTCGAGCTGCCGACGGCATAGGCGCTGGAGACCAGTGCCGTCTGATCCTCGGATTGCGCCTCGCCATCGACCGAGCCGTCGCTGTTGAAATTGAAGGCCTTCGCCAGGTTGAGATAGACGTCGTCGCCGAGCTGGTTGACGAAGCTGTCGCGGTCATCAGGGTCGCTGGTCAGCACGTTCCTCAGAAAGCTGGTGGAGGTATATTCGGTGCTGAGGCCGAAGGCCTTGAGCGTGAAGTTGGTGAGCCTGGTGTTCGATAGGAGATCGTCGACCGAGGTGATCGAGCCGATCTTCTCCTGGAAGTAGTCGGTCTCCTCGCTGATCTCATCGGTCTCGGCGCCGAACGAGGCCTCGTAGGCGTCGAGCAGCGTATCCCGCTGGGTGCTGGATTGGGCGGTGGCGGTCTCGCCGGAGAATTTGAAGGCGGCGGCGAACTCCGCATAGCGGCTGTCGCTCAGGCTGTTGGCGAAGCTCGAGGAATCGCTGAGGTCACTTTCCAGAACCTTCTTCATGAAGGCCTTGGCATAGGTCATGTCCTCCAGACCGTAAGCCTTCATCGCATAGGAATAGAGCTTGTAGTCGTCCATGAACTCATCGACCGTGGTGACCTTGGTGATGTGCTCCTTGTAGTAGTCGGTATCGCGCGCCACCGCGCCCTGCGAGGCGACGTTTCTCAGGCTGGTGGTCAGGTTGCCGGCGATGGCGAGATAGCTGACATAGGTGGAGACCATGGGCTGCTCCTTGGCGCAGGCGCGCGGATCGGCGTTCGCGGCCAGCGGAGGGCGGCCACGTCGGGGTGCTTTGGATGTGTGGAGATCGGCGCCCGTCATGGCGCGGACAACGCGAGTCATCCCGCGCCGGTTCTTAATTAAAGAACTAGACGGTTCTGTATTTTATGTCAACGCCATGGCGCTGATATGCCTGGATGCTACCTGGCGTCGACGCCGGCGCAGAAGATGGCGATGCAGCGGCGCAGATGCGCCAGACGCTCCTCGCGGCCCTGCCATGCCTGGGCGCGGCCTTCCGGCGGACCCATGCCGCCGAAAATCATGTCCATCAGCATGCGTGCGCCGCTTGCGCTATCCTCGAGACGGATGCGCCCTTCGGCGCGGCGCTCGTCCAGCCATGCCGAGAGCTCGCGGCGGGAGGCGAGAACGCCTTCGCGGTGCAGGATCTCGATCAGCTCAGGGAATTGCGGCGCTTCGCGGAAGACGAGCTGCAGCAGACCGGCGCGGTCGGCATCGGTCTCCTCGTCGATATCGATCATGAAGATCTGCTCGAGCGACTGCGCGATGCTGATCGCTTCTGCCTCGCGCGGCAGGTCGAGCATCATGCGGCGGTGGGCGCCGACGACGGCGGCAAAGAGCTCTTCCTTGCTTTCGAACAGCTTGTAGAGCGTCTGCTTGGAGACGCCGGCTTCGGTGGCTACGACTGCCGTGGTGCTGGCCGCATAGCCGTTCCTGACAAAGATGCGGCGGGCGTTCTCGACGATATTGGCGCGCTTGTCGTCGTCGCTCGAAACCTTGGGCCTGCCGCGCTTGCGCGGTGCCTCGTCCTCATTCCCGCCGGCCGTCATCGATGCACGCAAGTCCCATTGGCGAAGCGCCGGGCGGGGCCGGCAAAACTGAAGATCGGCGACCGGCGCAGAAAATTCAGTTGCCCTCTGACCGAATCAGAATTAGAGAACTGATTAGTTCTGTAATGCGTTGTTCGACTAACTTGCCCCCTGAGGAGCGCATATGACAGCCGTTCGCAGCACCAAACCGATGTGACGCTTTCCTGCGCCGTCTGCCGTTCGAAGCAGAAAGCGCCGTTGTGTCCAATAAACCGTCTCCCGGCGAAAATGCAACCGCCGCGGAGAGCGAGACCCCACATCTCGATTTCGAGACCTTGAATGCGCTGCCGTCCCGCAGGGACGGTCTCCAAACGCGCGGATGATCCGCTGCGACCTTCGCCATCAGGCGGCATTCCAACACGATCAGCCTCTTTGTGGTTGCCGGTGCCCGGCCGCCCGTGAGCCTTCGTGCGCGCTTTTCAGGCGCCGAATGCCGTCTTGTCCGGGGCATGTCCAGAAAATCCAAGAACAGGGATCAGATCATGAGCATCTTCGGCAGCATGAAAACCGCAGTTTCCGGCATGAACGCACAGGCAAACCGCCTGAGCACGGTTTCGGACAATATCGCCAACGCCAATACCGTCGGCTACAAGTCGGTATCGACCTCCTTCTCCTCGCTCGTCCTGCCGTCCTCGTCGGGCAATTACAATTCCGGCGGCGTGCAGACCTCGGTGCGCCAGGCGATCTCGCAGCAGGGCGATATTTCCTACACGACCTCAGCCTATGATCTGGCCATTTCAGGCGACGGCTTCTTCATCGTCGAGAGCCCCGACGGCACGCCGGTTCTGACGCGTGCCGGCGACTTCTCGGTCGACAGCAGCGGCAATCTGGTCAACAGCGCCGGTTTCACGCTGATGGGATACTCCTACGACTCCGGCGCGCCCGCCGTCGTCGTCAACGGTTTCGATGGTCTCGTTCCGGTCAATGTCTCGCAGTCGGGCCTCAGCGCCATCGCCTCGACCAGTGCCTCTTTCAGCGGCAACCTGAATTCCGCTGCCGAAGTGGTCAGCGATACAACGACGCTGCCGAGCGCCAATTCCGCCTCGGTGACCGACGATACCAAGAAGATGTCGCTGGTCGCCTATGACAGCCTCGGCGCCACGGTCCAGTACGACTATTACTTCACCAAGACCGGCGTGACGACCGACGCCAACGGCGCCGTCACCGGCAGCACCTGGGAAGTCGCCGTCTATCGCAACGGCGATGCGGCGACCGGCAGCACGACGTCCTTCCCCTATTCGTCGGACGCCGTCAGCACAGCGACGCTGAGCTTCGATGCCGATGGCAAGCTCACTTCGGCAACCGACACTGACATCGTCGATCCAACCACCGGCAAGACGATCACCATGGACTATTCCGGCTTCACCCAGCTGTCGTCGGATTTCTCGGCGACCGGTTCGGCCGATGGTCAGGCGGCAAGCGCCGTCAGTTCGGTCTCGATCAGCACTGCCGGCGTCGTCTCGGTGTCCTATGCCAACGGCACCAGCAAGGCGCTCTACCAGATCCCGCTCGCGACCGTCGCCAGCCCCGACAACCTGACGCTCCTCAGCGGCAACGTCTATTCGGCGAACGGCATGTCCGGCGTCACCGTCACCGGCTTCCCGCAGTCGAACGGCCTTGGCTCGATCCAGTCGGGCGCGCTGGAGAGCTCGAATGTCGATCTCGCCGGTGAGCTGACCGAGATGATCGAGGCGCAGCGCAGCTACACCGCCAATTCCAAGGTCTTCCAGACGGGCTCCGACATCATGGACGTCCTGGTCAATCTGAAGCGCTAAGGGGAGAGTCTCATGACCCTTTCCTCCGCGCTGAATAGTGTCCAGAGCATCTTCAACACCACGGCGAAGCAGAGCAGCATCGTCTCGACCAACATCGCCAATGTCGGCAATTCCGACTATGTGCGCCGCCAGGCATCGGTCACCACCTCGCTTGCCGGTGCCCAGGTGGTCACCATCAGCCGGGCGCAGGAAGATGCGCTGCTGACGCAATATCTGCAGTCGAACTCGAAGGACAGCGCCCAGCAGACGCTGCTCAGCGGCCTGGAAAGCCTGAAATCGCTCGTTGGCGGCAACGACTACGAGACGTCGCCGAGCACCTATCTCAGTGCGTTCCAGCAGGCGATGCAGACCTTTGCCACGTCGCCCAGCAGCTCGATCACCGCACAGTCGGCCGTGACGGCGGCGCAGGATCTGGCGAACTCGCTGAACACGGCAAGCGACGGCGTGCAGTCCGTCCGCGCCGATGCGGATGCCGAGATCGCCTCGCAGGTCGATACGCTGAACAGCCTGCTGGCGCAGTTCGAGACCGCCAACAATGCGGTGAAGGCCGCGACCACCACCGGTGCCGATACGTCTTCGGCGCTCGATGAGCGCGAGAAGCTGCTGAAGCAGATCTCCTCGATCGTTGGCGTCACCTCGGTGACCCGCAGCAACAACGACATGGCGCTCTATACGTCCGACGGCACGGTGCTGTTCGAGACGATCCCGCGCAGCGTCACCTTCTCGCCGACCTCCACCTATGTGGCGGGATCCGAGGGCAATGCCGTCTACATCGACGGCGTGGCGTTGACGGCGGGCGAGGGCTCGACCACCGACGCCAATGGCAGCCTGCAGGCCCTGCTGCAGCTGCGTGACGAGGTGGCGCCGACCTTCCAGGCGCAGCTCGACGAGATCGCCAAATCGCTAGTGCAGATCTTTTCGGAAAGCGACGGCACATCGAGTGCGCCGGGGCTTTTCACCTGGACGACGTCATCGGGCGCAGCGGGCGGCACGCCGTCGGCAAGCGACGATACGACCGGGATCGCCGCGACGATCTCGATCAACACAGCCGTCATCACCAGCCAGGGCGGCGATGCGATGAAGCTGCGCGACGGCAATATCAGCGGTATTACCGACCTCAATAGCTCAGACGACGCAGGCTTCACCGACAATCTCGACAGCCTCTATCAGGCGCTGTCTGCGAAGCGTGATTTCTCCTCCGACGCCGGGCTCTCCACCAGCCAGAGCCTGATGGACTATGCCAGCGCCTCGATCGGCTGGTTGGAAGAATATCGCAGCGGGGCAACCACCGCTTCGGAGAATACCACGGCGGCGCTATCGCGCTCCGACGAGGCCTATTCGAACGAGACGGGCGTCAATCTCGACGAGGAGCTGACGCTGCTCCTCGACATCGAACAATCCTACAAGGCGGCGACCAAGATCCTGAACGTCATCGACGAGATGCTTCAGTCGCTGCTCGACATTGCGAGCTGATCACCATGAAAGCATCCTTCGTCTCATCATCCGCCATGCAAAGCACGCTCCGGCTGACGATCAGCCAGTCGCAGACCAAACTGCTGCAGGCATCGACGGAAGCAGCAACTGGCGTCTACAGCGATATCGGCGTGTCGCTCGGCTCGGGTGCCGCCAAGTCCGTCAACCTGACCAATGCCATCAGCCTCACCGATGCGCTGACGGCGAGCAACTCGATCGTCGGGCTGCGCATGGACGCGTCGCAGACGGCGCTCTCCAGCCTCAAGGATGCCGGCGATACGCTGGTCTCGAACCTGACGGCGCTGCAGGCCGGGCAGGATTCCACCAGCGTCGCGGTCGCCCTGCAGGCGGCCAACGACACGCTGTCGCAGCTGATCTCGACGGCCAATACCTCCGTCAACGGCGAGTTCGTCTTCGCCGGGACGAATATCGACGAAACGCCGCTGACCGACCAGTCGGCAACGGTGACGGCGGCGATCAGTTCAGCGCTCAACGACTATGCCACGAGCCTCGGCAAGCCGGTCAACGAGCTCTCCGGCGACGAGATCACCAGCTTCATCACCGGCACGATCGAGCCGATGTTCTCGGAAAGCGCCTGGACCGATCCGGCGAACGGCTGGTCGTCGGCGTCAAGCAACAGCATGACGAGCCGCATCAGCGAGAACGAGACGATCTCGTCTTCGACCAGCGCCAATTCGGAGGGAATGCGCTACCTCGCGCTCGCCTCCGTCGTCATTTCCTCGCTGTTCGGCCAGGATCTCGGCGCCGACGCCAAGAGCGCGGTGGCCTCCAAGGCGATCAGTTACGCCTCGCAGGCGACCAGCGGGATCGTCACGCAACAGAGCCAGCTCGGCCTGTCGCAGGAGCGGCTGGAGAAGGCGAACGACGCGCTCGATGCGCGCTCGACGCTCTATCAGGGCAACCTCGTCGATCTGCAGGGCGTCGATGTCTATGAGGCCTCGACCCTCGTCAATCAGCTGCAGACGCAGCTGGAGACCGCCTATACGCTGGTCTCCAAGCTGCAGCAGCTGAGCCTCGTCAACTATCTCTGAGAGGCGCTGATGAGCCTGCCGAAACCCCGAACCTCGATCCTGGACGCGGCACGCTCGATGACGTCGCGCCAGGCCTATATGACCGAACTCTCCTTCCAGCTCGCCTCCAATATCGTCGATACCATCCCCTTCATCGGTACCAAGCGCGACGCAAAGCAGGAGCGGGCCTGGCCGCGTTCCGGCATCTTCACCGACGATGGCGTCGAGATGGCGGAGACGCCGCAGGAGATCTTCGACCTCTGCGAATTGCTGGCCGAGAACATCCAGCTCGGCCAGACCTTCGATGTCTTCCAGGTTTTCCACAAGATCGCGCGGCTCGACCGGCTGATCGACTGGAGCGGCGAGGGGCTGCAGGGCGGCGGCGGCAGCACCGAAAATAGCACCGTTCACTGATGGCGGCGCGCCTGTTATGTCCTTGTTTCAGCAAGAGATGATATCCGGCGCGTCGGCTGAAGGCCGGCCGGAGGGGTGTCTTAGCGGTGCGTCCCTCCGGCCGGTTATGGCCTTATTGGCAGCCTTTCCGGCCAGGGCCGGGGCGTTGCGGCAGCGCATGGTTTCGCTTACGGCATATCGATGGCCGTCAGCCCGTTACAGTGGTCGGCGGCCTTGCTAGACCGGGTATATCCGATGCCGACGCCGCGCGCGAAACGTCCGTTCTCCGAGGAGAACCTGCAGGCCATGTTGATCCGCGTGCTCCGGCCGCTGGTCAAGCTTGCCCTGTCGTCCGGGCTCGGCTTTCCGGCTTTTTCGGCGGTGCTGAGAAGGCTTTACATCGAAGTGGCGGAAAATGACTTTGCGCTTGCCAACAAGCAGCAGACGGATAGCCGCATCTCGCTTCTGACCGGCATCCACCGCAAGGATGTCAGCCGCCTGCGCGGTGAGCCGCTCTCCGAGGCGGCGCTGCCGCCGGCGGTCTCGCAGACCGGCCGTGTCATTGCTCGCTGGCTCGCCGACCCGACCTATTGCGACGAAAACGGCAAGCCGCTGCCGCTGCCGCGTACCGCGCCCGACGATGCCCCGTCCTTCGAGCGGCTCGTCACCGAGGTGACGCGTGACGTGCACCCGCGCGCCGTGCTGGACGAATGGCTCGACCGCGGCACCGCATTAATCGACGCCGAGGGCCGGGTGACGCTCGATGTCGCCTCCGTGGTGCCAAGCGCTGCCGACGATGCCCGCCGCCACTATTTCACCCGCAACCTGCATGACCACGCGCTTGCGGCCGTCACCAACGTCCTGAGCGACAGCCCGCCGCATCTGGAGCGCGCTGTTCACTACGACCGGATTTCGCCGGAGCTTGCCGCGCGTCTCGACGGTATGGCGCGGGAAGAGACGATGGCGATGCTCCTGAAGCTCAACAAGATCGCCCACCAACTGGTGCAGCAGGATCCGGGCGGCGACGGCCGCTGGATCACCGGCGTCTACGTGATGAACGAGACCGTCGCGCCTGATGCCTCCACCGGAGCCGGGGAGGGCAAGCCATGACGCCTCCCATGCTTTCCAGACGCCAGCTCCTGCTCGGCAGCGTCGCGCTGCAGCTTTTCGGCGCCCTGCCTGTCGACGCCCGTGGCAAGAGCGGCGGCAGCAATAGCGGCAACGGCGACCATGGCATCGGCGGCTCCGGCCTTTCCGTTCATGGCGGCGAGAACGAGGACCACGGCATCGGCGGTACGGGCATCGTCGGCACGATCCAGGGCTTCGGCTCGATCATCGTCAACGACGTCCACATCCCCTTTACCCGCAGGACGCCCGTCACGATCGACGGCAAGCGGGTTTCGACACGGGAGATGCAGATCGGCCATGTCGTGCGCGTCCTCCTCGACGGACGCCGGGCACGGCGGATCAGCATCACCAGCGAGGTGCAGGGCCGCATCGACCGGATCGGCTCCCGGAGCCTATCGATCCTGCATCAGCGGGTTGCGACCCACGGGCTCGACACGGGTTCGCTGAAGGTCGGCGATGTCGTTGCGGTCTTCGGCATCCGCAAGCCTGACGGCAAGATCGTCGCGCGGCGGATCGAGCCACGCCCGGCGGGTGCTGGACAGCATGTGCGCGGTGTCGCCGAGCCGAGAGGCGCCGGCGTTGCGATCGGCGGTCTTTCACTCGGGCCGCGCTACTTCGGGATTGTTGGCCGTCCGGCCCTGGTGCGCTTCCAGACTATAGCCGGCTTGACGGCTGTCTCGACGGTCGCCGTCGAGCCTCTTGTTCCGGGGCTGAAACGCGGCATCGTCAATGTCGAGACCTATGGCCGGCAGGGCAGCAGTTCGCTCGTGCTCGGGATCGGCCGTTTCCCGCCGCGCGGGCCGATGCGCTTCGGTCCCGGTGGCCATGCCTTTGCCGATATCGCCGTGCGCGATGGCGGGCGGCTGATGGATCCCCGCAACGGCATGCGGACCGATTTCGGTCCTTCCGGAGGTCCGGGTCCGAATGGTCAACCCGGTGGTCCGCCGCCTGACGGGCGCCCCTTCGACGGTTCGCAGTTCAATGGCCCTGGTTTCGGACCTGGACCCGGTAGCGGCCCACCGCCTGGTGGTCCGCCTCCGGGTGGCCCCCCGCCGGGCAGTGTCGGTCATCCCCCGGGCGGTTTTGGCGGACCCGGTGGCTTCGGCGGGCCGGGCGGTCCGCCGTCAGGCCCCCCTGGACCAGCGCCTGATTGAGGCGCTTGCGGAAGCGTCTGCTAATTGACATATGGGAAAAATTCCCATTTATTAGGGATGCGATTCTGAAATGCTTGCTTTGCCGCGGCAGCAGTCGCCGGCCGTCCACCTGCGCAACCCCAAGCTGGTAGACGGCCGCCCCGTTTTTTCATGCGTTTGTTTCAATCAACCGTTGACGGATGCGATTGCCGATGGCCGATCGAGAAATGATCCAGGCGTATGCCATGCGTTTGCTGGCAATGGGTAACCCCAAGCGACTGGAAATCCTGGCGATCCTCAACGAAGAAGAGATGAGTGTCTGCGATCTGGCGGAACAGCTCGGCATGGGCCAGTCGTCGCTGTCGCAGCATCTGGCCCGGTTGCGGCAGGCCGATCTCGTCACCACACGCCGCGAGGGGCAGCTGATCTTCTACCGCTCGGCCCGTCCCTGCCTTCTGGAATTGCTCAAGAATTTGTCCCGGCAGTTTTCCGCCCCGCGCACAGCGCCGGCCGTTCGACGATAGGATCCATCATGCTGAGATTAGACGAGCAGCTTTACGGACAATATGACGAGATCCCGCCAGCGGTGGTCACCACCTGGGAGAACCGCGAGGCGATCCTGCAAATGATGCAGGACGCGGCGGGTCTCAGTCAGCGGCTGCAGCGGCTCTGGGAACGCAGCGGCTCCGTCGGCCGCCTTTCGCAGGATCATACCGATGAGATGGCGCTGCTGCTCGCCCGGCTCGGCGATCTCGGCAGCGCCCTGCAGCGTCTGGATTGATTGCAGCGATGCCCCGTATAGGGCCATCGCTGACACGGGATCACCCGATCTTACGGCACCTTGTTGCCGGCAGCGCGGAACAGGCGGTACCATTCTTCACGGGTCAGATCGACATCCGAACCTGCGACGCTTTCGCGAACACGCGCGGCCTTGGTGGTGCCGAGGACGACCTGGATATTGGCCGGATGACGGGTGATCCAGGCGACCGCGATACCGGTCGGCGTCACGCCGTATTTGGCGGCCAGTTCGTCGAGCACGTCGTTGAGCTCGGCAAAGTCCTTGCGGTCGCCTATGAAGACGCCGTCGAAGAAGCCCTTCTGGAAGGGCGACCATGCCTGCAGCATCATGCCGTTGAGGCGGGAATAATCGAGAAGGCCGACATCGCGCGAGATCGACTGGTCGAGACCGGCCATGTTGGCGGCGACGCCCTGGGCGATCAGATTGGCATGGGTCATGCTGAGCTGGACCTGGTTGAACAGCAGCGGCTGCGTCACCGCGGTCTTCAGGAGCTCGATCTGGCCCGGCGTATGGTTGGAAACACCGAAATGCTTCACCTTGCCGGCCTTGTGCAGCGTCTCGAAGGCGTCGGCGACTTCTTCAGGCTCGACCAGCGTATCCGGGCGGTGGAGCAGCAGCACGTCGAGATAATCGGTCTTCAGCGCGGCAAGCGAGCCGTCGACTGACTGCAGGATATGTTCGCGCGAAAAGTCGAACCAGCCGCGGCGAATGCCGACCTTGCTCTGGATGCTGATCCGCGAACGATCGGCCGCCGACAGTTTCACGGCCTCGCCGAAGCGCTTCTCGCAGCGGTGGCGCTCGCCGCCGTAGATGTCGGCATGGTCGATGACGGTCACACCAGCCTCGACCGCGGCATCGAACAGCCCGCGGATTTCCGCATCGGTCATCTCGGCGATGCGCATCAGGCCGAGGATGACGCTGGAAACGCTGAGCGACGTGTTCTTGACAGTATAGGTTTTCATGAAATCTGGACCTCGTTGAGCATAGAGGGAACGACCGCAATCTATCGCGGCCAAAAACGAAAACTCTCCTCCGTCAGGACTGCCTCCCACAAGCGCCCTGACAAACGGCCGCTCCTGAAGCGCGCCCGCGACGTAGATAGCACCTCTGGCGGCGCGATCGAATCTTTTTATCGGGATGCCGAAGGGGAGGTTGCCGCGATCGCCAAGGCCGATCGGGGAATTCCACGCCACCACAAGCACTTGAAGAACTGCTCCCGCCATATTGACCTGCGGTAGCAGCAGACATTAAGACCATACTAACCATGGCGGCATGGGATCGACGAAGTGGCCCGCTTCTGAACACATTGCTGTGTCAGAGGCACTTTTGAAACTGGATGACTCCATGACAGAAAAGCCGATTGCGCCGCTCCTTGCCTGCCTGATGTTCCTGCTGCCGCTGGCAGCGTGTTCGCATACCGAGCCGCTGGAAACCGTGGCGGTCACGTCTTCCGTGCCGAAGCCGGCTCCGATGACGGATCAGTCGGTTATCGCCGATACTGTCGGCAATGCGCCAGTCGGTGCGAGTACCCTGGCTTGGGCCAATCCTTCGACGGGCAGTGCCGGTGTTATCGAAAAGATCGACGCTGCAGGCGATGGTCCGGACGGATGCCGGCGGTTCGTGACGAGCAGCCAAAGCCTGGAAGGCACGACGCGATTCGACGGTGTTGCCTGCCCCGCCGATGGTTCCTGGAAGGTAACCGGGGCGCCGGGATTGCACTGATCCCCGACGCCACCGCTCCGGCGCTGTTTACGCTTTCCCCGCCACTTCATACCGTCCACGGCTGAGGCTCACCACACTTGCCACGGCAGCGCAGGCGCTGGCCGTGAGGATTGCCGTTTCGAGCGCAATCGATATCGGCAGCAGCGTGAAGATGATCGACATCGAAATCCCGCCCAAGGTCTGACCGAGTAGCCGTGCCGTGCCCTGCATGGCGCCAGCCGCGCCGCTCCGGGCCTTCGGTGCCGACAACAGCAGGATCCGGTTGTTCGGGGTCTGAAACAATCCGAAGCCGAAGCCCGAAATCACAGTGCCCGTCAGGAACGCGATGGCATGCGGGTCCGATGGCGCAAAGCCGATGATCAGAAGACCGAACGCCAGAAGAGTCCCGCCGGTGGCGCAGAGCCAGGCCGTCTTGACGCGGTTGGCGAGGCGGCCGGAGATCGGCGCGATGATGGCGGTCGCGATCGGCCAGGGCATCATGTAGAGGCCGGCGAGAACCGGGGACATCCGATAGCTGTGCTGCAGGTAGAAGGGCAGGGCGATGTAGCTCAGCATCTGTCCGCTGAAGCAGCAGACCGAGGCGATGACCGCGACCCGGAAAGCCGGTTCCGCCAGAAGATCGGTCGGGATGATCGGCGTGCGGCTTCCGCGTTCGAGACGTAGCAAGGCGGCGAGGCAGGCGAGTGCAGCGGCGATCAGGGCGACACCGGTAACCGGCGCGGTGGCGATCCGTTCGGTGCCGCAGAAGAACAGGATGAACATCAGCGTGTTCACGAGCAGCGCCCTGGTGTTCAGCTGGCGATCGGCGCGCTCCATCTTCCCAAGCAACCGCCCACCGATCAGAACGATAGCGCCGAGCGGCAGGTTGACGGCAAAGAGCCACGGCCATTGCGTCACGGAGAGGATCGCACCGGCAATGCCGGGGCCGGCAGCCGCCGAGATGGCGATAACCATGGCGTTGACGCCGATGATCGGCCCAAGCGATCGTTCGGGCACGACAGCGCGCAGGTTCATCATCGCAAGCGCCATGATCGCGCCGCCGCCGAGCCCCTGCGCGAAACGGGCAACGACCAGAACGGGCAGATTGCCGGCAAGGGCGCAGGCCGCCGAGGCTGCGGTAAACAGCGCGACACCGGCGAGGAAGACCCGCCGGGCGCCGTAGATTTCTCCGAGCGCCCCGCAGGGCAGAATGGCGACAAGCACGGCCAGCTGATAGGCCGAAACGACCCAGACGGTGCTGCCAGCATCGGCCTGCATCGAGAGCGCGATTGACGGCAGGGCGACATTGGCGATCGCGCCGTCGAGGACGACGAGAACGATGGTCGACAGGATCAGCGCGACGGCAATCCGGCTGCGCGCCGACTTCAGGCCGGGCTCATCGGCGACGGGCATTGTTGAAGCGAGGGACATCAGGACACTCCCTTTGGTTTCCATGCCCGATAGCTACGCTCTGCAGACGAGTTGCGCCAGACGCAACGAAGTAAAAGTACCGTTGCATCAAACGCCATTCATCGATATCGTCCAGCCATGACGGAAGTCGATCTCAATCTGCTGGTCGCCCTGGATGCCCTGCTGCAGGAGCAGAGCGTCTCGGCCGCCGCACGCCGGATGAACCTCAGCACCTCCGCAATGAGCAGAACGCTGTCGCGCCTGCGAACCGCGCTGCGCGATCCGATCCTGGTGCCCGCCGGGCGCGGCATGGTTGCCACCCCGCATGCTCTCGCCATCGCCGCAGACGTCCATGCGCTGAGAGAGGCTGTGGTCAGGGTGCTGAGCCCGGCGGCAACGCTTGATATCCGCGAGATCAGCCGCGACTTCACCATCCGCGCCAACGAGGCCTTCGTGCTTCTCTACGCCGCGACCTTGAGCGCTGCCGTCGCCGGTGCTGCGCCGGGCATCCGCCTTCGCTTCGCGCCGCGATCGGACAAGGATGTGCACCCCTTGCGAGAGGCGGCCGTCGATCTCGATATCGGGGTCTTGCCCGCCGATGCCGGCGAGCTGCGCTGCCAGACGCTGTTTGAGGACCGCTATGTCGGTGTTGCCAGACACGGCCACCCCATTCTTGACGCGGGCAAGCTGACTGTCGGTGCCTATGCCGCCTGCGGCCATGTCGTCTTCTCCCCACAGGCCGATTTTGCCGGTCCTGTCGACAGGGCCTTGGCAGAGCTTGGCGCCCACCGCGAGGTCAAGCTGATCGTCCCGAGCTTTCCAGCGGTAATTGCCGTCGCGTCGACATCGGATCTGATCGGTTCGATCCCGAAATCCTACCTGAGACCGGCCGCCGTCGACCAGATCGCGACGTTCGACCTGCCCTTTGTCATGCCGGGTTTCGATATCGTGCAGGCCTGGCATCCGCGGATGGATGCCGATCCCGTCCATCGCTGGCTGCGGGCGTTGATCTTCGAGACGTTCCGCTCGATGGGCTGATCGCCCGGTCAGGGCGTCGATGCGTTCGTCGCGCTCGCGCCGTCTCCATCCACGAAGTCTTCGACCGCTTTGATATACTGGTCCGGGTCCTGGTAGATCGCCAGATGGCTGACATCCTTGAGGATGACGAGTTTGGCGCCCGGGATGGCCGAGGCGATGTAGCGGGAATGCTCCGGCAGGATGAACTCGTCATGATCGCCGACGACGATCTCGGTTGGCACCGTGATCTTGCCGAGGTCGGCGGCCGTGTAATTGGGCTCGGTGGCCCAGAGCTTCTGGATCGCCGCCTTGAAATTCGAGAAGTCGTCCGGCGTGGGCGACAGGCGCTTGTATTCCGTTTCGTCGCGCGCGCCGGCGGCGGTCAGCGCCGTCATGTCGGGGTCGTCGTTCAGGCCGTCGGGCGTGACATTGGCCGCGTGGGCGAAGAGTTTCGCCAGATGATCCGGGTGGTTCATGGCGATGTCGAGGCCGATGATCGCGCCGTCGCTCCATCCCACCAGCGAGACCTTCGGCTCCTTCAGCTTGTCGAGCAAGGCCACATAGTCCTCGGCCATCATATGATAGGTATAGGGCGCATCGGTGCGCGTCGAACGCCCGTGGCCTCTGCTGTCGGCGACGATGACTTCATGATGCTCAGAAAGCCGCGGCACTTCGAAGCCCCAGACATCCCCGGTTCCCATGCCGCCATGCACAAGAAGGATCGGATTGCCCCGGCCTTTGCCATAGATCGCATAATACATGCGAATGCCGTTCACATCCGCCAGGCCGCTCTCGTCGGCGACGGGCATCGGCGGAGGAGGGGTGAAGACCTGCCACTTTTCGGCAGCATGTGTCCCCTGCACCGATGCAAGATGCATCAAAACGGCTGCTAATTTTGACAATGCGTGTCGAAGCATGACAGGTATCCGCAAAAGCGAGGTTTTTATTAACCTACTGCAATCTCCATGCCACGGGCGAGCCCCCGCCGCATCACCTATCGCTGATGACTAAGACATTCCGATGCGCTACCGGAGTGCCGTTCTAGGAAACGTCGCATCGGGCGACGCACAGGAGGCAGCAATGCCGGCAAACGACCTGAACGACATCCGGTATTTCACCGCTGTCGTCGCACATGGCGGCTACGCGGCGGCAAGCCGCAATCTCGGTATTCCGCGCTCGAAGCTCAGCGTCCGGGTTCAGAAGCTCGAGGACGAGCTGAGCACCCGCCTGATCGAGCGATCGACGCGCAATTTTCGTGTCACCGAGATCGGAAGAGACTTCTACGAACGCTGCGTGGCAATCCTTCAGGCCGCCGAGGATGCGCGAAATGCGGTGATCAGCGCGCAGGAGCGCCCGAGGGGTCTGATCCGGCTCGGATGCCCGATGCCTTTCGTCGATCTCGTCGTGACCCGCACCATCCAGAATTTTCTGAGCCGCTATCCCGAGGTCTCTGTCCAGGTCGTCGGTGTCGAGCACAACAGTGACCTGGTCGGCGAAGGCATCGATCTCGAAATCCGCTCAAGCCGTGAACGCGAAACGCAGTCGAGCGTCGTCATGCGGCGGCTGGCCAAGGCGTCGTCGGTCCTGGTCGCAAGCCCGGCCTTTATCGAGGAGGCGGGCGCGATCACCTCGATCGCGCAGCTCGAAGACCTTCCGCTGCTGACGGCGACGAGCCTCTACGACGAAGATACCTGGCAGATGACCGGCCCGAACAAGGAGGTCGCGATCGTCAAGAAGCGGGCGCGTCTCGCCTGCCGCAGCATTCCGGCCGTGCTCGCCGCGCTGCGCTCGGGTCTCGGCATCGCCATGCTGCCGGAGATAACCTGCCGTGACGATCTGGCGGCCGGCCGTCTTGTCCGCATCCTGCCGGACTGGAGCCCGGCGGATGAGGAAGTCTATCTCGCCTTTGCAACGCGCAAGGGCAACTCTCCCGCGGTTCGCGCGCTCATCGACTTCTTCGTCGAGAATGCCGAATAGGGAACACCCGGCTTCAGGCTTAAGCCGAAGGACCAAGGTGATATTGCCGGCATTTGGATAGATAGTGACAGTGCAATGCGTGGCGCTTCCGCCTGGCGCGGAGCGCTCCGGCGCCTTGAGTGCAGCGTTTGGTGGCGAGTACCCGATGACATCAGAGCCCAGTGGTATCAAGGATCACATCCTGAAAACGATCGACACGATGGAGACCCTCGGGTCATCACAGGATTTCGGTGTCCGCAGGAAATTCAACAGGATGATCGGCGATCAATATGAGGCGCTGATCGCGCTCAGCGCCTCCGAACTGCGCGAGATGGCCGGCGATCCCTCGCCGGATGATTTGTGAGGCATGTCATGAGACGGCTCATCGTATCGGAAGCCCTGACGACCCTGATCGTGCTGACGCTGCTCATCGGCTTCGTGCTCTACGACCATTCCGAGCCCGGCGGCTTCCTGTCGATCCGGTGAAAGCAAAAACGGCCCGGCAAAGCCGGACCGTTTCTTTATCTTCAGCAGACGAAGCAGGTCTTACCAGGACGCGATCAGCGCACCCTTGAACTGTTCGTTGATGAACTTGCGGATGCTTTCGTCGTGGTAGGATTCGACGAGCGTCTTGGCCCAGGGTGCGTCCTTGTCGGCTGCGCGCACGACGATCACGTTGGCGTAGGGCGACTTCTCGCCTTCGATGGCGATCGCGTCGGTCTTCGGGTGCAGGCCGGCTTCCATCGCGTAGTTGGTGTTGATGACGGCAGCGTCGACGTCATCGAGCGAGCGCGGCAGCTGGGCGGCGTCGATTTCGGCGAAGTCGATCTTCTTCGGGTTCTCGACGATATCGGCAACAGTGACCTTGATGCCCGGGTTTTCCTTGAACTTGATCAGGCCCTTGCTGGCGAGAACCAGAAGCGCGCGGCCGCCGTTGGTCGGGTCGTTCGGGATGGCGACGGTGGCGCCTTCCTTCAGTTCGTCGAGGCTCTTCACCTTCTTGGAATAGACGCCCATCGGGGTTGTGATCGTCGTGCCGATGCTGACGAGATCGAACTTGCGGTCGGCGATCTGGTTGTCGAGATAGGGCTGGTGCTGGAACGAGTTGGCCTGGATGTCGCCATCGGCAAGCGCTTGGTTCGGGACGACATAGTCGGAGAATTCGACGATCTCGATGTTGAGGCCCTTGGTCTTGGCGACTTCGGCGACCTTTTCCATGATCTGGGCGTGCTCGCCCGGCGTCACGCCGACCTTGATGTCTTCGGCAAGTGCCGAACCGGCGGCAAAGGCCGCGATCGCAGCTGCGATGATGAACTTCTTCATGGATGTCTCCTTGGTACGTTTATAGAGTATGCGAATTTGGATCAGTTCTTGCGGTTGCGCTTGTCGAAGCGCCGGGCGAGGCCGTCGCCGGCGCTCTGCACCACCTGCACCAGCACGATCAGCACGACGACGACGATCACCATCATCTCGGGATTGAAGCGCTGATAGCCGAAGCGGATACCGAGGTCTCCAAGCCCGCCGCCGCCGACGGCGCCGACCATGGCGGAGTAGCCGATCAGGCTGACGATGGTCATCGTCAGCGCCATCAGGATGCTGGGTCGCGCTTCCGCAAGCAGCACCTTGAAGACGATCTGGAACGGTGTCGCGCCCATGGCGCGTGCGGCTTCGATCAGGCCCTTGTCGATCTCGCGGATCGCGGATTCGACCAGACGCGCGAAGAACGGAATGGTGGCGATGGTCAGCGGCACGATCGCCGCCCAGGTGCCGATCGAGGTGCCAGTGAGCAGCCGCGTCAGCGGCACGATGGCGACGACGAGGATGATGAAGGGCGTCGAGCGCGCCGCGTTGACGATAAGGCCAAGCACGCGGTTGGTCGCCGGCGCCGGGAACAGTTCGCCCTTGCCCGATGTGGCCAGGAAAACGCCGATCGGCAGGCCGATGATCGAGCCGACGATGCCTGCGACGAAGACCATCTGCAGGGTCTGCATCAGCGCCTTGGAGAGCAGGCTGAAGATCATATCAGGCGACATAGCCGAGCACCTCCGTCTTGAGGCCCGTTTCAGTATAGAACCTGTTGGCGCGCGCGACGACATCCGGATTAGCCGAATAGGAAACGACCAGCGAGCCGAAGGGCTCGCCGGAGATTTCCTCGATCGCTCCCGCGAGAATATTGACGTCGGAGCCGAGCTCGGCGACCAGCCTGCCGGTCAGCGGCTTGAAGGCGGTGTCGCCGAAGAAGACGAGGCGCACCAGCACCCGGTCGCCCGCCGAAGGCTGCGGCTTGATCGTCGAGCGCAGCCATTGCGGCAGCTTCAGCGCCGAAGCGAGCAGCGTGCGCGTCGTCTCGTGCTGCGGGCTGGTATAGACGTCGAAAGTGCGGCCCGACTCGACGATCCGCCCGGCATCGATGACGGCCACATGGCTGGCGATGGTCTTCACCACTTCCATCTCATGGGTGATCAGCAGAACGGTCAGGCCGAGATCGGCATTGATCCGCTTCAGGAGCTCGAGGATCGACTGCGTCGTTTCCGGATCGAGCGCCGAGGTCGCCTCGTCCGAGAGCAGCAGCTTCGGATCGGTGGCCAGCGCGCGGGCGATGCCGACGCGCTGCTTCTGGCCGCCCGAAAGTTCCGAGGGGTAGCTGCCTGCCTTGTCGCCGAGGCCGACGAGATCGAGCAGCGGGCCGACCTTGGCGCGGATCGCCTGCTTGTCGACGCCTGCGATCTCCAACGGCAGGGCCACATTGTCGAAGGCGGTGCGCGAAGAGAGAAGGTTGAAATGCTGGAAGATCATGCCGATCTGGCGGCGGAGCCCCCGCAGGCCATCTTCGCCGAGTGCCCCGACATCGACGCCATCGACAAGCACCTTGCCGGATGTCGCGGTCTCCAGGCCGTTGACCATGCGGATCAACGTCGACTTGCCGGCGCCCGACCGGCCGATGATGCCGGTGATGGCGCCGCGCGCGACGGTGAGATCGACATGTTCGACAGCGGTGAACCCGCCTTCGCCTGCCGGTCCGTAGCGCTTTCCGGCGCCTTCGAAGGCGACCATCGGCACCGGATGATCTGTGCCTGCAAAATTGCCCTGGGAACGATCGGTTGATGCGGCGCCGGCAGCCAGTTCGTGGCCCGCGTGCTCAGTTGTCATGCTATGCTCTCGGAGGTTGGTCTTCAAAAACTCGCGGTTCTATAACCGCTCATGCGCACATTAGCCAATCAGGCTGCACATTCGAAGACAATCACGGTTCCGGCGCATGACAACAGGCTTTCAGTGTAGGCGGCTGGAGAGGCAAGGCGCCTCTCTTCAATGAGGGGACTTATGCCGCGCCGGGGCGGCGCTGAACAGGGATGAAATTTCACGAGGGCGGCAAAGCAGGAAAAATATTCCCGCCTTGTGATGAGTGGGCGGCCTGTGCCAAACCCAGCGAGAAGTCCGTTTTAAAGAGAGAAGGGTGGTTTGATGATCGAAAGAATTGGCTTGGCAGCGCGCTGGAGCGACGCGGTGGTTGTCGGAAATCTGATTTTCCTCGCGGGCCATACGGCGGAGGAAACCCGTGGCCAGTCGGTAAAGGTGCAGACCGCCGAGGTACTCGCCAGCATGGACGACACGCTGGCGCAGGCGGGCGTCACCAAGAACAATCTCGTCAGCGTCACAATCTATCTCGCCGACATTGCGGGCTTCGACGAGATGAATGAAGCCTGGGATGTCTGGGTTGCGGAAGGCCATGCGCCGGCGCGCGCAACCGTCGAGGCACGGCTTGCCCATCCGGATATGCTCGTCGAAATGACCGCGATCGCTGCCAAGTAATCGGTGCCGGAGCGCCCGTGAAGCGCTCCGGCAGGCCGCCGTGCCGCAATGTCAGCGCTAAGCTTGTCGCTTTTCCGGAATGACTCTTTTCCGAAGGTCACCTGTTTTTAGAAAATATAATCTATAATATAAATAGACATTATGGAAATCTCATTGGGACGTCACCGCAGGGGCTGACGAAAACATTGAGGTGACACCATGGGTATCAAGACATTGCTCGGGACGATCGGTCTCGTTGCGTCATTCATCACTGCCGCACATGCTGATGAAGCAAAGAAGGTCGTTATCGCCTATCAGACCGGCGCCGTGCCCTATCTGGTCGGCATTGCAAACGGCGATCTTGCCAAGCAGACCGGCTGGGATATCGAATTCCGCCGCTTCAATTCCGGCGCCGATATCTTCGCGGCGATCGCCTCCGGCGACGTGCAGCTCGGCGATGTCGGTTCGAGCCCCTATGCGGCTTCGGTCAGCAAGGATCTCGACGTCAAGGGCATCTACATCACGGCCGGTGCAGGCGACAGCGAAGCGCTGGTTGTACGCCCCGATATCAAGTCCGCCGCCGATCTGAAGGGCAAGAAGTTCTCGGCCGCGCCCGTTTCCACCGATCACTACCAGCTTCTTGCCTATCTGAAGCAGGAAGGTCTCACCGAAAAGGACGCGCAGGTCATCGCCATGCCGCAGCCGCAGATCGTTGCCGCCTGGAAGCGCGGTGATATCGACGGTGCCTTTGTCTGGGATCCGGCGCTGAGCGAACTGAAGAAGGACGGCAAGGTTCTGGTGACCTCGGGTGAAGTTTCGAAACGCGGCGCGCCCGTTTTCAGCGCGCTCGTGGTAACCGGGGACTTCGCTAAAAAGAATGCAGAGTTCCTGACGAAATATGTCGGCCTGATCGACAAGTACTATGTCGATTTCGCCAAGAACCCGAACAACTGGACTGCGTCCTCCGACAACATCAAGGCGATTGCCAAGTTGCAGGGCGGCACGCCCGAGGAAAATGCCGGCTGGCTGAACACGACTGTCGTCGTTCCCCTTCAGGAGCAAGTGACGGCCGCCTGGCTCGGCGAAGGCGACAAGGGCAGCGTTGCCAAGACCCTGAAGGACACTGCTGGGTTCCTGAAGGAGCAGAAGAAGATCACTGCGGTCAAGGACAGCTACGCGAGCTTCGTCGATCCGCAGTTTGCTGCCGCAGCCCTCGCTTCGAACTGAACGTCTGACGAAATGGCGGCCCGACCCGGCCGCCATTTCACATTTACGGAAGACACGACATGCTTGAAGTCCGACACGCCACCGTGAAATTCGATGCCGCCGACGGAAGCTCCGTCCATGCGCTCGACAACGTCTCCTTCGACATCCCGCCAGCCTCGATCGTCGTCGCGCTCGGTGCCTCGGGCTGCGGAAAATCGACCTTGCTGAATGCCATCGCCGGCTTCCAGCCGTTGACCGAAGGTGAGATCTTGATCGACGGCGTGGCGGTTTCGCGGCCGGGCGGTGATCGCGGTGTCGTCTTCCAGAAGGATACGCTGCTTCCCTGGTCGAGCGTTCTCGACAATGTCGCGCTCGGCTTGCGTTATCAGGGCGTAGGTAAAAGAGAACGGCACCAGAAGGCGCGCGAGCTCCTGAAGCTTGTCGGGCTTTCCGATTTCGAGAACAAGCCTCCCTATGAACTCTCCGGCGGCATGCGCCAGCGCGTCGGCATCGCCCGCGCCTTGGCGACGGATCCCAAAGTGCTGCTGATGGACGAGCCATTCGGCGCCCTCGACAGCCTGACGCGCGAAACCATGCAGCAGCTGCTCGCCTCGGTCTGGGCCGAGACGAAGAAGCAGGTGTTCTTCATCACTCACTCGATCGAGGAGGCGCTGACGCTCGGCACCCATATCCTCGTCATGTCGCCGCGACCGGGCAGGGTGGTTGCACGATACGAGGCGGATTTCGTGCGGGAATTCGCGCGCACGGGGGAAATCGGGCCGATCCTGGCAAATCCGGATTTCGTCGCTCTCAGAGAAGAGATCCGCTCGATCATTCACAAGCCCGCGCATGACCGCCGGGCCGCCTGACGCGGCACACAAAGCAAGGATTCGACTATGAGCGTATTGGCAGAACCAGCCACGGCAGCCCGCGCGGCCTCGCCCGAGCGCAGGCCACGCGTCCGCAAACCGGCGACGGGCACCTTCGCGATCAGTGCCGCGACCCTAGTGGCGCTCCTCTTAGGATGGGTGATCGCGACGCGGTACCATCTCGCCTCCCCACTCTTCCTTCCCTCACCGGGTGACGTACTCGTCCAGTTTCAGGTGATCGCCGCTGACGGATATGCCAACGGGACGCTCACCGAACATATTCTGGCGAGCCTAGGGCGCATCAGCGTGGCGCTCGCCTTCGGCATCGGTCTCGGCGTGCCGATCGGCCTGATCATGGGGCTGAATCGCTGGGCGAAGGGTGTGCTGAGCGTGCCGATCGACATCTACTGGGGTCTGCCGCCGCTTGCCTATCTGCCGCTGCTGATCATCTGGCTCGGCATCGGTGAATCCTCGAAAATCTTGCTCCTCAGCCTCTCTGCGTTCGCACCGATCTGCTATGCGGCGCAAGCCGGTGTCCGCTCTGTGCCGCAGGAGCGCATCAATGCCGCCCAGTCGCTGGGCGCTAACAGCCTCCAGCTCTTCACGACGATCGTCCTTCCCTCTGCGCTGCCCGAGATCCTGACGGGTCTGCGCATCGCGATCGGTGCAACACTCTCGACCCTGGTGGCAGCCGAGCTCATCGCCGCCCAATCGGGTGTTGGCTACATGATCATGTCCGCTTCTAATTTCCTGGCAACCGATGTCGTCTTCGTCGGCCTGATCGTCATCGCCATCTTCGCCTTCGCCTTCACCGCGGCGATGCGCTTCCTCGAAAAGCAGCTGGTGCCCTGGAAGGGCAAACTCTGACATCCGGATCCGACCCATGACCGCACATGCAAATCCTCCGCTGAACTTCTTCTGGTACCTGCCGACCCATGGCGATGGTCCCTACCTCGGAAGCGACGAACGCCACCGTCCGCCGACCTTCGGCTACATGCGCGATATCGCCCAGGCAACCGACCGGCTCGGCTTCGAAGGCGTGCTACTTCCAACCGGCACCTATTGCGAGGATGCCTGGATCACCGCCGCCTCCCTCGTGCCGCTGACGGAACGGCTTCGTTTCCTCGTGGCGCTCCGCCCGGGCAGCGCAACGCCTGCCATGTTCGCGCGTCATGCCGCCGCCCTCGACCGCATCTCCGGCGGCAGGGCGCTGTTCAATGTCGTCACGGGCGCCGACCCTGCCGATCTCGCAGGAGACGGCAACAAGCTCGGCCATGGCGAACGCTACGAACAGACCGACGAGTTCCTGACGATCTGGCGGCGGATTCTCTCCGGCGAAAATCCGGATTTCGAAGGCAAGTATCTCTCCTCGCACGGGCGCGGATTGTCGTTCCCGCCGGTGCAGGCTCCGCATCCGCCGATCTGGTTCGGCGGCTCGTCGGATGCCGGTATCGCCGTCGCCGCCAAGCATGCCGACGTTTATCTGAGTTGGGGCGAGCCGCCCGCGCTATTGGCGGAGAAGATCACCCGGGTGAAGGAGCGTGCCCTTGCCGAGGGACGCAAGATCCGCTTCGGCCTGCGCATCCATTTCATCGTCCGCGAAACCGAGGACAAGGCCTGGGCTGCCGCCGACGAGCTGATCAGCCGCGTCACCGACGAACAGATCGCCGAGGCGCAGAACGAATTCCTCAACGTCTCTCAGTCGGTTGGCCAGAAACGGATGTCGGCGCTGCATCAGGGGAGCCGCGACAAGCTTGTCATCGCGCCGAACCTCTGGGCCGGTCATGGCCTCGTACGCGGCGGCGCCGGGACGGCACTGGTCGGGAGCCCGGAAAATATCGCGGCGCGCCTGCGCGAATATCAGGAGATCGGCGTCGACACCATCATCGGCTCGGGCTATCCGCATCTCGAAGAGGCATTCCATGTCGCCGAGCTGCTCTTCCCGCTGATCGACAAATCCGGCGAGAAATCTTACGGCATCGGCAAGGATAACCAGACCTTCGAGAGCGGATTGAAATCGAAGCGGACGGCGTGAGACGATCCTGTTCCGGTCAGCTGGGCCGGAACAGCTTCGGCCTCTGCGCCTCGAACGTCTTGCGCCCGCCTTTGCATCCGAAGATGACGCGGGCGTTTTCGCGGATGGCCTGTTCGCGGTCACCGCAGTCGATGAGGATGATGTCGGCGGGTTCGCCGACGGTGATCTTTTGTCTCTTTCCCAGGATCTCTGCCGCGGAGCGCTCGATCATGTCGAAGGCGAGCTGCATATCCTGGCGGCGTGAGAGCTGCGCGACATTGGCATAGAGATTTGCCATGCGGATCAGCGAGGCGTCGCCGTAAGGCGTGAAGGGATTGAGGATGTTGTTGCTGGCGATCGACGTCAGCACGCCCTCCGAAGCCAGGAGATGCGCAGGGGCGACGCCGCGCGGTACCAGCCGGTCGAAGCTGCGGCCGTTGAGGAAGAGATCGGTCGATGGCAGCACGGTAATGGCGATGCCTGCGGCTTTCAGTTTCTGGGCCACGGCGCGCAACTCATCAGGCGCGAGCGTCGACAGGCTGGTCATGTGCCCGAGCGAGACGCGGCCCTGATAACCGCGCCTCAGCGTCTCCTCGATGACTTCAGGCAGGTTGCTCTTTTCCGGCGACAGGTCGAAATCGAGGTGGAAATCCACGGGAACACCGTGCTTTTCGGCCAGATCGAAGATCATGCGGATTTGGCCGCGCGGGTCGGAATCGATATAGGGCGCGCCGCCGATGAGGTCGGCGCCATCCGCCAAAGCCTGATCGAGCATCGCGAAAGTTTCGGGTTCATTGGTCAGGCCGTCCTGGGCGAAGGCGCAGATCTCGATGTCGACCGCGAAGGCATAGTCACTGCGGATGCGCTTGATCGCCTCGAAGGAGCGCATGCCGGCGCGGGGGTCGATCTCGACGAAGGTCCGCATCCGCATCGTGCCGCTGACGATTGCTTTCTCGACGACGCGGGCGGCGCGGGCGTAGACATCGGCCTCCGTAAAGCCTGCCTTGGCGACGGCGGTCTCGCGCACGGCTTCGGCGAGCGTGCCCTCGCAGATGCCGCAGCGGTCGAGGATGCAGGCCTTGTCGAGATGGATATGGCTGTCGGTGAAGCCGCAGCTCGCAAAGGCGCCCTCGGCATCGATGGTTTCGACGGCTTCGCAAACGAGGTTCGATCCGATCGCCGCGATCGTCCCGCCGGATATGCCGATGTCGACAGGGCTATCGGCGTCTTCGAGGCTGGCATTGCGGATGAGGAGATCGAAGAGCGGCGTCGCCATGGTCAGATACCGATCGCCCCGCCGTCGCTGCGCGGATCATGCGCGCCGTCGATCGTCTCGCCGATGCGGATGACGCCTGCCTGTCCGCCCAGCTGGCTGAAGGCATCGATGCTGCTGACCTCGTGGCCCATGGCCTGCAATTCCTCGAAGACACCAGCCCCGGCATTGGCCTCGATCTTCAGCGTGTCCCGGGCATCAGAAAAGGTGCGCCCGAGCAGGAAGCGGGGCTGTGACAGGGCCGCCAGCGGGTCGAGCCCGTGGTCGATCAGCAGCGATAACAGTAGCGACAGCGTCTGCGGCTGCCCGTCGGCGCCTTGTGTGCCGTAGAGGAGGTGCGGGCGCCCGTTCTTCAGCGCCATGCCGGGGTTCAGGGTGTAGAAGGGCCGCTTGCCGGGCGTCAGCCGATTGGGGCTCGCGGGATCGAGGCTGAAGGCGGCGCCGCGGTTCTGCCAGAGGATGCCGGTATCCCCGCCACGACGCCGCTGCCCCAGTCGAAATAGATGCTCTGGAGCATGGAGACGCTGCGCCCCTCGCTGTCGGTCGCGGCCAGAAATGCCGTATCGCCTTGCCTGAACGGCTGTGGCCAGGGCATTGCCTTCTGTGGATCGATCGCGGCGGCCTTGGTAGCCAGGCGGGTGCCATCCAGCAGGGTCTCGCAATCGACTTCGGCGAAATCCGGATCGGCGATCCCGGCGCGATCGAGGAAGGCCTGTTTCACCGCTTCGACGAGCCGGTGGTAGAAGGCGGCGCTGTCCGGCTCGAGCGCTGCCATGTTGAACTGGCTTAGAACCCCATGATGCCGAGCGTGGTGACGCCTTGGGTCGGAGGCGGGGGCGCCAGCAGGGTGAGGCCGCGATAATCGAGCGACAGGGGTTCGGCCGTACGGGTCTTGGTTCTCGCCAGGTCCTCTGCGGTCAAAGGTGAACCGGCCGAAGCCAGCCCGGCGGCAATCCGGGCGGCAAGTTCGCCCTCGTAGAACTCGCGTGGGCCATGGTCGGCAATGGCGCGCAATGTCTTCGCCAGCGCGGGTTGTCGCTGTGTGCCATCGGCGGCGAAAGTCGCCGCAAAGCCCGGCCAGTCCGGGATTTCCATTTCCCTGAACCGGTACCAGAAACTCTGAGAGGGGCTGACGGGAAAGCCGTCTTCCGCCAGAGCGATCGCGTCCTCCAGCAGGGCGGCGAGTTTTTCCTTGCCGTTCCAGCTTTCCGCCGAATGAGCAAGGAGCGTGCCCCAGCTGTCGACGAGGCAAGCCGTGGTGAGCGCCGACATCGGCCCGCGAAACGGGATTGCCGGGATCTCGGGCAGGGTCATGGCCGCCTGACCGATGCCGAGGAAGGACGTGGCGGTGCCGGAGCGATCGGCGACGAGCCAGATCGCATCGCCGCCGAGCCCGCAGAAGTGCGGATAGACCACCGAAAGCGCCGCACCGGCCGCGATCACCGCCTCGATGGCGTTGCCGCCGCGACGGAGGACTTTGGCACCGGCCTCCGCTGCAAGCCAATGCGGCGCCGTCACCATGGCGCTCGTGGACGCGGCGTTGCTGCCTGATGTCTGGCGGCTTGCCATCGTCATCTGCGGATCACCACGCCGTCTTCGGCAACCAGCTTGCCGGACTTGAAGACCTTGCGGCCCTTCGGCACGCTGACGACGGCCTGCGGGATATGCTCGGCCTGCAAGGTTACGAAGTCTGCCTTGTTGCCGAGTTGAAGGCCGTAACCTTCCAGCCGCAGCGCCTTGGCGCCTGCCGCGGTCACGACGTTGAAGGCGGCTGCCAGCTCGTCATCGGTATAGAAGCCGGAGCGGTAGCCGATGATTTCGGCCCGGCGCAGCATGTCGCCATCGCCGTAGGGCCACCAAGAATCGCGGATATTGTCGCTGCCGCTGAAGACGGTCACGCCGGCCTTGCGCAGCAAGGCGACCGGCGGAAAATTGTGATTGCCGGGCGCATTGGTCATGATCGAAACGCCGCTCGCGGCGATCAGGTCGGCTACCTTCCTTGCCGCATCCGGAGGCAGGTCGCCCAGCCCGTAGGCATGGCTGACGGTGACGTGGCCGGACATGCCGAGCGCCGCAGTCCGCGCGCAGATCTCCTCGATGGTGAAGAGACCGAGCGTGCCGGCATCATGCAGATGGATATCGACATCGACGCCGTGCTTTTCGGCGACGCCGAAGACGACATCAAGATGGCCCGTGACATCGCGGTCGAAACTCGCCGGATCGAGGCCGCCGACGAGGTCTGCGCCGAGCGTGATGGCCTGGTCGAGGAGTTCCGGTGTGCCGGGGCTTTTCAGGATGCCGCTCTGCGGGAAGGCGACGAGCTGGATATCGATCAGATCGCGATAGTCCTCGCGGACCTTCAAGATCGTCTCGAGAGACGTCAGGCCGACCGATCCGTCGACCATGACATGACTGCGCATGGCCGTTGCGCCATTGGCGATACAGAGGTCGAGCTGGTTGCGGGCGCGCTCGTCCATAGGCGCGGCCTGAGCCATATTCTGCGCCTGGAACGCGACGCGCTCATGGACATCGAAGCCATTGGTGCAGGGCTTATGCGGGATCCAGGCGTCGCCATAGAAGCTGGTGTCGAGATGGATATGGCCCTCGACGAAACCGGGCACGACCAGCATGCCCCCGAGATCGACGGTACTGCCCGCGCCACCTGCAGCGCCTGCCGGTGAAATCGCGGCGATCCTGCCACCGGAAACGCCGATATCCGCCAGCGATCCATCGGCGAGGCGCGCATTGGTAAAGACGGTCTCGATCTCGGCCATCTCATTCTCCTTGTTGTTCTGCCGCCGGGCGCCTGACGCTCACTCGGGATATGACGTGCAAGAGCAATGCCAGTTGGCGGCCTATGGGATGAAATATCTGCCGGACACGGATCGCAGGGCTTGGAGACCCGCTTGACCGGCACGGTTTCGCGAATGCTCATATATCATGTCTACATAAAAGGCAAAATCATGTATACATGATTGAAAAATAGGCGGCGCTATCGGGCGCTGCTGTAGCGCGAGAGGATGCTGCCGAGATCGGGTGCGGTCTCCGCCTCCTCGGTGATCAGCGCGCGCGTCTCCACAGATACGAGGTGTTCGTCCATCAGCCGTTCGGCCGCAGCGGCATCCTGCGCTTTCAGGGCGGCGATCAGGGCGGAATGCTCGCTGATGGCGCATTCGCTGGAATGCGGGCGGCTATACATCGCAAGGATCAGCGAGCAGCGCGACACCAGCTCGAAGAGGTAGCGCTCCAAGAGCGCATTGCCGGAGAGCGTCGCGAGCTTCAGGTGGAACTCGCCGGCAAGCCGGGTGGAAAGCCGCGCATCGCCCTTGGCATGCGCCGCCTCTTCCTCTTTCACGTGATTTTTCAGAGCCTTCTCGATCTCGGGCGACCAGCGCTTCATCACGCTTCTCATGGCCTCGCGCTCCAGCGAACGGCGCACGGCAAAGACATCACGCGCCTCTTCCAGGCTCGGCCGCGCCACGGTCGCGGTGCGCTTGTGATAGGTATCGACGAGGCCCTGGGTCTGCAGCTTGGCGAGCACGGCGCGCACCAGCGTCCGGCTCATCGAGAAGTGCCGGCCGATCTCGTCTTCGGGCAGCTTGGTGCCAGCCTTCAGTGCCTGTTCGATGATGGCGCGCCGCAGGGCGAGGGTGGCGGCTTCGACGCGGTCGGAATTCGAGGACATTGCGGATCCTAAGAAGTGATTTCCTGTATACGTTATCCCGCGTTCCCGCATACGGCAACCGGCGGCAGCCGCGCGCTGTCAGGGCCACCCCTTGAGCAGTTGTGATGCGGAACCTAGATCATCAGGAGAGAAGGTCAGGGGGAGAGTCATGCCTGATACAATGGTCGTCAAACGGGAAACCCATGTGGCCGCGCCGCCTGCGGCGGTCTTTGCGCTGCTGACCGATCCCGACAAGATCCTGCGCTGGATGGGAACCGAGGCCCATGTCGAGGCCGAGCCCGGTGGTCTCTATCTCGTCAATGTCACCGGCGCCCGCTTCGCCCGGGGCACGTTCCGCGAAGTCATCCCCGTCCATCGCATCGCCTACAGTTTCGGTTGGGATGGCAGCGAGATCGTGCCGCCGGGGTCGAGCCTCGTGGAGATCGACCTCATTGAGAAGCCCGATGGTACATTGCTGCGGCTGACCCATACCGGCCTGCCGACGCCGGAGCAGTGCGCTGGTCATGCCGAGGGCTGGGCGCATTATCTCGATCGTCTCGCCACCGTCGTCGCGGGCAAGGATCCGGGACCGGATTCGAATGCCGGACGCACCGGCTGAAGCTTGGATGACAGGGGCTAGCGGCCATGGCATCATCGCCGCATGAACATGCCTCCCTCCCTTGCCTGGCTGGTCGATGAGGCGAGCCAGACCGCAACCCCGGAACTGTTTCTCGGTGAACTCGGCCGGATGCTGCTGGCCGAAGGCATTCCCGTCGCCCGTATCGCGCTGACGCTTGCCGTGCCGCATCCGATCATCGCGCAGCGAACCTGGCTCTGGCGCGCCGCCGGCAATGAGGTGATCGAAGCGCTCGGATTCGGCGTCTCGGCGCAAGCCGGGCGCGAATGGCTGGCCGAGATCGGCAATACCAGGGAAGGGCTCGCCAGTGAGGCAAGCGGCGTTCGCTTCCTCGGATGGGCGGGAAGCCAGCCCTTCCGTGCGGAGCAGCAGGCGCTGATCGACGATGCGGCGCGCTTTGCCAAGGCGCCGCTGGCGGCGATCTCGGCGCGGCTGGCGGGCGCCGCCTTGCTCGAAGCCTATCTCGGCAGGCGCAGTGCCGCCCGCGTCGGCGCCGGTGCGCTGAAGCGTGGCAGCGGTGAGACGATCCGCGCTGCTCTGCTTTGCGCCGACCTTCGCGATTTCACCGCCATGTCGGAGAACGCCCCGGCGGAAACAGTCATCGCCGCGCTCGACGCCTGGTTCGAGCGGGTGACCGGCGCCGTCAATGTCTTCGGCGGCGAGGTGTTGAAATTCATCGGCGACGGCGTGCTGGCGATCTTCCCGGTGACGGGGACGGCGCATGATGCCTGCGCGGCCGCCATCCGCGCCGCCAATGCGGCGAAAGCAGGCATGAAGCACTTGAATGCCGCGCGGGAAGGCGATGGCCTCCCTTCATTGCCGTTCGGCATGGCGCTGCATTTCGGCGAAATCTTCTGGGGCAATATCGGCGCGGCGGACCGGCTGGATTTCACCGCGATCGGCCCTGCCGTCAATCTCGTCAGCCGTCTCGAAGGTCTCTGCAAGCCGCTAGGACATACGGTTCTTGTCTCCGGCGCGCTGGCGGCCGAGGTGCCGGAAGGGCTCGTGGATCGCGGCAGTCATCCGCTTCGCGGCATTGCGGAGCCGTGCCCGGTCTTTGCGCTCGGCGGCGAATGAAACGAAAAAGCCGCCGCGTGTTCGTCGCGGCGGCTTTCGAAGCTGACCCGGTGCTCTCTTAGCTGCGCGGGTTGATGTTTTCAGGGTCGTAGAGCGGCTTGTAGCCGACGGCTGCGACCTCGACCGGATAGGTCTCGGCGAAATACTCGATGTTGAGCTTGCGGCCGACCTGGCAATAATCCCAGGGCAGGTAGGCGAGCGCGATATTCTTGCCGAGCGTCGGGCCGAAGGCGACCGAGGTCGTGTAGGAGCGGCGGCCGAGCTCGTCGATCAGCACCTTTCCGGTTTCCGGATCCATGACCGGCATGGAACCGACGGGGTAGCGCTTGACGCCCGACTTGTCGGTATTCTCGGTCATGACGAGGGTGCAAAGCATTGCCGGCTGGTGATCGCGCGCCTTGTATTCCAGGTGCTTGGCCTTGCCGCGGAAGTCGGATTCCTTGACCTTCGGACGGGCCAGATCAGCTTCCAGCAGATTGTACTGGGTGAGCAGATCGCCGTTCTGCAGGCGCAGGCTTTTTTCCATGCGGCGCGAGTTCGCGTAGGTCTCGACACCGAACGGCATGACGCCGGTCGAACGCAGCGCATCCCAGACGGCGAGGCCGTCTTCGTATTTCATGTGCAGTTCCCAGCCCTGCTCGCCGACATAGGAGATGCGGAAGGCGGTGACCGGCTTGCCGCCGATCTCGATCGGCTTGATCGCCGCGAAGGCGAAGTTCTCGGCATCGAGGCCTGAGGGATCGGCAACCACCTTCTTCAGCGTCTCGCGGGCGTTTGGCCCCCAGATGCCGATGGTGATGTACTTCTCGGAGACGTCGGTGATGGTGACGTCGAGGCCGCGATCCTCGGCAACGCGCTTCATGTAGTGGAAGTCGCGCGGGCCGGCATCGGCGCCGTTGATCAGGCGGCAGCGGTCGGCCATGCGGATGACCGTGAAGTCGGCGCGCACCATGCCCTCGTCGTCGAGGAAGTGGGTGTAGATGCCCTTGCCGATGTTGGCGTCGCCGCCGATCTTTGCGACGCAGAGCCATTCGAGCAGATCCACATGGTCAGGACCTTCGATATCGACCATGTGGAAATGGCTGAGATTGACGATGCCGCAATCCTCGCTCATCGCCAGATGTTCGGCATTGGAGACGCGCCAGAAATGGCGGTTGTCCCATTCGTTCTCGCGAACCGGCACGCGGTCGGCATATTTTTCCAGCAGGTGCTCGTTGGCAGCGTAGCCATGTGCACGCTCCCAGCCACCGAGTTCCATGAAGTAGCCGCCGAGTTCCTTCTCGCGCTCGTAGAAGGGCGAGCGCTTGGCGTTACGGCCGGATGCATAGGGTTCGCGGGTATGAACGGCCGGGAAGTAGATCTTCTGGGCGGCTTCGTAGCAGCGGCCCTCGATGAATTCTTCGGTCAGCTGGTGCGGGTAGAAGCGGGCGTAATCGATCGAGTTGTGATCGATCTCGGTGCGGCCATCGGTCATCCAGTCGGCGATCAGCTTGCCATAGCCCGGGCCGTCCTTGACCCAGATGGCGACGCAGTACCAGAGGCCGCGAACCTTCTGGCTTTCGCCGCAGGAGGCGCCGCCGCCGGCCGAGACCTGCAGCAGGCCGTTGAAGGAGTGGCCTTCGTTATAGCCGAGTTCGCCAAGGATCGGCGTCAGTTCCATGGCGCGCTCGAGCGGCTCGATGATCTGCTCCATCTCGAGGTCGCGCTGCGACGGTGAAAGGCGTGCTTCGTGCTTTTCGAGAAGATCGCGCGGATGGCACATGCGGGGATTGGTGGTCTCGTAATAACCCCACTCGATCTGGCCGCCTTCGGTCGTCGCCGGATCTCCGGTGTCGCGCATATAGGCGGAGTTGCCCTGGTCGCGCAGCAGCGGGAAGCCGATTTCCTTGCCGGTGCCTTCGAATTCATTGTAGGGGCCGAAGAAAGTGAGCGGGTGATCGACCGGCATGACCGGCAGGTCTTCGCCAACCATTTCGGCGATCAGGCGGCCCCAGAGGCCTGCACAGACGATAACGTGATCGGCCATGATCGTGCCGCGATGGGTGACGACGCCCTTGATGCGGCCGCCTTCAACGATCAGCGACTTCGCGGGCGTATTGCCGAACATCTTCAGCTTGCCGGACTTTTCGGCAGCATCGACGAGCTTGCCTGCAACCGTCTGCGAGCGCGGAATGACGAGACCGGCGTCGGGGTCGAACATGCCGCCCTGAACCTGGTCTTCCTCGATCAGCGGGAACATTTCCTTGATTTCGGAGGGCGAGACGTAGCGGGCGTTGGTGCCGAAGGCCTTGGCGGAGCTCAGCTTGCGCTTGATCTCTTCCATCCAGGTGTCGTCGCCGGTGCGGGCAACTTCCAGACCGCCGATGCGGGCGTAGTGGCCCATCTTCTCGTAGAAATCGATGGAGTACTGAGTTGTCCAGACGCTGAGATAGTCGTGGCTGGTGGTGTAACAGAAGTCGGAGGCATGTGCCGTCGATCCGATATCCGTCGGGATGCCCGATTTGTCGATGCCGACAATGTCGTCCCAGCCACGCTCGATCAGGTGATGAGCGATCGAGGCGCCGACGATGCCGCCGAGACCGATGATTACGACTTTAGCCTTGCTTGGAAATTCCGCCATCACTTGAACCCTTGAACCTTGGTGCGCCGAATCTAATACAGGCCGAAACGGCACTACAGTCGATCCACGACAATAAGATGTAGCGATCCGCCAAGGGGCTTGTCTATTCGAGACGCGAAGCCGCTGGCTCTTTTGCGACATCCGCATGCAGCCATGGCATTTGAGACGAACAGCGGTATGTTTGTAACAGGATCGCGGGAGACATCGCGCATCCATCCATGAGCCAGGCAGGGAGGAGCCAATCTCATGACATCAGACGATCCGGTGGTGATCGCCGGCATGGCGCGCACGCCGATGGGCGGCTTTCAAGGCGACTTCAAAGATGTGGCGGCGACGGAACTCGGTTCGGCGGCAATCCGGGCGGCGATCGAGCGCAGCGGACTTTCTGCAGAGATGATCGGCGAGGTGCTGATGGGATGCGTGCTGTCGGCAGGGCAGGGGCAGGCCCCGGCCCGCCAGGCGGCACTCGGCGCCGGATTGCCCTATGACTGTGGTGCCGCGACCATCAACAAGGTCTGCGGCTCCGGCATGAAGGCGGCGATGATCGGCCATGACGAGATTGTCTCCGGCAGCCAGTCGGTGGTCGTTGCCGGGGGTATGGAGAGCATGACCAATGCCCCCTATCTCCTCAAGCGCGCCAGAAGCGGTTACCGGATGGGCCATGGCGCCATCCACGACCACATGTTTCTCGATGGCCTGGAGGATGCCTATGACAAGGGCCGCTCCATGGGCACGTTCGCGGAAGAATGCGCGGAAGCCTATCAGTTCACCCGTGACGCTCAGGACCATTATGCCATCGCTTCGCTCGACAAGGCCAAACGCGCCGTCGATGGCGGGCTTTTCGATACAGAGACGGTGACGGTTCAGGTGCAATCCGGAAAGACCAGCCGCGACATTAGCCGGGACGAGCAGCCCGGCAAGGCGGATCCGGCCCGCATTCCCTCGCTGAAACCCGCGTTTCGCGATGGCGGCACGGTGACGGCGGCAAGTTCGGCCTCTATTTCCGACGGTGCGGCGGCGCTCGTCATGATCAGGCGTTCGGAGGCGGAGCGGCGCGGTTTGACGCCTATTGCCGCCATCACCGGCCATGCGACGCATTCGCAGGCACCCAATCTGTTCACGACGGCGCCTGTCGGCGCGCTGCGCAAGCTCTCGGAAAAGACCGGCTGGGCACTCGGCGATGTCGATCTCTTCGAGATCAACGAAGCCTTCGCCGTCGTGCCGATGGCGGCGATGCACGATCTCGGTCTGCCGGCCGAGAAGATCAATATCCACGGCGGTGCCTGCGCGCTCGGCCACCCGATCGGTGCTTCCGGCGCCCGCATCATCGTGACGCTGCTGGCTGCCATGCAACGCTACGGTTTGAAGCGCGGCATGGCTTCGCTCTGCCTCGGCGGCGGCGAAGCGACGGCCATGGCTTTCGAGTGGATCTGAGGGAGAGGCATATGCGGCTCGACGAAACCCAGATCCAGATCCGCGACATGGCCCGCGCCTTTGCGCAGGAGCGCTTGACGCCGGGTGCTGCCCGCCGTGACAAGGAGCACAGTTTTCCGCGCGAGGAATTGCGGGAGATGGGCGAGCTTGGCCTGCTCGGCATGCTGGTCCCGGAGGCATATGGCGGCTCGGAGACCGGCGCGGTCGCCTATGCGCTGGCGATCGAGGAGATTGCGGCGGGCGACGGCGCCTGCTCGACGATCATGAGCGTTCACAGCTCGGTCGGCTGCGTTCCGATCCTGCGCTTCGGCAGCGACGAGCAGAAGCAGCGCTTTCTGCCGAAGCTCGCATCGGGCGAATGGATCGGCGGCTTTGCCCTGACCGAGCCCCAGGCGGGCTCCGATGCCTCGAACCTGAAGACAAGAGCGGAGCGGGATGGCGGCGACTATGTCATCACCGGCGCCAAGCAGTTCATCACGTCCGGCAAGAACGGCGACGTGATCATCGTATTCGCGGTGACCGATCCGGCAGCCGGAAAGAAGGGTATCACTGCCTTCATCGTGCCCACGGATACGCCGGGTTACGAAGTGGTTCGCGTCGAGGACAAGCTCGGGCTGCACGCATCCGATACCTGCCAGATCGTCTTCAACGGCATGCGCATACCGGCTGCCCAGCGGCTGGGGGAGGAGGGTGACGGCTACAGGATTGCGCTCGCCAACCTCGAAGGCGGCCGCATCGGCATTGCCGCGCAGGCGGTCGGCATGGCACGGGCGGCATTCGAGGCGGCGCGCGATTATGCCCGTGAGCGAACTGCCTTCGGCAAGGCAATCGCCGAGCATCAGGCTATCTCCTTCCGGCTCGCCGAAATGGCGACGAAGATCGAGGCGGCGCGCCAGCTCGTCCTGCATGCGGCGGCGCTCAAGGAAGCCGGCGAACCGTGCCTCTCCGAAGCGTCGATGGCGAAGCTCTTTGCATCGGAGATGGCCGAAGCGGTCTGTTCGGCAGCGCTGCAGATCCATGGCGGCTATGGCTATATGGCCGATTATCCGGTGGAGCGTATCTACCGCGACGTCCGCATCTGCCAGATCTATGAGGGCACCAGCGACGTACAGAAGATGGTGATTGCGCGGAACCTTTGAGGCTCAAATGCCGATTTGGGGTTGCACTTTGCCGCGAGTGTGGAAATGACTGCACGCTAATATGTTGCTTTGATCCCGGAACCAGGCGGACCGCTTGCCAATGTCAGATTCCACCCAGAACCTCTCTGCCATCGACATCCTGCGGACCCGTTCGCTTGCCAATGTCGTGCAGGCCGAGATCGAGCGGATGATCATCGATGGTGAGCTGAAGCCGAACGAGCGGGTCAACGAAAACGGCCTGTCGCAGCGCCTCGGCGTCAGCCGCGGACCGATTCGGGAGGCCTGCAGCGCGCTCGCCGCCATGGGGCTGATCGAGATCATCCCGAACCGCGGCTTCTTCATCCGCGCGCTCAGCACCGACGAGGCGCTGGATCTGTCGGAGGCCCGCGCAGGCGTCTTCGGCTGCATGGCGATGATGCTTGCCGAGCGGATTACCGATGCGGAACTCGCGGTGCTGCGCGGCCTGATCGACAAGATGGAGGAGATCGTCGCTCTCGGCGATCTGCATATCTACTATCCCGTCAACCTCGAGTTCCACAAGCAGATCGCCGGCATGGCCGGGAACCTGCGGCTGGCCGCCACCTATCAGAGCTTCGTGCGCGAGCTGCATATCCAGCGCTACCGCGCGCTCTCAGGCCCCGACATGCTGCATGTCTCGAACGAAGAGCATCGGGCGATCGTCGATGCGCTGGCCGCCCGCGATCCGGTTCGGGCGCTGATGACGGCGCGCACCCATATCCTCAACGGCATCATTCGCGCCAGGAACGCCGGCGAAGCGCGCAAGGGCTGAATAGCCCTGCGTTGGTAACTGACTACTCATTCTGAAAATTGTTGACAATCTACAATTTGAAACGCAAGGTCGCCCCGGCAACGAGGGAGGCATTGCATGGAAAGTCATCTGGTCATCGGTATTCTCAATGGAGACGATATCGGCCACGAGATCGTGCCGGCGGCGGTGGATGTCGTGAAGGCGGCGGCAGAAAAGACCGGGCTGAGGATCGACTGGCGGCCGATGCCAATCGGGCGGACGGCGCTCGATACGCATGGCTCGACCTTCCCCGAGGGGACGATGGAGACGCTCGCCAGGATGGATGGCTTCATTCTGGGGCCGATCGGCCATCAGGCCTATCCGAAGGTGCCGGGCGCCATCAACCCGCATCCGATCATGCGCAAGGGCTTCAATCTCTTCGCCAATGTTCGCCCCACGAAATCCTTTCCCGGTCTCGGCGCCATCTATGACGATATCGATCTGGTGATCGTCCGCGAGAATAACGAGGGCTTCCAGCCGGACCGGAATGTCGTGGCCGGTTCGGGCGAATTCCGGCCAACGGAGGAGATGACGATTTCGGTGCGCGTCATCACCCGACTCGGCTCGTCGCGCGTGGCGCGAGCCGCCTTCGAAATCGCCCGTCAGCGCAAGAAGCGGTTGACGGTCGTGCACAAGAACACCGTCTTCAAGCTTGGCTGCGGCATGTTCGTCGAGGAATGCCATAGGGTTGCCAAGGAATTTCCTGATGTGACGGTCGATGAGGTCATCGTCGATACGATGGCGATGCGCCTGATCCGCGATCCCCAGAGCTTCGACGTCATCGTCACCACCAACATGTTCGGCGATATCCTGACCGACGAGGCGGCGGGTCTCGTCGGCGGTCTCGGCATGGCGCCCAGCCTCTGCATCGGCGAGGGCAATCTCGCGATGGCGCAGGCGACGCATGGCTCGGCGCCCGACATCGCCGGCAAGGGCATCGCCAATCCCTTCGCGATGATCGAGTCCGCGAGGATGATGATCGAGTGGCTGGGGCATAATCGCGGCATCCCGCAGGCGGTCGAGGCAGGGGCGATCATGGAAAGGGCGATTGCCAGAGCGCTCGCCAATCCCGAGACCCGCACGCGCGACATCCGCGGTACTGCCGGCACGGAGGGGATGACGCGCGGCATCATCGCGGCACTCGGCTAGCGGTCAGAAACCGGTCAGCTGCGGCCAGTAATGGGCAAGGGCCGCAGCCGTTCCGCCAAGCGCGAGAACGGCGACCACCGGCATTTTCGGTTTCCAGTAGAGCAGGCCGCAGGAGAGTGCGGCGATGACAAGCGCCAGCGCGCCGCCTTCGGCCACCCTAAACAGCGAGATGACACCGGCGATGATCAGGCCGGTGCCGATCGGCGCCAGCCCCTCGCGCATAGCGCGGTGCCACTCCTTGTCACGATGGGTATTGGTCAGCCGGAAGACGGCGTAGCAGAGCAGCGACGAGGGCAGGAACAGCGCCAGCGAAGCGATCAGCGCGCCGAGCCAGCCGGAGACCTTCCAGCCGATCACGGTGGCGAGCATCGTGCCCGGGCCGGGCGCTGCCCGCGACACGCCGAAAAGATGCAGAAATTCCGCCTGCGTCAGCCAGCCATGCACAGTGACCGTCTCGTTCTGCAGCCCGGCGATGATCGCCGCGCCACCGCCGATCGAGGTCAGCGAGAACGGGATGAAGACGAGGGCGAGGCCGATGAGGGGATTGTCGCGCATCTACTGCCTCTTCCAGGCCAGCGCGATGCTGAATGGCGCAATGGCGAAAACGACGGGGATCAGCGGCCATTCGAGCACGCCGACCAGAAAGGCCGTCAGCGCGATGACGATGGCGGCCGGCGGAAAACGGATCGCCCGGCGGCTTCCCTGGATGCAGGTCAACAGCAGAAGGCCGATCGCGGCGAAGGCGATGCCGTTGAAGACGACGGGTAGCAGTTCGTAACCCGCCAGCAGATCGAAGAGCTTGTAGAGGCCGATCACCGCGAAGAACGGGCCGACGAGAAAGCCGGTGAAACAGGCGATGGAGCCGAGCGGGCCGCGGAGCTGTTCGCCGAGGCAGATGACGAGATTGACGACATTGGCGCCGGGCAGCATCTGCGAGATCGCCAGGCTGGTCGAGAAATCCTCGTCGCTGACGAGCTCCTTGCGCAGGACGAATTCCTGGTAGAGCCATCCGGAAAGACCGCCGCCGAAGCTCAATATCCCGACCTTGAAGCAGAGAAGGAAAAGGGCGGCGAGGCTCGGCCGGTCCGCCGGCCGCAGGGATTCCGGTACAGACATCCTACGGGTCCATCATGCGCTTGAGCCCCGGCGGCGATGCGCCGGGGAACGTTGTTCAGACTGTTTCCGCGAGTCGCGGGCGATCGGTCAAGGCAGGAAGGCGCCGCCGTTGATATGCAGCGTCTGGCCGGTGGTGAAACGCGCCTGCATGCTGGCGAGATAGGCAACGGCTGCCGCCACCTCTTCCGGCGTGCCGCGCCGTCCGACCAGCGTGCGCGTCGTCTTGTGATGGGTCGGATCGCCCGCCTTGGTGTGCTCGCGATTGGTCTCGATCATCCCCGGCGAGACAAGGTTGACGGTGATGCCGTCAGGGCTGAGTTCCTGGGCCAACGCCTTTGTCATGCCATCGAGACCGGCCTTCGCCGAGACCACATGCACACGGTTGACCGCACCGGTATAGGCCGTCAGCCCGCCGATATTGATGATCGCGCCGCTGCCGCCCGCCCGCAGATGCGGGATTGCCGCGCGGCTCATCAGGAAGGCGCCGTCGAGCGTGACGCTGATCACGTCCCGCCAATCCTTGTAGGAGAGCTCCTCGACCGGCGCTTCGCGGCGGATCGCGGCATTGTTGACCAGAATGTCGAGACGGCCGAGCGCCGAAGCGGCTTCGGAGACCAGCCTTGCGGCATCCGCCTCGCTCGCGACATCGCCGATCAGCACCTTGGCCTTGACGCCGAAAGCCTCGACCTCGCGGGCGACTGCTTCCGCGGCATCCTTGTCGGAGCGGGCGATAATGGCGATAGATGCGCCGGCTTCGGCGAGCGCCAGTGCGATGGCGCGGCCGATGTTGCGGGATGCGCCCGTGACCAGTGCGGCGCGGCCCTTGAGGCCGAGATCAGTCATGATGCCCTCCGTTCACAGCCGCGCTGCCGACAGGTCGACGGCGCCGCCGTCGGCGATCCGGCCGAGTGCCGAACGAAGTGCATCGATCCGCTCGCTGGTCAAGCCGCCGAAGGCGAGGTTTGCCTCGAACTTTGCTTGCAGCTCGGCATCCGGCAACGGCTCATGCGCGCCGCCGCGCATATGCGGCTGGCGGAACTCGCGGATGCTGCCGTCCTTCAGGACGGCCTTGACGTGGCCGGTATAGCCGCGCGGATAGGGATCGTTGGGGTCGATCTCGTAGGAAACCTTGGCGGCAAGCGCGCGCAGGGCGGGATCCTTTACCCGTTCGTCGGTGAACTGGCCGAGCCCGGCCTGGCCATCGGTAAAGCCGACCGCAATGCAATAGGGCGTCGAGAACTTGCCGGCATAGCCGTTCGGCGGCTGATGTTTCTTGGCAAGCGGCTCCCAGAGGCGATGGACGGTGCCTTCGCCGACATTGCAGGTGATCGAGACGATATCGTCGGCGGCAATGCCTGATTTGGCGAGCTTGATGGCGCAGTCGATGAAGGGCTGGGTCATCGTTCCGCAGGCATAAGGCTTGAAGGCCAGCGTCTCCAGCACCCAGCTCTCGCCGAGACCATCGATCAGTGGCGCGAAATCGGGCGTCTTCGACGGGGCGAATGCCTTGTACATGCCGTTGGTGCCGTCGAAGACTGTGAGCGGTCCGGTAAAGCCGCCTTCGGCGAGCAACGCGGCGCGCAGACCCGCTTGGGCGGCAGCACCCGCATGGAGGCGCTTGGTCGAACTGCCATCGGCGAGATATTCGATGATCCCGGATGCGAGGCTGCCGGAGATACCGAGCGCCCGGGCGATGGTTTCCGCATCCTGTCCAAGCGCTGCGCCGACCGCTGCGGCTGCTGCCGGGGCGCCGAAGATCGCGGTTGGGTGGAAGCTTGCCTTGTGGGTCGCCTGCGGCGCCACGAGGCTCATGCGGCACATCAGTTCGGTGCCGACGGCAATGCCGCGCATCACCGCTTCGCCGTCGAGCTTGCGCTGTTCTGCGATTGCCAGCACGGCAGAGACGATGACCGCACCCGCATGGATCGGCCCGCCTTCGAACGTGTCGTCATAGTCTTCGCCATGGGCGGCGGTGCCGTTGACCAGGGCCGCATCGTAGAGGCCGAGCTTTCGGGCGTGACCGAAGGCGGTGCAATCGCCTTCATCCGCAGCGCTGCCGAGGGCCGCCTTGACGTAATCGGTATCACGGGCGGCGACTGCTAGCGCGACGATATCGAAGATCAGCTGGCGGCAGGTGGCGCGCGCTGCTGCCGGGGGCACCGCACTCGCGGCAAATGCCGCGAGCGTGGTTGCGACCGGTGCCGGTTTCGAGACGGCAACATTCATGAATGAGCTTCCTTCAGCTTGGCCTTGCGCGCGTCGCGAACTTCGCGGGCGAGGGAGAAGACGATAAAGATGAGGGCGAGCGTCAGCAGGCCCAGCGCGATCGGATCCTGCAGGAAGATCATCAGGTCGCCGCCGGACAGAACCAGCGAGCGCCGGTAGCTGGATTCGACCATGTGGCCGAGGACGACGCCGAGGATCATCGGCAGAACCGGGAAGCGCGTCAGGCGCATCAGGTAGCCCACCAGACCGAGCCCGAGGGCGATGCCGAGGTCGAAGAGGCTGTTGTTCAGCGTGTAGATGCCGGACAGGATCAGCGCGAAGATGAAGCCGGAGCGGTACTGCCGCGGACGGTTCACCAGCCAGATGCAGGCGGGCAGGATGATGATACCGATGCCGATCTGGGCGATGATGGCGATGAACGAGCCGACATAGATGCTGTCGATGACCTGGGCGCTCTGTTCGAACAGGCGCGGTCCCGGGATCAGGCCGTGCATCAGCAGGCCGCCGAGCAGAACCGCCGTGGAGTTCGAGCTCGGAATACCGAAGCTGAGCAGCGGGATCATCGCCGTGCTTGCCACGGTGTTGTTGGCGGCCTCAGGGGCGGCCACGCCTTCTTCGGAGCCCTTGCCGAAGAGCTGCGGGGTCTTCGACCAGCGGCGGGCTTCGTTATAAGACATGAAGGCCGCGATCGAGCCGCCGCCGCCGGGCGTCAGGCCCTCGAACAGGCCGAGGATGCAGCCGATGAACTGCGAACGCTTCAGCTTGTTCATCATCGACAGGCTCGGCAGCTTGATGCGGATGCTGGCATTGAGCCGGCTCATGCCTGCCGAACCCGACTGGCTCATCAGCTCGGTCAGCGCGAAGAGGCCGACCATGACGAGAACCGGCTCGATACCGCCGAGAAGATCCGGGATATCGAAGGTGAAGCGGGTGACGCCGGAGATCGGGTCGGTGCCGACGGTCGAGAGCATCAGGCCGATCGTTGCGGCCGCCAGTCCCTTGATCAGCGAGCCGCCGCTCATCGAGGCGATGACGCTGAGGCCGAGGATGCCGAGGCCGAAATAGGATGCGGGCGTGAAGGCGAGTGCCAGCCAGGAAAGCGGCTCGGTCAGAAGAACCAGCATTGCAAGGCCGAACAGCGAGCCGACGACGCCGGACATCAGCGAGATGCCGAGCGCTTCACCGGCGCGGCCCTGGCGGTTCATCTCGTAGCCGTCGATAACGGTCGCGGCGGACGAATTGGTGCCGGGCGTGCGGATCAGGATCGCCGGGATCGAGCCGCCGTATTCGGCGCCGATATAGACGCAGGCCAGCAGCGCGATCGCCTGTGCCGGGTCCATCGTGTAGGTGAACGGCAGAACGAGCGCCATGGTGATCGAGGCGGAAATGCCGGGAAGCGCGCCGCCGAGAATGCCCCAGGTGAGGCCGGCGATGGCGACGAAGAAGATCGGCGTTTCAGTCAAGAGATGGATGATGTCCCAGAAGGTCGCCATCAGAAAAGTCCTTGGAAGAGCGAGCCCATCGGCTGGTTGACGCCGAGCAGCTTCACGAAGATGGCCCAATAGAGAATGCCGCCGCCGATCGCGGCCGCCGGGATGACCCAGGTGCGCGGCGATCCCTCGTAAAGGGCGATGCCGGCGATCAGCAGCGCTGTCGCAATCGGATAGCCGACGAAGGGCAGGAGGGCGACGTAAGCGGCGCCGAAGAGCAGGAAACCGATGGCGCGCGGAAGCTTGGCGTTTTCATCCGCCTCTTCGTCGTCGGCATTGCCCGGTGCAGCCGCGGCCGTTGCCGGCTTCATGCGAGCCGAAAGCAGCGTGCGGACGATCAGGCAGACGGCGAGAATGGCGAGGATGGCAGCCAGAACCTTCGGCAGGCCGCCGGCACCGATCTCGTCGGAGAGCGTGCTGTCGGCGATCTGCGTGGTCCAGGTGTAATAGGTGCCGGCGACGGCCAGAAGCACGACGCCGCTGAGAAGATCTTTGTTCATGAGATTATCCTCATGGAGAAGCAGGGGGCTCCGGAACCGCGGGCCGCGCGGTTCCGGCATGTCGCGGCCGGTTACTTGATCGCGCCGGTCGATTTCAGGAAGTCTTCGGTGGTGGTTGCGAAGGTGTTGACGAAATCGGGATATTCCTTGTGGCCGATCGGCTTGGCGACGAGCACTTCTTCGGAATAGGCCTTCTTGTAATCCGGGTCTTCGAGCAGCTTCTTGACGGCTTCGTCCCAGATCGCAGCAGTCTCATCCGGAATGCCCTTCGGGCCCGCGAGGCCGCGGAACTTCACGAGCGAGACGTCGTAGCCGAGTTCCTTGACGGTCGGGACGTCAGGCTTGTCGGCGATGCGTTCCGGATTGAAGGTGGCGAGAAGGACGATCTTGCCGGCGTCGAGCTGCGAGCGCAGTTCCTGGATCTCGCCGATGCCGATGTCGAGCGTGCCGTTCAGCACGTTGAGCATCATGTCGCCGCCGCCTTCATGGGTGACGATCGCGGGCGTGACGCCTGCGGCGCGCTTCAGCTGTTCGGCGGCCTGGCGTTCCAGCGAGGCCGGGTTTGCCGCGCCCCAGCGGCCACGCTCCTTCTTGGCGTGATCGATAACGTCCTTCAGCGACTTGTAGGGGCCGTCGGCGCGGGTGAAGATCACTTCGCTGTCGAGGAAGAAGTTCACGAGCGGCTGCATGTCCTTGTAGGTCGACTGCGGCTTGCTCATCAGCGAGGTGTAGATATAGGTCGGCGTCGTCGCGTAGAAGACGCTGCCGTCGGCAGGGGCTGCGGCGACACGCGCCATGGCCTTCGCACCGCTGCCGCCCTGGACGTTTTCGACGACGAAGGTGGCATTGATGTACTTGCCGAGATATTTCGACATCTCGCGAAGGAAGACGTCGCTGCCGCCGCCCGGGCTCGAATGCGTCACCAGGGTGACGACCTTGACCGGATAGGCCGCGGGCTCTGCGAGAGCCGGCGTTGCGGACAGCAGTGCCAGAGCGGCAAGCCCGGAAACTGCTGTTCCAATCATCTTGATCATGCTCATTTCTCTCTCCCACTAGTTCACCGCCTCTCCCAGGGCGGTGTTGCCTCAAAAAATCAGATCATTCCGCAGCAAGGCCCCGGCGGCTGCGCCGTCACCGCTGATCAGCGCCATCAGGCGCTTGATGTCGGCGCCCTTGTCGATGCCTCGGACCAGGCGGAGCAGTTCGGCCCGGTCGCTATCGCTGATGACGCCCTCGGCGCACATCAGGAACTTGGCGTCCAGATCGGTATCGTTGATCGGGTTGGACGGGCCGCCGCGATAGCGTTCGTCTGCCCACTGCACGAGGGTGCGGCCATCCTTGGTGACGACCTCGATGCGCGAGCGGATCTTGTCGTAGCCCTGCGCGTCGATCTCGAGATCGTTGATGACTTCGGTGCGCGCCTGCAGGTCCTGCATCGCCTCTCCGGCAACGAAGGCATCCTCGAACTCATGATGGCTGGCGCGGCGGCAAAGCGCGATCATGGCGAGCAGCGCCGGCATCGAGAACTTCGCCTGCAGATGGTTCCTGGCGATCGGATAGCGGATCGGCTCGATGATGTTCTTGCCGGCGAAGAAGCGGATGCGATCGATCTCTCCCGGCTTGAGATCGTGATCGAGTACCAGCTTCAGCATCGCGTCCATCGACTGATGGGTGAGGATGCCCGACGGATAGGGCTTGATGCTGACGCCGGGGCTGACGATCGTCAGCGGCGAGGCGAAGCCCTGCTTGGCCTTCTCCTCGTCGAAGCCTTCACCCATGACCGAGAAGAAGCCCCAGGTGCCATCGAGCGCTGCCGGATCGGCTTCGAAGCCGCGTGCAGCCAGAAGGGCGGCAGTGATGCCGTTTTCGCAGGCGCGGCCGACATGCAACGGCTTGGTCATCGTGCCGAAATTGACGCGGATGCCGGCGGCGAAGCTGGCGGCGAGGCCGAGCGTATGGGCAAGCTGCGCGCCCTTGAGGCCGAGCAGCTTGGCGGCAGCAGCAGCCGCACCGAAGGTGCCGACGGTGCCGCTCGTGTGGTGGCCGCGGCGGTAGTGGCGCGGCTTCATCCACTCGGAAATCTTGCACTCGACCTCGAAACCGACCTGGAAGGCCAGCATGATGTCACGGCCATCGACATTGCCAAGCTCGCTGGCAATGATCAGCGCAGCCGTCAGCGGCGGCACGGAAGGATGGGTGAGCAGGCCGTAAACATGGGCGGGATCATGCGAAACCTGCGTGTCGTCCCAGTCATGTGCATGACCCGACGTGCCCCAGACGCGGCCCGCGATCGCGGCCGGAACCTTCTTCGTGCCGGCGCCCGGCAGTGAAGCATCGCCGCGGCCGCCCTGGGCCAGCGCGTCCTCGATCAGGATACGGACGGAGGATTCCTGGCTGCCTGCGAGATAGAGGCCAACCGTATCGACCATGCAGCGGCGGGCGATGGCAAGGGCTTCCTCGGGCAGATCGGCATAGGTCGTCTGCTCGATGAAACGGATGGCCTGAGCCGTGATGTCGGATATGCTGCTCACCAGTGGTATCTCCCTATTTATTTATGTGTTGCGACCGTCGCCATCAGCCGGAGCCGGGCGGAGTCGACATGTCCAGTATGCGCTGCCAGCGCCCTTTGCGGGTCGCGGGCAATGATCGCGGCGGCCATCTCGTGGTGTTCGAGATGCGAGGCATGCAAGGAATCGCCGAGCATCAGGTTGCGGGCGCGGTAGAGCCGCAGCTGCTTGACGAGGCCGAGATATTGTTGGGCAAGCGTCGGGTTTCCGGCGTTGCGGACGATGAATTCGTGGAAGGCGAAATTGAGCTTCACATAGGCTTCGAAATCATCGGCCGCGACCGCCTTGTCCATGTCGGCGATGAAGGTCTTTACCCGGCCGATGCCTTCGTCGCTGATGCGCTCGGCTAGCAGCTTTCCGGCAAGGCCGAACAGTGCGGCACGGACTTCATAGACGTCGCAGGCCTGCTCGGCGCTGAGTTCGCGGACGAAGAAACCGCGGTTCGGCACCTGCTCGACGAGGCCGGAAGAATCCATCGAGCGCAGTGCCTCGCGGATCGGGCCGCGGCTGATGCCGAAGCGCAGCGCCAGCTCCTTCTCGTTGATCCGGTCGCCGGGGCCGAACTCGCCGCTCAGGATGACGCGCTCGATCTCCTGCTCCAGCACCATGGGCAGGGACTGCGACCGCAAGATCTCGACAGCGCTCAGAACCATTCAACTCTCCTCTTGAGGCAAGACTTCACATGCAGAATGTAAATTGTCAACAATTTAATGTCGATCAAATCGGCGGCCTGTGGATGGGTCGTGGTAGTGCAGCCAGGGAGGAGGTATGGAAATAAGGGTGCGGCAGAGCCGCGCTCGCCGCTATTCGGCGGCGTTGTCGTCGAGCTTCAGCGCGGAGCGGCCGCGGGTCAGGTTGGTGATCAGCAGAGCGGCGTCTTCGGCGTGCTTCTCGATGATGTCGAGCGTCAGCCAGCAGCCTTCGTGGTCGAACTGCTCGGCCATGACGCGGGCCATGCCTGCCGATGTCAGCTTGGCGCGGACGATCTCCAGATCCTGAAAGCTCAGGTGAACGGTCCCGCCGATGGAGGCGACGGTTTCCTCAAGCTCGGCCTCGCGCAGGCAGGCGGCCGCCGTGCCGCCATAGGCGCGAACCAGGCCGCCCGCGCCGAGCAGCACGCCACCGAACCAGCGGGTGACGATGACGAGTGTCTTGTCGAGCTGGCGACCTTCCATGGCCTGGAAGATCGGCTTTCCGGCGGTGCCCGAGGGCTCGCCGTCATCGCTGAAACGGTAGACGTTGCCGACACGCCAGGCGTAGCAATTGTGATTGGCGGAAGGGTCGGAGTGCTCCGCGAGTGCCGTCTTTACCGCGGCTTCGCTGTCGACAGGAATGGCGATCGCCAGAAACCGGCTCTTCTTGACCGTCTGCTCAAGGCTGATCTGGTTTTTCAGGACGAACATCTGCGGCGGCGGACCCGGCTGGTTGGCGTCATGCCTCATAGCGCAAAGCCGCGGCTGCCTCCAGCGCCTGTTGGCGAAGTGGCGCGGCTGTGCCAAAAGGATCGAAGTGCCGGATAGCTGAGGGGAATCAACGTGACGATCGGGCTTGCCCATGCCGAACTCATGGCTGTCGTGACGGCCGTGACCGGTGACGAGCCGCGCGTCATGACCGTCCGCTCCGGCGAAGCGCTGCCCTCCGGCCCTTCGAACTCGGGCATCGTACGCTGCAGAGCGGGCTGCGCGAATGGATCCAGGAGCAGACGGGCCATCCGATCGGCTATCTCGAGCAGCTCTATACATTCGCCGACCGCGACCGGAACAACGACATTCTTGGCGGCCGCACCATCTCGATCAGCTATCTCGGTCTGGTGCGCGAACAGGAGGCGCCGGGCGCCGGGCGGCCTGCCTGGCATGGATGGTATGAGTATCTGCCCTGGGAGGATCATCGTCAGGGTGCCCCCGAGGTGCTGGGCGAGGTCATCGATAAACTGCGGCTCTGGGCCGATGCCGATCCGGCGAGGCGCCATGAGCGCCACAGGCGTGCGGACTTCACCTTCGGTCTCGATGGTGGCGGCTGGAACGAGGATCTGACGCTGCAGCGCTATGAGATGCTCTACGAGGCAAGACTGGTGGCCGAGGCTGGTGGCGCTGACAATTTCGGTCGGCCGATGTTTGCCGATCACCGGCGCATCCTGGCAACCGGCGTTGCCCGCCTGCGGGCCAAGATCAAATATCGCCCTGTCGTTTTCGAGCTGATGCCGGAGAGCTTCACGCTGCTGCAGCTGCAGCGCGCCGTGGAGGCGCTGGCAGGGCTCGGCCTTCACAAGCAGAATTTCCGTCGCCTCATCGAGCAGCAGGAGCTGGTCGAGGAAACTGGAGGCGTGACCAGCGAGACCGGCGGGCGGCCCGCCAAGCTCTTCCGCTTCCGCGAAACCGTCGTGGAAGAGCGTGCCCTCTCTGGGTCGAAGCTGCCTCTCTCCCGCAATTGACATATGCTCAAGGTGAGAATATCTATTTGCTCCGTAAATGCTCAAATTGAGCATAAAGGAGATCGCCATGAACCGCCCCGTATCAGCTGCGTCCCTCTATGATCGCGTAAGCCGCGTCATCCCCAAGGCCGAATGGATGTCGTTCGAAGACGATGTCGAGGCGATCCTCGAACTGAAGCGCAAGCGCAACGCCGTCATCCTGGCGCATAATTACCAGACGCCGGAAATCTTCCACGGCGTCGCCGATATCGTCGGCGACAGCTTGGCGCTGGCGCGCAAGGCGATCGATGTCGATGCCGACGTGATCGTGCTCGCCGGGGTGCATTTCATGGCCGAGACGGCGAAGCTGCTCAATCCGGCAAAGACGGTGCTGATCCCCGATATGGGTGCCGGCTGTTCGCTGGCGGACTCGATCACGCCTGAGGATGTCGCGCTTCTGCGCCAGGCGCATCCGGGCGTCCCCGTCATTACCTATGTGAACACTTCGGCGGCGGTGAAGGCCGCTTCCGATATCTGCTGCACCTCGGGCAATGCCAAGCAGGTGGTGGAATCTCTTGGCGTGCCGAGGGTGCTGATGATCCCGGACGAGTATCTGGCCCGCAACGTTGCGCGCGAGACCAATGTCGAGATCATCGCCTGGCACGGCCATTGCGAGGTCCACGAGCTGTTTTCGGCGGATGACGTCAGGCAGCTGCGCGAAAATCACCCCGGCGTCACCGTTCTCGCCCATCCCGAATGCCCGCCGGATGTCGTCGCGGAAGCGGATTTCGCCGGGTCGACGGCCGTCATGTCGGACTATGTCGGCGCGAGGAAGCCGGCGCGGGTCGTGCTGCTCACCGAATGCTCGATGAGCGACAACGTCGCCGTCCATCACCCGGATGTCGAGTTCATCCGCCCCTGCAATCTCTGCCCGCATATGAAGCGGATCACGCTCTCCAACATCCGCACGGCGCTGGAAGAAAACCGCCACGAAGTCACCGTTGATGAGGGCGTGGCGGCTGCCGCCCGTCTCGCTGTCGAAAGGATGCTGGCGATATGACCGAGATCCTCACCCATCTGGCTGGACGCCCGGTCATCGTCGGCAGCGGGCTTGCAGGCCTGATCGCGGCGCTGACGCTGTCGCCCGCGCCCTCCGTCATCGTCACCCGCAGCGCGCTTGGCGCCGAGACCTCGAGCGCCTGGGCGCAGGGCGGCATTGCCGCGGCCCTCGGCGCCGATGATAGCGCCGGCCTGCATCTTGCCGATACGCTCGCCGCGGGCGACGGCCTCTGCGACGCCGGAGCGGCCGAGAATATCGTCGCGGATGCGGCCGGTACGATCGCAGCGCTGCAGCGTTTCGGCGTCCGGTTCGATCGCGACGGCGCGGGCGGCTTGGCGCTTGGCCTGGAAGCAGCGCATTCGCGCCGCCGTATCGTTCATGCGGAAGGCGATGGCTCCGGGGCGGTGATCATCCGGGCGCTTGCCGCTGCGGTGCTCGCCGATCCCGCGATCACGGTCATCGAGGGCGCCGAGGCCCGGCAGTTGATCATGGCGGATGGCGCGGTCCGCGGCCTGCTTTGCGCCGGTGCGGGCGGCGATTTCGTGCTGCCGACTTCGCGGGTGCTGCTGGCGACCGGGGGCATCGGCGGTCTCTATGAGGCGACGACCAATCCAGCGGGCAATTTCGGTCAGGGCATTGCGCTTGCGGCCCGCGCCGGCGCCGCGCTTGCCGACATGGAATTCGTGCAGTTTCACCCGACCGCGCTCGACAGCCGCCGCCGGCCGCTGGCGCTGGTCAGCGAAGCCGTGCGCGGCGAGGGCGCCGAGCTGATCAACGAACGGGGCGAGCGGTTCATGGCCGATGTCGCAGGCGCCGAGCTTGCGCCGCGCGATATCGTCGCTCGAGCCATCAGCGCCGAGATCGCCCGCGGCGGCCGCGTCTTCCTTGATGCCCGCCGCGCTCTCGGCACCGGCTTTGCTTCCCGCTTCCCGGTAATTGCCGAGCTCTGCCAGGAGGCGGGCGTCGATCCCGGCCTGCAGCCGATCCCCGTGCGCCCTGCCGTCCACTATCATATGGGCGGCGTTGCCTCCGATCTTGAGGGTCGCAGCAGCGTTCCGGGCCTGTGGGTCGCGGGCGAGGCGGCATCGACCGGCCTGCACGGCGCCAATCGCCTAGCAAGTAACTCGCTGCTCGAAGCCGCCGTCATGGGCATGCGGGCGGCCCGCAGCATCGCGGGATCCGATGCCGATGGCAGCCTCGCGGCGATCCCCGCCATGCCGGGACGGTCGAACACGGCGCTCGTCCGGCCTATCGTCTCGCGCCATCTCGGCGTGCTCCGCAATGCCGGAGCGATGCATGGCGCGATCGCCGCCCTTCTGCCTCTGGCGGAAGAGGAGGGGCCGGCTGCGGACCCGGCCGTCGTCGCGCTGGCGATTGCGGTCTTCGCAAGCCTGCGCAACGAGTCGCGCGGCGCTCATGCGCGGACCGATTTCCCGCTCAAACACCCGGTCGCCAGACGGCGGACGATGACGTTGGCGCAGGTGCTGGAAAGCTCCCACGCCGCCACATCCCAGGATTTTGCAAGGAGTGCCTGACATGCCCCCGTTTCCCTGCCGCGCGTCATCGTCGAGCCGATCGTGCGCAATGCGCTTGCCGAGGATCTCGGGCTTGCCGGAGACATCACCTCGGCCGCCGTCATCCCGGGCGATCATCGCTCGACCGTCGTCATGGCCGCGCGGCAGCCCGGTGTGATTGCCGGTCTCGATGCCGCCGAGCTTGCCTTCCAGCTCGTGGATCCCGCTATTACCATGACCCGGCATGTCAACGATGGCGCTGCCGTCGAGGCCGGGGAGGTGATCGCGACGATCAGCGGCCCATCACGGGGCCTGCTGACCGGCGAGCGCACCGCCCTCAACTTTCTCAGCCATCTCTCGGGCATTGCCACCGTTACCGCATCGATTGCGCGCGCGATTGCCGGAACCAGGGCGTCGGTCGCCTGCACACGCAAGACCACGCCGGGGCTTCGGGCACTGGAGAAATACGCCGTCCGCGCCGGCGGCGGCATGAACCATCGTTTCGCCCTGCACGACGCGATCCTGATCAAGGACAACCACATCGCCATTGCCGGCGGCACGCGCGAAGCGCTGCGCCGGGCCAAGGCGGCGGCGGGTCACATGGTCAAGATCGAGATCGAGGTCGATACGCTCGGCCAGCTGCGCGAAGTCATGGAGGAGGGCGTCGATGCCGTGCTCCTCGACAATATGGGGCCGGAACAGCTGCGCGAAGCTGTCGGTATCGTGGCCGGGCGGGCGATCACGGAAGCCTCCGGCCGCATCACGCCGGAGACGGCAGCCGCGATCGCTGCTTCAGGCGTCGATCTCATCTCCGTCGGCTGGATCACCCACAGCGCTCCGATCCTCGATATCGGCCTGGATTTCCGCTCGGAAGCCTAAGTCAAGACGGGCATTCGGCGCCGGTATCCACCCAGGCGGCGATCAGCGCCGCAAAGGCTTCCTGCGATCCCGGAGGGGCGGTACGACCGTCGCCGGGATGCCAGGCCCAGCCGACGAGATGATCCTCGCCCATGTGCCGGATCAGATCAGCATGCGAGCGGTTGCCGTTGCGGCTGGTGTCCTTCACCTGCTCGCAGATTTGACCGACCGTCAGGCCCTGCCAGGCCATGCTGGCGGGCGCCAGCTGCCAATGGGCATTGCCGGGGATCGATTTCAGCTTACTGCCGACGATCGGCCGGTTCTCCGCGCCATGGCAGGTGGCGCAGGCAAGCCCTGCGGGGCCATGCGAGGTCTTTGCTGCGATCATCAGCGGCACATGCGGATGCATGTCCTCGCCCTGCGTCGGGCTGCGGGTTGCCGGGTGGCAGTTGATGCAGCGCGGGTGGGTCATCACCCGGCTAGCCTCCTCGAAGATCGCCTTAGATCGCGCGGCCTTGTCGGGGATCGTTTCGAAATCGGCGACGGTCTTCAGCGCCCCGTTCGTTGCCGTCTCGGCATAGGTTTTAATGGCGCCGGTTCCGGCCAGCGTGGTGCCGAAGGCGATGAGGGCGGCGAATGACAAGGTGGTCAGCGGTCTCATCTCACACCCTCCTCAATCCGCCCTGGTCGATCGGCAGTGAGCGCAGCCGTTTCCCGGTCGCGGCAAAGATCGCGTTGAAGAGCGAAGGCGCGACCCCTGGCGTGCCGACCTCGCCGATGCCACCCGGCGTTTCCGAACTCGGGACGATATGCACTTCGATCTTCGGCGTCTCGTGGATGCGCAACACCGGAGAGTCGTCGAAATTGCCCTCGACGACGGCACCATTCAGAACCGTGATGCGGCCGTAGAGTGCCGCGCTCAGCCCATAGACGATGCCGCTCTGGATCTGCGCTTCGACGGTATCCGGATTGATCACCTGGCCGCAATCGACGGCGCAGATGATGCGCTCGGTCTTGAACGCGCCGTCGTCGTCGACGCTGACTTCCGAGATCATCGCCGAGAAGCTGCCGAAATCTTCCGAGAGCGCGATGCCGCGGCCTTTTCCCTTGGGTGGTGCGTTGGTCCAGCCCGCCTTTTCGGCCGCTAAATTGAGCGCTGCAAGCAGGCGCGGCTTATGCCCGAGCAGGCGCCGGCGGTATTCGAGCGGGTCGATCCCGGCAATATGGGCGAGTTCATCGATGCCGCCTTCGATCGGCGGGATGTTGCGCGTCGCGCCGACGCCGCGCCAATTGCCGGTCAGCATGCCGTCCGGCGCCTCGTGGCGCGCGAAGTCGGTATATTTGTTCGGAATGGCATAGGGCGTTTCCGCGCCGCCCATCTGGTCGAGGTCGATCCCGTCGCGGGTGAAGGCCGGAAGCCAGCGGGCCATGACGGAGGGGCCGATGACGCGATGGCGCCAGGAGACCGGCATGCCGTCCGGCCCGAGCGTTGCGGTGACCTTGCTGTAGTTCAGATACCGATAGCAATCGTGGCGGATATCTTCTTCCCGGCTCCAGGTGACTTTCACCGCGCCGTCGACCTGCTTGGCGATCTTGGCAGCAAGGATGACGCCATCGACATCCAGCCGGCGGCCGAAACCGCCGCCGAGCAGATGATTGTGAACGACGACCTTCTCCACCGGCAGGCCGGTGACCTCTGCAACCGCCTGTCGCGTACGCCCCATCACTTGCGTCCCGACCCAGACCTCGCAGCCATCCTTGCGGACATCGAGCGTGCAGTTCATTGGCTCCATCGCCGTATGCGTCAGGATCGGCAACCGGTAGATGAATTCGTGAACCGGGCCATGTTCGGCTTCCGCCTTGTCGACATCGCCTTCCTTGATATGGGCAAGCGCTTCGCCGGAGATCGCGGCATCCATCCGCTGTTCCAGATCGGCGAGGGACACGCTGGCGCTTGGCCCCGCATCCCACTCGATCGACAAGGCGGCAAGGCCCTTGCGCGCCGCGCCGGTATTGTCGGCGATCACCGCGACGGCCTCTTCGGTGCGCACCACCTGCTTGACGCCTTTGATGGCAAGTGCCGGCGCATCGTCTACGCTCTTGAGCTTGCCGTTGAAGTGCGGACAGATGGCGATTGCGGCATAGGAAACGCCATCCGGCCTGGCATCGATGCCGAATTTCGCGGTGCCGTTGACCTTCTCGGGGCTGTCGAGGCGGCGCACCGCCTTGCCGATGACGGCGAAGCTCGAGGCTGGTTTGAGCGGCACATCCTGCGGCACCGGTTGCGAGGCGGCATCGCCAATCAGGTCGCCATAGCTGGCGCTGCGGCCGGTCGCTGTGTGCAGGACTTGCCCATTTCTGGCTTCGCAGCTTTCCGGATCGACACCCCAGCCGCTGGCGGCGGCATTGACCAGCATGATGCGGGCCGTAGCACCCGCCTTGCGCATCTGATCGTAGACCGCGCGAACCGCCAGCGAGCCCCCGGTGATTTGGTCGCCGAGAAGCGGGTTCGCGTATTTCTCGGGGTCCGCCGGTGCATGCTCGAGAACGGTCTGGTCGAGGCTCACTTCGAGCTCTTCGGCGAGCAGCATGGCGACCGCCGTGTAGATGCCCTGGCCCATCTCGACCGAAGGCATGATCAGCGCGATCTTGCCTTCCGCGGGAATGCGGATGAAGGCGTTCGGCTGCAGCGGGAGCGGCGGCGCGTCGGCGGCGAGCGAAGGCCTGACGCCGATCAGCAGGCCCGATGCCGTCAGCGAAGCACCGATCAGAAAATGGCGGCGCGAGAGAGCGGGATTGATCTTGTCAAGGAGAGACATCGCATCACGCCTCCGCCGCCAGCTTGATCGCCGCGCGGATGCGCGGATAGGTGCCGCATCGACAGATATTGCCGGCCATGACGGCGTCTATATCGTCATCGGTCGGCTTCGGATTGGCGGCAAGCAGCGCCGTTGCCGACATGATCTGCCCGGACTGACAGTAGCCGCATTGCACGACATCGATATCGAGCCAGGCTTTCTGGATCCGGGCGCCAGCCTCGGTATTGCCGATCGCCTCGATCGTCGTCACCTGCTTGCTGGCAGCCTCCGCCACTGGCATGACGCAGGAGCGCATCGGCACGCCATCGACATGCACGGTGCAGGCGCCGCACATGGCGATGCCGCAGCCGAACTTCGTGCCGGTCAGGCCTATCGAGTCCCGCAGAACCCATAAAAGCGGAATGTCACCATCGACATCAACGGCATATGTCTTGCCGTTGACCATAAGATCGTAGGTCATGTGAGCTTCGGCTGAAAGCCGCCCCCAACGAACATTCAGTGGCGCGAAAGGTAGAGGAGGGGCGCTTGTACGGCAAGTAATCGAGATGGGCTAATCCGGATGGTGCAGGTCCGCGACCGTACCAGCAATGGCTGCAGTGGGCATCTTGATCTCCTGAGGTCCATCACTAAAGATGCCGCGCGCTGACCCGGCGACACGAGCCGTCTTTTTCCGGTCAGCCCGCCTATCCGCTTGGCTTGCCCTTTAAACAATTCAACCCCAAACGATAAGAGGACGACCAATATGACCGAGCATTTCGTCACCACCAAAGATGGCGTGCAGATCTTCTACAAGGACTGGGGCCCGAAGGACGCCCAGCCGATCATGTTCCATCACGGCTGGCCGCTTTCGGCCGATGACTGGGACAATCAGATGCTGTTCTTCGTGCAGCGCGGCTACCGCGTCATCGCCCATGATCGCCGCGGCCATGGCCGCTCTTCGCAGGTGAGCGAAGGTCATGACATGGATCATTACGCCGCTGACGCCTCTGCCGTCGTCGAGCATCTCGATCTCAAGAACTCCGTCCATATCGGCCATTCCACCGGGGGCGGGCAGGTTGCGCGCTATGTCGCCAAGTTCGGCGAGCCGCAGGGCCGCGTCGCCAAGGCCGTGCTGGTCAGCGCCGTTCCGCCGCTGATGCTGAAGACCGCGGCCAATCCGGGCGGCCTGCCGCTCGAAGTCTTCGACGGCCTGCGCAAGGCGCTTGCCGATAACCGCGCGCAGTTCTTCCTCGATGTCCCGACCGGTCCGTTCTACGGCTACAATCGTCCGGGTGCCGCAATCTCAGAGGGCGTGATCCGTAACTGGTGGCGCCAGGGCATGATGGGCAGCGCCAAGGCTCATTACGAGGGCATCAAGGCTTTCTCGGAAACCGACCAGACCGAAGACCTGAAGAATATTTCGGTACCGACGCTGGTGCTGCATGGTGACGACGACCAGATCGTGCCGATCGGCGCTTCCGCGCATGAATCGATCAAGCTTCTGAAGAACGGTACGCTGAAGGTCTACAAGGGCTATCCGCACGGCATGCTGACTACCCATGCTGACGTTCTGAACGCCGACCTGCTCGCCTTCATCAAGGGCTGATCGCATCCAGTCCAAGCCTCCGCCGCGGCCCGGGCTGCGGCGGAGGTTCATCGAGCGCGCCTTGCAAACTGGCGCCCGTCTCCCTATCTTTTCGTCATCACTCACATACTAACCCAAGGCATCGCCGGCGCTCAGCGCCGGCCGCCTGGCGTTTTGCGCCGGCTGGTGCCGGATGCCGCCCTCAGGCGGCCAAGGATGACATTTGAACAAGACGAATACCGCGATTGCGCCTGCCGCGGCAGCGCCGCGCGAGCGCGACGAGGCCGTGAAGCGGCCCGACAAGAACTGGAAGCCCTATCCCTGCCTGCTGACGCGCCGGGAACTGAAGGCGATCATCGCCAAACAGCTGGGCTGAGACATCAACCGCCAACGATAAGGAGAACACCATGCAGGTCATTGTCAGAGACAACAATGTGGAACAGGCAATCCGCGTCCTCAAGAAGAAGATGCAGAAGGAAGGCCTGTTTCGCGAGATGAAGGAACGCCGCGCCTACGAGAAGCCGTCCGAACGGCGGGTGCGTGAGCGGGCGCAGGCCGTCGCCCGCGTGCGCAAGGCGGCGAGGAAGAAGCTGCAGCGCGAAGGGCTGTTGCCCACCAAGCGCCGCGCTTCGGCACGGTAACGATCCAGGGGCCGCCGGCAGATGCGCCGGCGGCCGGGACATGAAAGGGTTGTGCGATGGAAGAACTGTTCAGCATGAATGTCTCGGATGAGAGGCTCGAGGACTGCCGCGAGGTGGTGGAGCCGGATCTCCAGGATTTGATCCGCTCGACGATTGCCTCCGGCTTTAGCGCCGAAGAGGTGCTGATCGCGATCAGCGAGCTCGTTGCCGAGGACTTCGCCCTCGTGGTGAAGACGCCGAGTGTCCATTAATTGCCCGCCATATGGGCAAGCTATGCAATTGACGCATTGCTGATTGGATGTCTTTGCGCTGCAAATCGGCCGCAGCTCATATTATATACATCTCATCGAAGCGAACGGAGCGCCGATTGGGGCAGCAGGGTTCGCAAAGCCCAAGGAAGGGGACTAAGATGAACATTGCACGCTCTTTCAATAACTGGCGCAAGTACCGTCAGACCGTTGCTGAACTCGGTCGCATGTCGAACCGCGAACTCAGCGACCTCGGCATCGGCCGCAGCGAAATCCAGTCGGTCGCACGCGCTGCTTCCGGCCGCTAAACGGCCGGCGAAAGCCGAATAAAATCCCATACGAAACGCCGGTTCATACGAGCCGGCGTTTTTGTTTTGGGCGCATGGGAGCATCCCGCCTGGCGCATAGCGGGACTGCGCTGCAAGCAACACGCATTTTCCGGTGCCGTGGCGACACTCTGTTCAATCCGCCGCGGCTATACCGGGCGGCGCTCCCGTGCGAAGAAGCCGGCAACGAAACATTGCAATTGGTGACACCATGAAAAAGATTGGCTTTCTCTCCTTCGGCCACTGGTCGCCCTCTCCGCAATCGCAGACCCGCTCGGCCGGCGATACGCTGCTGCAGTCGATCGATCTCGCCGTTGCCGCTGAAGAGCTCGGCGCCGATGGCGCCTATTTCCGCGTCCATCACTTCGCACGCCAGCTGGCTTCGCCTTTCCCGCTGCTCGCCGCCGTCGGCGCCAGGACGAAGAGCATCGAGATCGGCACGGCCGTTATCGACATGCGCTACGAGAACCCGCTCTATATGGCGGAAGATGCCGGTTCGGCCGATCTGATCGCCGGCGGGCGCCTGCAGCTCGGCATCAGCCGCGGTTCGCCGGAGCAGGTGATCGATGGTTATCGCTATTTCGGCTACGCGCCCGCCGAGGGCGAGAGCGACGCCGATATGGGTCGTCGCCATACCGAAGTCTTCCTCGATGTGCTCAGGGGCGAAGGCTTTGCCGAGCCCAATCCGCGGCCGATGTTTCCGAACCCGCCCGGCAAGCTGCGCCTCGAGCCGCATTCGGAAGGTCTGCTTGAGCGCATCTGGTGGGGGTCAAGCTCCAATGCCACTTCGGTCTGGGCAGCCAAGTTCGGCATGAACCTGCAGAGCTCGACGCTGAAGACAGATGAGAGCGGCAAGCCCTTCCATGTCCAGCAGGCCGAGCAGATCCGCATCTATCGCGAGGCCTGGAAGGAAGCCGGTCACAAGCGGGAACCACGCGTCTCCGTCAGCCGCAGCATTTTCGCGCTGATGAACGACATGGACCGCGCCTATTTCGGCGCAAGCGGCCAGAGCCAGGACCAGATCGGCTATATCGACCCGCAGACCCAGGCAATCTTCGGCCGTTCCTATGCCGCAGAGCCCGACAAGCTGATCGAGCAGCTGAAGAAGGACGAGGCGATCGCCGAGGCCGACACGCTGCTGCTCACCGTCCCGAACCAGCTCGGCGTCGCCTACAACGCGCATGTGATCGAGAGCATCCTGAAGCATGTCGCGCCGGCGCTCGGCTGGCGGTAATCAGCTCCAGGCCGAGAAGATCTGGCCGATCACTTTGCCGTCTTCGCGCAGGAGGCGGCAAAGTGCGGCGCCACGTTCAGGCGTCATCGCCATCAGCTCCAGATAGACCGTCTCCCCCTGCCGGATATTGCCGGAAAAGAATACGTCGCGGTGCCGGATCGGTCGCGTTGTGCCGAACCATCGGCCGAAGGCGCGATCGGCGATGGCCTGGAACTGCGCGAAATAGAAAAGCCCCGCACCGTTGAACTCCTGCGATGCATCCGGCTCGAAGCGGAAGCCACGCAATCGCTTCAGCGGGTTTGTCTGTAGGCCGAGATGCGTCTCGAGGTGGCCGGAGCGTAGCAGCGAGGCAGTGCGGGCGAGCGCGTTCTCCGCAGTAGCCTCCGACATGCCGGGTAGAGGCACTCGGGCGATCGAGTAATTGTCGCCGTCCCGGGTGCGGTGGACGAAGGTGGAGATCAGTTCAACATCGCCGATGGGTATGCCTCGGACTGATAGCGCGTGGCGGGTAGAGACCTGTGTGCGCGAGACCGGGGTCAACGCCGAGCGAATGGTCAGGACGTCGTTGGCGCGCGCTTTGTCGAAGCGCGCATCCTGCAGCGAGGTCGCGCAGATCGCCGCATAGGCTTCGCCGCCGTCGGACGTGCGGAAATCGGCGTCGGGCATGCCGAGATGACGGGCAAGCATCAGCCAGTGCCGGTGGCCGAGTTCCTTCATCAGCCACGTCTCGGAGAGGCCGGCGGGGGTCATATGCGGCATGCCGATCAGCAGGTGCGGTGACAGTGCCTGCTCCATCAGTTCCGCCACCGATGGTATTTGCGGTGGCAGATGGCTTTCCGTTTCCCGGGCATTCGCGAAGTCGAGGACGGCGATGTTCATGCTCAGCCGCCCGCCGCCTGTTTCAGCACCGGCAGGGCGCTTTCCAGATGTCCGGCGAGGTGGCCGACGACATGTTCGGCATCCTTGCCGACGGCAAGGAAGCGGCCGGAGCCCCAGGTCCACAGCCACGGCAGCCCCAGCACATAGACGCCGTCGATGCCGGTGACGCCGCGCCGCTGGACGGGATAGCCGGTGCCGTCGAAGATCGGCAGGCCGACATAGGACCAGTCTGGCGAAAAGCCGGTGGCCCAGATCACCGAAGTGATGCCTTCCGCCTTGAGATCGAGTTCGACCGGTTCGCCCTCGGGTTCCCACAGCGGCGTATAGACGCTCGCCGGCGGCGCATCGATGCCCTTTTCAGCGATGTGGCGGTCGATCAGCGCGTTGATACCGTTATAGACGCGGTCGGCATTGTCGAGATTGGATTTCAGATTGGGCGCAAACAGCATCTTGCCGTTCGAGACGCCTTCCATGCGGCCATAGAGCGCCATGCCTTCGAGGGCAAACTTGCGCAGATCGAGATCGCGGCCGCCATCGCGCCCGGTGAGATAGTGGTTGGTGTCGTGCTTCTTCTTGGTCATGCCGTCATGCTCGACGGTGATGTCGTACTGGCCGACATCGGCCAGCCAGTCCACCACATCGCGGCCGCGATAGAAGCGGGCGCAGCGCGGCGCGTTGCCGGTGACCATATGCACCTTGCGCCCGGCCAGATGCAGATCCTCGGCGATCTGGCAGCCGGACTGGCCCGAACCGACGACGACGACGGCACCGTCCGGCAGCAGGCTTGGATTGCGGTAATCGGCCGTGGGGATCTGCAGGATATCGTCGGGCAGCCGCTCGGCGGCGCGCGGTATTGCGGGCGCGCTGTAGAGGCTGGTGGCGATGATGACGCTGTCGGCGGTGATGCTGCCAGCCGAGGTCTCGATCTTGAAGAGATCGCCGGTCTTTTCCAGCGAAGTGACGCTGGTGCCTTCCAGCACCGGCGCATTCACCTTCTTCACGAAGCGGTCGACATAGCCGATGATTTCATCCTTCACCATGAAGCCGTGCGGATCGTCGCCGTCATAGGGATGATCGGGAAGCTGGCACTGCCAGTTTGGCGTCACCAGGCAGAAGGCATCCCAGCGCTCGTTCTTCCATTTGTGCGCCACCGTCTTCTTCTCGAAGACGACATGATCGATGCCGTGCTTCTTCAGATAATGGCTGGCCGAAAGACCGGCCTGTCCGCCGCCTATAACGGCAGTGCTGTAATGCGGCTTGAGGAGAAATGTCATGGGACGTTCCTTTCAGAGAATGAAGCTTTGGCAGCGCACGCGCGCATCGGCGTCGGATAAGAAGCGGGTACCGGCCTCCTCGATGCGGGCGAGCTGGCCGCGGGCGAGTGAGCAGGGGTAGCCGTATTTCGCCTCGACCCGGTCGCTGGCGATGCCAAGTGCCTGACGGCTGCGGTCGAGAAAGTCGCGGATCGGATAGGTCTGGCCTTCCTCGAAGAACTCGCGGATCACCAGCGAGGGCGAGTAGCAGGTTTCCTCCCGCCATCGGGCCAGGCGATGACGAAGCGCATTTCAGGCATGGGCGGGCTCCCTCAATGTCTCGTAGGCGTCGAGATGGGCAGCGGCGGTGCGCCGCCAGCCATGACCGGCGGCGATCACCAGGCCGCGCGGGACCAGCCGCTGCCGCACCGGCGGCATCAGCGAAATCGCCATAGCTTCGGCAATCGAGGCGGGATTGTGCGGATCGCACCAGATGGCATCGCCAGAGCCGAGATATTCGGTGAAGGGCGCAATCGAGGAGACGACAACGGGAATGCCGCTTGCCATCGCTTCCAGCACGACAAGGCCGAAGCCTTCCTTGACCGACGCAAAGACCAGAGCATCGGCGAGGCGGTAAAGCGCTGGCATGTCCTCATCGGCGACCGTGCCGAGGATATGGACGGCGCCCATATGATCGCCGAGGGCGGCGAGGGCTGCGCGAAACTCGCCCTGATAGCCGCGGTGATCGAGCAGCGATGCGCCACCGGCGATGACGAACTGTGCGTCGGGGCGGATGGCGCGCACCTGCCGGAAGGCTTCGAGCATCGAGAGCGTGTTCTTGCGCGCCTCGATGCCGCCGACCGACAGGAAGATCGGCCCTGCGGGCAGGCCGAGCTTGCGGCGCAGCGCCGAACCATCGGCGGATGGAGAGAAGCGGTTGGTATCGACGCCGTTGCCGACGATGGTCGAGGAAATCCCGCGTTCGCGCTTCAGCCTGTCGCGCCACAGGGCGCTGACGGTGAAGAACAGGTCAGCATTGTCGATCGAACGGTCCTGCAGCGCCATCAGCCTGGCATCGCTGAACTGGTCGATATGATGGACCGTGCGGGCGAAGCCGGCGATGAGGCCACGTTCCTTGAGCGTTGCCAGCGCATTGCCCGAAATGCCGTCGTGGGCGTGGAACAGGTCGAAGTCACGATTGGCGGGGTTTTCGAAGTGATCAAGGTAGTCGGCAATGCGCTGCTCGACCATGACAGTCATGTCGGAGAGCATGGAGTTCGCGGCCCCCTCATCCGCCTGCCGGCACCTTCTCCCCGATGGGGAGAAGGGATCTGCGACTTGCTCAACATCCCCTTTCCCCTCGGGGAGAGGGTAGGATGAGGGGGCTGTAGTCTCAGTGTTTGCGGGCTGGGCAACCGGTATGCAGACGGTCTGGCATGTCGTTGCCCTGAAGAACCCGGCGCCTGTCGCATCCGGTGCATGCAGGACAACATCATGACTAAGTGCCGTCAGCGCCTCCGAAAGCTGCATGGCATGCACCACGCCGCCGCGCGGATTGGTGGAGTGCGAGAGCATCGCGATGCGCAGCGGGCGGCTCATGCGGCATCCTCCCGGCTGGCGACGGCTGGTCCAAGCCGCAGCAACGGGGTTTTTGCGTAGTCGCGGATGACGGCGCGCGCAGTGCCGTCAGTGATCGCAACCTCGCTGCCTGGTACGACCGTGCCGATTGCGGCGGCTGTGATGCCGCGGGCCGAGAACCTGGAAATAACGGCGTCGACATTCTCCGGCGCGACCGACAGCAGATAGCCGTAGCTCGGGAAAGTCGCGAGCCAGCGGTCGAGCGTCACGCCTGATGGCAGCGGGATCGCCGCGACGTTGATCTCGATGCCGACGCCGGAGCATTCGGCGAGCATGATCGCGGTGCCGGGAATGCCGCCCTGGCTGATATCCTTGGCGGCGAGCGCCAATCCGGCCTCGGCGATTTCGGGCAGGATTTCCAGATCGCCGCGCAGCCGGGCAGGGGGCGCATCGGTCGCCGCTTCCCAGTTGTTAAAGGGCTCGCGGTAGCGGCCGCGATGATCGGCCGCGGCGATCAGCACATCGCCGGGGCGGGCGTCGAAGCTGGTCAGCAGCCTTTTCGCCCGGCCGAGAATGGCGACGGAGAGCTGGTGGCGGTCGGTGCGGATATTGGTGTGACCGCCGACGATCGGCACGCCATAGGTCCGTGCCGCCGCCCGCATGCCTTCCAGAACCGGAGCGGCATTCTCCTCGCCATTCGCCCAGAGCGCATCGACGACCGCAACGGGTCGTCCGCCCATGGCGGCGACATCGGAGATATTGACCATCACCCCGCACCAGCCGGCAAACCAGGGATCGGCGGTGACGAACTCGTTGATGAAGCCTTCGATGGCAAACAGCAGATAGCCGTCGCCATCGGGGAGTGCCGCACAGTCGTCGCCGACGGGCACTGTCACCTGGTCTGGCCCCTCCCCCTTGTGAGGAGGGGTTGGGGAGGGGTTTAACCCAGGGCTTCCGCCGCAAACCCAATATCAGCCTTTGCAGCGATACCCGCGGATGCCCGGAGCTTTTCGGCCAGCGCCTTGATGTCGATCGCGCCCATCATGCCGCCTTCTTCGTTAGTGCCACGAAACCGGCCTCCGGTGTCGGGCAGGGCGGATACCAGGCGAGATCGGCCTTCATCCGCAGATGCGGCTTGCCGTAGATCTCGAATTCCTCGACGACATCCCAATGCAGGCGGCGGAAGAGTAGGCCGTTCTGCACCTGCACATTGGCAAGGAACGTGTGGCAGCCTATGGCATTGGCCGAGGAGACGGCGAGCTTGATCAGCGTCGCGCCGAGCGCTCCGATCTTGCGGAAATCCTCGTGGACGGCGAGGCGCGAGCCCCACCAGAGCCCGGGCTCCTCCTCATGAATACGCACCGTCCCGGCCAGCCGGTCTGAGGCGACGCCCATCATCGAGAGCGCGACGATCGGGATGGCGTGGTCGTCGATCGCGTCGCGATCATCGCCGTCGAAAATCTTCTGCTCCTCGCAGAAGACGGCGCGGCGCAGCGCATGTGCCTGCTGCCTTTCCCAGCACGAGGTGGCGAACTTCACCTGGAATTCCGCGGCGCAGTAGGGAGCGAAGGGTTCGTGCATCATTTGGTCAGCATCCTTTCGTACGTCGAAAGGGCCGAGCAGGCGCCGCATTTGCCACAACCGGCCTTGATGTCGACGGCCTTTAGGCCGCTATCGACCAGCATCTTCGAGAGCGGGCCGAGGATCGAATGCATGAAATCCGGCTTCGGCGCCGGGTGGCTTTCGAGCGGCGTTCCGGAGATTGGCACGAAGGGCACGACGAAGGGATAGACACCGATCGCCACCAGCTTTTCGCAGATTTCAAGGATCGCCTCGCGGGTATCGCCGAGACCAGCGAGGATATAGGTGGAGACCTGGCCGCGGCCGAAGACCTCGACTGCCGCCTTGAAGGACGCCAGGTACTTCTCGATCGAGACCTGCGCCTTGCCGGGCATGATGCGGGCGCGCACCTCCGGTGTGACGACCTCGAGATGCATGCCGAGCGCATCGACGCCAGCATCCTTCATGATCTGGAACCAGGCATCGTCTTCCGGCGGCTCGCATTGCGCCTGGATCGGGATATCGACCGCCGCCTTGATGGCACGGGCGCTGTCGGCGAGGATGGAGGCGCCGCGATCCGAACCCTTCGGCGTTCCCGTCGTCATCACCATATGCTTGACGCCATCGAGCTCGACGGCGGCTTTTGCCACTTCGGCAAGCTGCTCCGGTGTCTTGTGGGCGATGGTGCGGCCGGCGGCGAGCGACTGGCCGATGGCGCAGAACTGACAGGTCTTGGTGCGGCTCTGATAGCGAATGCAGGTCTGCAGCACCGTCGTTGCCAGTACATCGCGGCCATGCAGCACGGCGATCTGCGAATAGGGGACGCCATCCGCCGTTGTGCGCTCGTAGAAGCGGGGGCGCAGCGGGAAGGAGACTTCGCCGAGCACGCGGCCATCGCGGCTGATGCGGCTCTTGCCCTCTTCATCAGGCTTGTCCACCAGATAGGGGCTTTCAAAGGCCGGGGCGGTGTGCACCGGCACCATGACGGTCATCCCGTCGATGGTCATCGGCTTATGGTCGGACGGACCGGCGCCGCCGCGGCGGCTCTCGTGCCCGGCCTTGGGATCAACCAGCCTGGCTCCGTAGGACTGCAACTCGTTGATCAGGATCTCGGTCGGAAGACGTGTCGTCGTACTGGTATCCATCGGTGTTGCTCCTTGCGGCTGCGGTTTCGAAAGAATTCTGGGAAGCGATCATCGGCGCGGTGGCGCGGCCATCGATGACGAGGTGAAGCAGTTCGGGGCGGGCGTAGTGGCCGACCGAGTCCATCATCCGTTTGCGCTTGATGATCAGGCTCATGTCGAGATCGGCGATCAGGATGCCTTCGCCCTCGGTGACCGGCGGGGCCAGATGCTTGCCCTCGGGCGAGATGATCGCCGTCATGCAGCCGCCGCGTAGCGCCTTCTGCAGGTTCTGGTCCGGCGTGATCGAGACGATCTGCTCGTCGGTCAGCCAGCCCGTGGCGTTGACGACGAAGCAGCCGCTTTCCAGCGCATGGTGCCGGATCGTCACTTCCATCTGCTCGGCGAAGATCGGGCCGACCATCGAGCCCGGAAACTGGGCAATATGGATTTCCTCGTGCTGCGCCATCAGCGCGTAGCGGGCGAGCGGATTGTAATGCTCCCAGCAGGCGAGCGCGCCGAGCCGGCCGATGCGGCTATCGACGACAGTGAGCCCGGAACCATCGCCCTGGCCCCAGATCATTCGCTCGTGGAAGGTGGGGGTGATCTTGCGCCGCTTCAGCAGTAATTTGCCGTCGGCATCGAAGAGGAGCTGGGTATTGTAGAGCGAGCCGTGATCCCGCTCGTTGACGCCGAGGGCCACGACGATGCCGTTCTCCCGGGCGGCGGCCGCGACGGCATCGGTTGCCGGGCTCGGGATGGTGACGGCCTCCTCGTAGAGGCGAACGTGCTCGCGTCCCGAAAGGACGGGTGGCAGCACGAAGGAGAAATACGGATACCAGGGAACGAAGGTCTCCGGGAAGACGATCAGCTCGGCACCTTTCGACGCCGCCTCGCGGATGGCGTCGAGCACGCGCGCCAGCGTCTTCTCCCGGGAGGTCAGATCGGGAGCGATCTGCGCGGCGGCGGCCCGGACGGTCAGTTTCTTCTCCATGGCAAAAAAATCCTTGCTTCGGTTTCCCTTCTCCCCGGCGGGGAGAAGGGAGCGGGGGTCAGAGCGTCCAGGTATCGAGGATGAAGGCGCCGTCGCGGCGGTGGAGCAGGATCAGGTCGAGCACATCGAGCGGGCTGATCGGCGTGATGCCGGGGATCAGAGAGGGTTCGCCGTGTCCATAAAGCGCCTGCAGCGCAAAGCGGCAGGCATAGACCTTGCCGCCCTCATCCATGAAGCCCTTGATCTGGTTGTTGAAGTTCAGATGACCGGGGAAGGCTTCCATGCCGAGTTTGGGGAAGCCGCGCTGCACGCCGAGTGTGACGCCCGGGCCGTAGAGCAGCACCGAGGTCTCGAAGCCCTTGCGCTTCAGGCGCTTGGCCTGCAGCAGGTTGACGAGGCCGATCGAGCCTTCGAAGGCGACGGTATGGAAGGTGATGAGGGCCTTCTCGCCCTCCTTTGCCTGGACGTCTTCAAAGACCTTGTCTTCGTAGTCGACGAAGAAGTCTCCATCTGCGTGGGCCGGTGCGGTAACTGCGGGCATGAATGGCTCCTGTGTTTGAAGTCAGGCCCCTGTCGCGGGGTACAGCCATTGAATTGCAAGCACCGTGCCAGATTGAATCTGCACAAATAGCAGTCAAAATCACAGGAAATGCGATCAATATTGCATTCAATGTCGATGATCGCTTGGATTGCCGCTAAAATGGCGTGCAGTTCCCTGCCAAAAATGAGTGCATCTATGACTTGAATGAATGCATTCAATATGCAATCAAATGTCAGCTGTTTTGCTCTGCCGAGCTGCTGATGCGGCATTCCGCCGTTGCGCGGCGGCCGATTGCCGCCGTGATTTCGCGTGACAGGACGAGGGTGCAACAATATACCATCAATGTCCCCGGATTCCCTTCCGACGACGATCACGAATTGCGGATATGAAATGAAAGACTGGCATCCCGACCTCAGCCGTTCCTCCAGCCCTCGCTATATGGCGATCGCCGATCTGATCGAGATGGATCTGCGTAGCGGCGTGCTTGCGGTCGGCGACCGGCTGCCGCCGCAGCGTGAGCTTGCGCGCAGGCTCAATATCGATTTCACCACGGTCGCTCGCGGCTATGTCGAGGCGCAGAAGCGCGGGCTGGTCGGCTCGCATGTCGGGCGCGGCACCTTCATCACCGGCGGTCAGGACAAGGAGCGCCGCGGCTTTGCGTCCGACGCGGCGCCCGATCCGCGCCGCGCTTCCGTCGTCGACTTCTCGATGAACCTGCCGCCCGAGCCCGATGATCCCGAGCTGCTCGACCGCATGCGCGAGGGTATGTCGGCGGTTGCCACCAATCTCATTCCGTTGCTGCGCTATCAGGGCTTCGGCGGTTCCGGCATGGACAAGGAAGCGGCGGCCGCCTGGCTCAGCCGCCGTGGCCTCGTGCCGTCGCAGGAGCGCATCTTCGTCACCCCCGGCGCCCACCCGGCGTTGCTGGCGATCTTCGGCCTGCTGGCGCGGCCGGGCGATACGGTTCTCTCCGAAAACATCACCTATCCCGGTATGCGCTCGATCGCGGCACAGCTGCGGCTCAACCTTTCCGGCTTGCCGATGGACGACGAGGGCATTCTGCCGGATGCGCTGGCCGATGCCTGCGAGCGGCTGAAGCCGAAGGCGCTCTATCTCAATCCGACGCTGCAAAACCCGCTGACGCTGACCATTCCGGAGCGCCGGCGCGAGGAAATCGCGGCCGTTGCCCGCAAGTATCATGTGCCGATCGTCGAGGATGACGCCTATGGTTTCATTCCGCTGCATGGCCCGCCGCCGCTCGCTGCCATCGCGCCCGACCTGACCTGGCATATCGGCGGGCTGGCGAAATGCATTGGCGCCGGGCTGCGGCTTGCCTTCGTCGTGGCGCCCGATACCAAGGCGATCTGGCCCTTCGTCAGCGCCATGCGCACCAATAATGTCATGGCTTCGCCACTCAATCTGGCGCTGGCAACGCGCTGGATCGAGGACGGCACGGCCGACACCATCCTCCGCTTCATCCGCGCCGAGGCGGCCGCCCGCCAGCAGATGGTGGCCGGCATTCTGCCGGAGGGAAGCTACAGGGCCGATCCGATCAGCTTCAATATCTGGCTGCCACTGACCAATGGCTGGACCCGCTCGACCTTCGGCAGCCATATGCGCAGTTCCGGCATCGGCGTCGTCGCCAGCGATGTCTTCACCGTCGATGGTGCAGCCGCCGAAGCCGTTCGCGTCTGCGTCGGCGGTCCGATCAGCCGCGAGCGGCTGCGGGGTGCGCTGGATTTCATGGCGCATGCGCTCGAAGGGCCGCCTGAGATGACTGCGTCCTTCTTCTGACGCTTCATTTGATCGACTTTGATGAAAGCGGGCCGTCGTGCCCGCTTTTTGCGTTTGCCGGCGCTATCGTTAAGCGCTGGGGACGCGCGGAAGGGCTCCATTAATCCTCTTCCCACAATCCTGCGGCATTGTGACTAATAGACTAGCAATCCGCGTTCAATGTAATTATATTGTATGCATACATTTAGAGGCATTGAATGCATTTAAGGATGCCTCGCAACCCGAAAAGCGAGACTGCCGTGAATACCGATTATCCTCCTCTCCCTCCCATGCAGACCGGCGTGCGCGGCCGTTGTCCGCGTTGCGGGCAGGGGCATATGTTCAATGGCTTCCTGACGCTGAAAACCGAATGCGAGGCCTGCGGCCTGGACTATTCCTTCGCCGACCCGGCGGACGGCCCGGCCTTCTTCGTCATCTGCTTTGCCTGCGTGCCAAGCGTGCTGCTCGGCGTCTGGCTCGAAGTCGCCTTCTCGGCGCCGCTTTGGGTTCAGTTCCTGGTGACCGGTCCGTTCATGGCGCTCACCTGCATTCCGCCGCTGAGGCCCCTGAAGGGGTGGCTGGTCGCCAGCCAGTATTTCTATAAGGCCGAAGAGGGCAAGCTTGCCCGAAGAGAAGCGCATCCGGCCGGCTGATACAGGCTTCGCCAAAATGAAAACGGCCTGCGCGGGTATCTTGCGCAGGCCGTTTTGCATTTGCTGCTTCGTCAGCGATCAGACCGAGACAGGGTCCTTCGCCGGCTGTGTGAACCAGTTGGCGCCGGTTTCGCTCATGTAGATATGGTCTTCAAGGCGAACGCCGAACTGGCCGGGGAAGACCACCATCGGTTCGTTCGAGAAGCACATGCCCGCTGCAAGCGGCGTCTTGTTGCCGCGCACGATGAAGGGACCTTCGTGGATTTCCAGGCCAAGGCCGTGGCCGGCGCGATGCGGCAGGCCGGGCAGGCGGTAATCCGGGCCGAGGCCGTGGCTGCCAAAGGTTTCGCGGGCGGCGGCATCGAGCGTTTCGCAGGCAGCACCGAGCTTGGCGGCATCGAACACGGCCTGCTGCCCCGCGCGCTCGATCGTCCAGGCGCGCTCGAATTCGGCATTGCCGCCATCAAGCATATAGGTGCGCGTCAAATCCGAGTGATAGCCGTCGAGACGGCAGCCGGTATCGACCAGAATGACATCGCCCTTCTGCAGGATCTGCTCGCCATCGGCGCCATGCGGCAGCGCCGTCGCACCACCGAATGAGACGATGCAGAAGCTCGAGCCGTTATCGGCCCCGGCGGCGCGATGCTGCTGGTCGATATAGCGGATCACTTCGGAAGCGGCGATACCAGGCTGCAGCATGCCGCGCACCTTGGCATGGATATCGAGCGTCAGGCCCATAGCATATTTGATCAGGGCGATTTCGGCTGGCGACTTGATGAGACGAAGGCCGTTGATGAGCGGGCCGCCGTCGACGAGGCGCGCCGGATCCATGACCTTCGAAAAGGCGTGGTAGAAGGCAAGCGGCAGCGCATCGTCGAGTGCAAGCAGGCCTTTGTCGCCCGCGAGCGCGGCAACGAGGGCAGCCGGGCTTTCCTCTTCCTGCCATACGGCGATCTCGCCCGGCAGGTGCGGCAGGGTCTCGACGCGGCTGAGTTCGAAGCCCGGAACGATATAGGTGAGCTTGTCGTCCGTGACGACGGCGCCGAGCAGGCGCTCGCTCAAGTGCCAGACGAGGCCGGTGAAATAGCGAAGGCTCTCGGTCGGGCCAAGCAGGGTGGCGGCGATGCCCTGTTCGCGCATGCGGCGGCGCAGGCTTTCAAGGCGTTCGGCGCGCTCGGTTTCGGTAATGGCGGCGACCGGGTGGTTCCATCCCTGCTGCATCATGATGCTTATCCATTCTCATTCGAACCGCCGGCGACACCCGCCGGCGCAGGGCCGAAGAGATGCATCCGATTGCCATCGAAGGGAAGTGGTATTTTTCGCCTGTCGCGCGATCAGCTCCAGCGCCGCCTCAGTGCATGGCTTCCGTCGCCCGCAGCGGGTGGCCGAATTCTCTCAGCGCCAGCTCCAGATGCCGCACCATATCCCATTGGCCGCATTGGCGGGCCAGGTGATAGGCCTGCAGGCAGTGCCAGAAGAGGCTGTCCTGCGGCGCGCGCTCATCCGCCTTCGGGCAGACGATACCGGCATAGTGCGACGGCGTACCGGCTGCGTCACGGAAGCAGCGGCCGAACGCCGAGACACTCGCGCGCGTGCCGTCGGGGCGAAGTATATCGTAGTCCTGCTGATAGGCCGCGCCGGTGACGATCGCCTCGTGGATCGCCTGCGCGATGCGCGGCTTGTCGACCGCATCGATGCGGTCGAGGAAGTGAATGATCGGCTGTCCCGACTGGGCGACCTCGGCATCGAAGCCGAAGAGGGCCGCCAATGTCGTATCGGCATAGACGGTGTCGGTACCGAGATCCCAGGTGAAGACGCCGGCCTCCGCCAAATCGGCGGCAGAACCGATATCCGCTGATCCGCTTTGGGTGAGGGACATTTGCGCTCTCTAAATTAGATTCGTTCCGATTTTCAGTGTCATATGCACACCGATAGAGGTATCGCAAGATTTCGGGATGGCCGGTCCGTCAGGTGAGCCCCAAGGCGGGCGAAGAATTCGCACCACCCGGCTGCATGCCGCGGAAAATCATGTAGGCTCACGGTTCTTGATCACGAAAGGAACCGCAATGGCCACCGTCAAGCTCCTCACCGATGCCGAAGTCGAAGCAAATCCCGCTGCCAAGGCGGTGTTCGACGACATCAGAGCCACCCGCAAGTCAGATTTCGTCAACAACTTCTGGCGCGGCCTCGCCAACGATCCCGCCCTTCTGAAGCGGACCTGGGAAGGGGTAAAGACGGTGATGTCGGCCGAAGGCGCGCTCGACCCGCTGACGCGCGAGATGATCTATATCGCCGTCTCGACTGCAAACAGCTGCTCCTACTGCGTCCACTCGCATACCGCAGCGGCAAAGGCGCGGGGGATGACCGAGGCCCAGCATGCCGAACTGCTCTCGGTGATCGCGCTTGCAGGGCAGAACAACCACCTGCTGACGGCCATGCAGATTCCCATCGATGATGCGTTTCTCGTCTAGGCGGCGCGGCGCCCTCTGGACGGTCCGCGCTGCCTTTACCAACTGGAAAGCATTGTAATTCTTAAGGATATTTCCGAAATCTCCGTCCGTCTCCCGTCAATTGAAGGCCGATCTTAATTAGCGGCGGGAGATGCTGGCCGAAACAAAAGCGGCGGGGGCCAGGATGTTCAAGCGTAGAATTCGTGCATTCGTCAGTGATATCGGCGGTAATTTCGGGATCATGACGGCGGTGCTGATGCCGGTTCTGATCGGATCGGCGGGCGTCGCCGTCGACTTCTCCAATATGCTGCTGACGAAGCAGAACCTGCAGAACTACGCCGATGGCGCGGCACTCGCGGCATCTTCGGCGCTGGCATCGAACGGCATTACCGAGGCGCAGGCGAAATCGCTGGCGACGGACTATCTGAAGGGCCAGATGACCGGCGAGGGCCTGACTGTCTCGCCGCAGATCACCGTCTCGACGGTCACCGGCGTCAACAACAGCAAAACCTATACCGTCGATCTTGCCTTCGATCTTTCCATGGCGCTGTCGCCGATGATGAGTGTCTTCAACCAGCAGACTGCGAAGATCTCGATCAGCAGCCGGTCCACCTCGTCGCGCGGCGCAAGCAATTCGCTGTCGATGTATCTGGTGCTCGACCGCTCCGGCTCGATGCAGACGAGCACGACCTCGATCAAGTCGACGACGCAGCCCTGCCACTATTACTACATGCCGAATGCCAGCACGATCAAAGACGGCGGGAGCAAGACGCCCTGCTACTATCAGCGCATCGAGGCGCTGAAGCTGGCGGCAGACACGCTGTTCAGCACCTTTGCGACCGCCGACCCGAGCGCCGGCCTGATCCGCACCGGCGCCGTGTCCTACAATTCCGCAAAGCAGACCGAGACGCCGCTCGCCTGGGGCTGGTCGGCAACCGACAATTATATCGATGCGTTGACCCCGACCGGAGGCACGAGCTCGACGGGCGCGTTCAAGGTGGCGCTGGATGCGCTGAACTCGACAAGTGAAGACACGATCCACAAGAACAAGAACGGCCTGACGCCGAACAAGGCGATCGTCTTCATGACCGACGGCGAAAACTCCTCGTCGTCCGACGACACGACGACGCTGACCCATTGCGCCACGGCAAAGAGCAAGGGGATCACCGTCTATACGGTTGCCTTCAGCGCCTCCGATCAGGGTAAGAACCTGCTGTCGAAATGCGCGACATCTGCGGCGACTTTCTTCTACGCCGAGAACGCCACCGACCTCACGGCGGCCTTCAAAACCATCGGCCAGGTGGCCGCAACAGGTCTGCCGCGCCTGACACAATAATTTGCTCCATACGCCCGTCTTGAGCCGGGCTCGGCGTGCTCCATTTTTAGCTCCGGCCGCCTTCGCAAGAAGGTGGCCGTTTGTGCAGGAATGTGAGACGTTGCTTTTGCGCCGGGCGGCTGCCCGGTTCGATGCCGTCTTCTGAAACGCGCGAGTTGCAGCGCAATGGGGAAAATAATGGCTGATGCAAAAATGATGTCTCAGATGGCTGACAAAGCGGGTTTCATCGCAGCGCTCGACCAGAGCGGCGGCTCGACGCCGGGGGCGTTGCGCCTCTACGGCATCGCCGATAGCGATTATAGCGGCGAAGACGAAATGTTCCGGCTGATGCACGAGATGCGCGTGCGCATCATGACGGCACCGGCATTTTCCGGCGACAAGGTGATCGGCGCGATCCTCTTCGAAAAGACCATGGATGGCGAGGCCAAGGGTAAGCCTGTGCCGACATTCCTCTGGGAAGAGCGCGGTGTCGTGCCGTTCCTCAAGGTCGACAAGGGACTGGCGGCCGAGGTCAATGGCGTCCAGGTGCTGAAGCCGATGCCGGAGCTCGACGGGCTGCTGGAGCGGGCGGTCAAGAAGGGCATCTTCGGCACCAAGATGCGCTCGGTCATCGCTGAAGCGAACCGGGCGGGCATTGCCGCCGTCGTGCATCAGCAGTTCACGGTCGGTCAGCGCATCCTCGAGCACGGTCTCGTGCCGATCATCGAGCCTGAAGTCTCGATCAAGAGCCCGACCAAGCGCGAGGCGGAGGTAATCCTGCGCGAGGAAATCCTGCGCGAGCTCGATGCGCTTCCGTCCGGCAAGAAGGTGATGCTGAAGCTTACGCTTCCGAGTGTCGCCGATTTCTATAAGCCGCTCAGCGACCACAAGTCGGTCATCCGCGTCGTGGCGCTCTCCGGCGGCTACACGCGCGCCGATGCCTGCGACAAGCTCAGCCATAATCACGGCATGATCGCCAGCTTCTCACGCGCGTTGACCGAAGACCTGCGGGTGACGATGGCGGATGCTGAATTCGACACCAGCCTCGGCAAGACGATCGACGAGATCTATACCGCGAGTACGACAAAGTCCTGAGCGGGTAGCGAGGTCAGCGGGCTCCTTCCGGGAGCCCGCATCCCCTGCGAAAACGCGAGCTTTTCTCCCGCGCAGCAAGGCCGGACGCTTTCTTTCCGGCTCCCGGAAATGATATAGCTAGCGCATGAAAATCCTCATCGTCGAAGACAACAGAGAGCTGGCCGACTGGCTCGCAAAGGCTCTCCGCCAGGCGCAATATGCAGTCGACATAGCCTTCGATGGCGAGGATGCCGAATTGATGCTGAAAGTGGCGAGCTATTCGGCGGTGATCCTCGATCTCTCGATCCCGAAAATCGACGGCATGACGCTTCTGAAGCGGCTCCGGCAGAGCGGCGAGAGGGTTCCCGTCATCATCCTGACGGCCAATGCCAGCCTCGACGGCCGCGTCGCCGGCCTGGATGGCGGTGCCGACGATTATCTCGCCAAGCCCTTCGAGATTGCCGAGCTGGAGGCGCGCATCAGGGCGATCGTCCGGCGCGGGCAGGATCGTGCGGCGCCCGAGGTGGTGGTCGGCGATCTCACCTTTGCAGGCGCGACGCGGCAATTTTCTATCAATGGCGAGCCGCTCGCCCTGACGCCTAGGGAACATGCGGTTCTCGAGCATCTGATCACCCGGGTCGGAACGACGGTGTCGAAGGCGGCGCTGTCGGAAAGCGTCTTCGGTTTCGATGATGAGGCGGACCCGAGCGCCATCGAGATCTACGTCCACCGGCTGCGGAAGAAACTTGAGACGAGCTCTGCCCAGATCGCGACGCTGCGCGGGCTTGGATATCTGCTGCGGGACGCGTCCTAGGATGAGCCGTCTGCGGAGTGTGTTGGCGGGTGTCTGGAGCTTGCGGCAAAGCCTGCGAGCCCAGCTGCTGGCCTGGGTCGTGCTGACGCTCGTCGGGGCGATCTGCTTCAATCTCTATGACAGCTATCGGACGGCCGACCAGACGGCGAAGCTGGTCTCTGACCGCACGCTGCTGAGTTCGGCGCGGGTGATCGCGGAAGCGGTTCGGGTTGATGAGGGCGGCAATATCGAGGCGGATATTCCGCCTGCAGCGCTCGAGATGTTCGATACCGGCTATGGCGATCAGGTCTTCTATCAGGTGATCACCGCCTGGGGAAACCTGGTCAGCGGCTTTCCCGATCTGCCGCTGCCAACCGTCGATCGCACTGGGCAGGACGTGACGTTCCGCAACTCGACCGTTCGCGCCTTGACGCTCAATCACCCGGTCGTCGGCCTGCCTGACGATGGCGATATCTCGGTCACCGTGGCGATTACCCACAACAGCCAATATGCGCTGCGCCGGCGGCTGTGGCTCGACGATTTTAGCAAGCAGTTCATTCTCGTGCTGCTCGCGGGCGCGGTCACCATCATCGGCCTGCAGCGGGGGCTGGCACCGGCGCTGCGCCTGCGCGATGCCGTGCGTGCCCGCGGGCGTGAGCGGCTCGATCCGCTGTCGCCGGCCATGGTCCAGACCGAATTCCAGCCGCTGGTGCGGGCGCTCAACGATCACATGGAGCGCGTCCAGAACCAGATGGCGGCGCAGCGGCGGTTCGTGTCGAATGCTGCGCATCAGCTGAGGACGCCGCTGGCGCTGATGTCGACGCAGGCGAGCGTGGCAGCGCGCGAGACGGATGAGATGAAGCGCGACGAGGCGCTGCAGGCGTTGCGCAGCAGCACGCGTCATATGTCCCGTCTGGCAAGTCAGCTTCTGACGCTGTCGCGTGCCGAGCCCGGAAGCCGGAGGCCGCGCAGCGATACGATCGATCTTTCCACTGCTGCCCGCGATATCGTCGCAGCCCATGCGGAGCAGGCCCTGCAGCGCGATATCGATCTCGGCCTGGAGGTTTCGGGCCCCGTGCCGGTGGAAGGCGACGGCACGATGCTGCGGGAAATGCTCGTCAATCTCGTCGACAATGCGATCCGCTATACCCGCCGCGGCGGCCGGGTGACGGTTTCGGTGAGCAGGGCAGGGGATCTTGCCGTTCTCGATGTCGAGGACAACGGTCCGGGCATTCCGGCCGATGAGCGCGAACAGGTGTTCGAGCGCTTCTACCGGGTGCTCGGCACCGAAGGCGACGGCAGCGGCCTGGGTCTGGCGATCGTCCGCGAGGTGGTCGACGGCGCCGGTGGCACGGTTGCCCTTGCCGAGGCCTATGGCGGCGGTCTCGTCGTCAGCGTCCGGCTTCCGGTCGCGGCTGCGGGATCGGCATGAAAAAGGCCGGATCTCTCGATCCGGCCTTCCGAAGCCTTGGGAGGATGGCCTCTTTTATTGCACGTCCATCTGCTGCTGCGGACGCCATTTGGCGAGACGGTTCTCGATGATGGTCATGATGTATTCGGCAACGAGCGTCACCACCATGACCAGCAGGATCGCGGCAAACATGCCGGCAGCGTCGAAGGTGCCCTTGGCGATCGAGATCAGCTGGCCGATGCCGAAGCGGGCGCCGACGAACTCGCCGACGATGGCGCCGATGATTGCAAAACCGAACGAGACGTGAAGGCTGGCGAAGATCCAGCTCATCGCCGAGGGAATGACGACGGTGCGCGTCACCTGCCAGTCGGAGGCGCCGAGAATGCGGGCATTGGCGATCATGTTGCGGTCGGCTTCGCGCACACCCTGGAAGGCGTTGGCGAAGACCACGAAGAACACCATGATGAAGGCGAGCGCTACCTTGGAGGGAAGGCCGAGACCCATGATCATGATGAAGATCGGCGCGAGAACGACGCGCGGGATCGAGTTGATCGCCTTGATATAGACCGAGAAGATATCCGAGAGGAAACGATTGCGGCCAAGGCCGATGCCGACGAAGACGCCGGTGATCGAGCCGGCGAAGAAGCCGATCAGCGCCTCTTCCATGGTGACCCACAGATTGTACCAGAGCGAGCCTTCGGTCGTGCCCTCGGTCGCCCATTCGTAGAGGCGCTCGATGACGCCGCTCGGGCTCGAGTAGAAGAACGGATCGATCCACTGCATGTTGGAGGACAGCTCCCACATGCCGATGACGAAGACGAGGATGGCGATCTGCCAGAAGCGGACAAGCGCGGTGCGCCGCTTCATCGCCTTCATCGCGGATGCCTCGATTTCCGCATCCGAGGTTCCCGGGCGAAACAGCGCGGCCGAGCCTGCGCCCATTGTCGTATCAGTCATTATCCCCTCCCTCAGGCGGCTTCGCTTGTGCGGCGGTAGCTGGTTTCCACCTCTTCGCGCAGGTCGTCCCAGATGGTCTTGCAATAGTCGATGAAGTTCTGCTCGTAGCGGATCTCGGACACCACGCGCGGCCGTGGCAGATCGATGGTGTAGACCGATTTCACCGTCGCCGGGCCTGCCGTCAGCACATAGACCTTGTCGGCGAGAGCCACGGCTTCCTCGAGGTCGTGGGTGACGAAGATCACCGATGCCTTGCGCTCGGCCCAGAGCTTCAGCAGCTCTTCATGCATGACGGTGCGGGTCTGGACGTCGAGCGCCGAGAAGGGCTCGTCCATCAGCAGGATTTCCGGTTCGTTGATGAAGGTCTGCGCCAGCGAGACGCGCTTGCGCATGCCGCCCGAAAGCTGATGCGGATAGTGATGCAGGAATTTCGACAGGCCGACGCGGGCCAGCCAGTCCTTGGCGCTCTTTTCGGCTTCCGCCTTCGACTTGCCGCGAAACAGCGGCCCGGCCATCACGTTGTCGATGACGTTCTTCCAGGGGAAGAGCGCATCGGTCTGGAAGGCGAAGCCGACGCGGCGGTCGATGCCGGTGATCGGGCCGCCCATCAGGCGAACTTCTCCAGCGCTCGGCCGGGCAAGCCCGGTCACGAGGTTGAGCGTCGTCGACTTGCCGCATCCCGTCGGGCCGACGACGGCAACGAACTCGCCGCGTTCGACGGTCATGTTGAAGTCGCGGAGAGCGGTGAGGGACTTGCCGGTCGGCGAGACAAAGCGGCGGCTGACATTGATCAGCTCCACCGCAGGCGTCTTCATGTTTTCCTGCTGCATGGCGATACCTATGCGTGCCTCTGCGGGCGTGCACGCAGTGCCCATAGCGCGCTGCGCTCCCGCCATCCGGCGGGAGCCGTCGCGACAGAAGTTACTTCGCGTTCTTGACGAACTCGGTCGTGTAGGTCTTGGAGAGGTCGATCTGCTTGCCCTTCACGTTCTTCGAGAACTCGGACAGCACGGCCAGAACCGTCTTCGGGCCATCTTCCGGCATCACGCCATCCGGCGTGAACATGCCTTTGCCTTCTTCAAGCGCCTTGATGTACCCATCCTTGTCGCCGACGTAGAAATCCTTCGGCATCTTGTCGGCGATTTCGGCCGCAGAATGCGTATTGATGAACTTCAGCGTCTTCACGAAGGCGTTGGCGAGCTTCTGGGTTTCTTCCTTGTGCTCGTCCACCCAGGAGCTTTCGAGATAGAGCGAGGCTGCCGGATAGGTGCCGCCGAGCGCCTGGCGCGTCGCATCGACCGTGCGCATGTCGACGAGAACCTTGGCTTCGCCGGTCTTCAGCATGCGCGAGATGGTGGGCTCGGTGGTCATGCCCGCCTGGATCTGGTCCTGCTGCATGGCGGCGATGAAGGTGCCGCCGGCGCCGACCGGAACCGTCACGACGTCGCCCGGCTGCAGACCGGCCTTGGATGCCATGAAGAGGGTGAGGAAATTGGTCGAGGAGCCGAGGCCGGTGACGCCGAGACTCTTGCCCTTGAAGTCGGCCGGCGACTTGATTTCGGGATGCTTGGTGGAAACGAGCTCCACTTCGCCCGGCGCCTGGCTGAACTGGACGATGGATTCGACGAACTTGCCCTTGGCCTGCAGGTCTACGCAGTGGTCGTAGAAGCCGACGACGCCCTGAACGGCGCCAGCCAGCAGCTGGTTTTCGGCATCGACGCCGGCGGCTTCGTTCAGAAGCTCGACATCCAGGCCTTCATCCTTGAAATAGCCGAGGCTCTCGGCAAGCTTGGCGGGCAGATAGATCTGCTTTTCGTAGCCACCGACCATGATGGTGATCTTGTCGGCAGCATGCGCGGCGGATGCGCCAAGCGATGCGGCGGTGACGACGGCAGAAAGGGCGATTCCATTGAATAGATTGCGTGTGAAACGCATGAAGGTCTCCTCCGGGATAAAATGGGCGCATCGCATTTCGCCACGAACATTGTGCCTCCTCCACGATGCGGCCTTGTAGGTATCCGGTCGAAGCTTTCAACCAGCTTTCAGTTGCAGAACCCGTTCGGCTGTTTCTGTGGAGCGCCGGATTTCGGCTTTCTCAGGGAATTTTTTTCTCACTTCACCGTGATAATCGCAACGATCGGGCCTGATGAAAGGTGAGGCTGCGCAGTAAGTTGCACTTGTTAGCGTGCGGCGCTCTGCCGGGTCCAACGCGCATATAAATATAATCAGGAGACGAAAATGTTGCTGCAATCTTGGCGGGGAGCGCTCCTTGGCGCCGTATTCAGCCTTGCGCTCGGTCCGCTTGCCGCCCACGCCGAAACCCCGAACGACACGCTCGTCGTTGCCCAGTCGATCGATGACGCGACGAGCTTCGATCCGGCCGAAGGTTTCGAGCTGACGACGGTGCAGTCCTTCAACAACCTCTACCAGCGCCTCGTGCAGTCCAACCGCGACGATGGCACGAAGATCGAGCCGGCGCTCGCCGCCTCCTGGGAAGCCGGCAGCGATGGCAAGAGCCTGACCTTTGCGCTCGCCGATGCAAAATTCGCCTCCGGCAATCCGGTTCGTCCCGAAGATGTGGTCTTCTCGCTGACGCGCGCCGTCAAGCTCAACAAGTCTCCGGCCTTCATCCTCAACGAACTCGGCTGGAAGCCCGAGACCGTCGACAGCGCCGTGACCAAGGTGGACGACAAGCATGTGAAGCTCACCTGGAGCGCCGATGTCGGTGCCGGTTTTGCGCTCTCGCTGCTGACCGCCCCGATTGCCTCCGTCGTCGACGAACAGACGGTGTCTGCCAACGTCAAGGATAACGACTTCGGCAATGGCTGGCTGAAGACCAACTCGGCCGGCAGCGGCGCCTTCTCGATCGCTGCCTACACGCCGCATGAAGCCCTCGTGCTGCAGGCGAATGCCAATTCGTCGGACAAGCCGAAGCTCGAAAACGTCATCATCCGCAACGTGCCTGACGTCGGCGCCCGCCGCCTGCTCGTCGAGCAGGGTGATGCCGATATCGCCCGGGGTCTCTCTGCGGACCAGATCGAAGCGTTGAAGGACAAGAGCGGCATCAAGGTTCTCTCTGTTCCTTCCGCCCGCACCGATTATATCCTGCTCAACACCAAGGCGAACCCGACGCTCGGCAATCCGGCCTTCTGGGAGGCGGCACGCTATCTCGTCGACTATGACGGTATCGCCAAGAACCTCCTGCGCGGCCAGAGCAGCGTCCACCAGTCCTTCCTTCCGGTCGGCTTTCCGGGCGCCCTGACGGATACGCCGTTCAAGCTCGACCCTGAGAAGGCGAAGAAGATCCTGGCCGACGCTGGCATCAAGACGCCGTTCAAGATCGAATTCATCGTCTTCAACGATCAGCCCTATCTCTCGATTGCCCAGTCGCTTCAGTCGACCTTTGCGCAAGCCGGCATCACGCTCGACATCCAGCCGGGTGTCGCGAGCGACATCTATGCCCGTGGCCGCTCCGGCAAGTTCGAGATGACGCTGCGCTACTGGATCCCGGATTATTTCGACCCGCATTCCAACGCCAGCGCCTTCGCGATCAACAAGGACAACTCGACCAACACCGCAGCGAAATATGCCGGCTGGGTTATCCCGGAACTGACGGACGAGACGCTTTCTGCCGTCAAGGAACAGGATCCGGCAAAGCGCATCGCGCTCTATCAGGATCTACAGAAGAAGATCCAGGCGAGCTCGCCCTTCATCTTTACGCTTCAAGGCAACGATCCGGTCGTGCTAAGCGACAAGGTGAAGAACTACGCGCAGGGTCTGAACGCAGACCAGGTCTATTACGACAAGGTAGAAAAATAAGTGCCGCAAACGGCAACGAACAATAATGCCGGCATGACCGACTCCCGTCAGCGAAACAGCTGGCGGGAGTTGTCTTTCATCTGGCCTCTTTTCAAGTGGTTCTGGTCATTCGCACTGACCCTGTTCGGCCTGGCGCTGGTGACGTTCGCGATGACGCGGCTTTCGCCGATCGACCCGGCGCTGCAGCTCGTCGGCGATCACGCAAGCAAGTCGACATACGAGCAGGCGCGCGTCGAGCTCGGGCTCGACCAGCCGCTGCCGCTGCAGTTCCTGCGTTATGTCGAGACGGCGCTGTCGGGCAATTTCGGGCAGTCGATCTCCACGGGCCAACCCGTCGCCAAGGATATCGCCCGTACCTTTCCCGCAACGATCGAGCTCGCCACAGCAGCGATCGTCATCGGCGCAATCGTCGGTTTGTCGCTCGGCATCGCCGCCGCGATGCGGCAGGGGACATGGGTGGATAGCCTGGCGCGGTTCGTTTCGCTCTTCGGCTATTCCGTGCCGATCTTCTGGCTGGGGCTGCTGATGCTGCTCCTGTTCTATGCCCGGCTGCATTGGGCGCCGGGACCCGGCCGGGCCGACGTCGTCTTTCAATTCACGGTCAAGCCGGTCACCGGCTTTGCGCTGATCGATACCTGGATGTCGGGCAAGGCGGGCGCCTTCCGCGATGCGCTGGCGCATCTCGTGCTGCCTGCGACGGTGCTTGCCTTCCATGCGCTTGCCGCCATTTCGCGCCTGACGCGCGCGGCAGTGCTCACCGAACTCGGGCAGGAATATGTGACGACGGCGCGTGCCAAGGGCGCGAGCCTGCGCCGCATCGTCTTCGTCCATATCCTCCCCAATATTTCAGGGACGCTGCTGACGGTGATCGCGCTTTCCTATGCCAGCCTTCTCGAAGGCGCGGTGCTGACCGAAACCGTCTTCGCCTGGCCCGGCATCGGCCGCTATCTGACGACGGCGATGTTTTCCGGCGACATGCCGGCCATTCTCGGCGCCACACTGATCGTCGGCGCCTCCTTCGTGCTGCTCAACGCGCTGACCGATCTCGGCGTCGCACGGCTGGAAGCGGGGAAGAAACGATGAGCGAGATCGTTCAGCCGCCGCTCGGCGGATCCGTCTTTCTGCAACGTCTCCTGCGCTCACCGGCCGCTGCCGTAGGATGTGTGGTCGTTACCGTCATCCTCGCGCTGGCGCTCTTCGCGCCCTGGATCGCGCCCTACGATCCGAATCTGCAGGAAACGGCCAATCGGCTGATGCCGCCGGATGCGGTCCATTGGCTGGGCACCGACGGTTTCGGCCGGGATATTCTCTCACGCATCATCTACGGCGCGCGCCCGACCCTGCTGCTCGTCCTCGTCGTCGTGCTGCTGATGGCGCCGCTTGGAATACTCGTCGGCATTCTCGCGGGCTTCTTCGGCGGCATCATCGAGCGCGTGCTGATGCGGCTGACCGATATCGTCATGTCCTTCCCGCGCCTGCTGCTTGCCTTTGCCTTCGTCGCGATCATGGGGCCTGGGCTGATCAACGGGGCGCTGGCTCTCGCGCTGACGAGCTGGCCCGCCTATGCGCGCCAGGCCCGGGTCGAGACGGCAGCGCTGAGACGCAGCGACTATCTGGCCGCCGCCGAAATGGTCGGCATTCGCGGCATCAGGCTGCTCTGGGGGCATATCCTGCCGCTCGTCCTGCCTTCGGCGATCATTCGCCTGGCGCTCGATCTCTCGGGCATCATCCTTGCCGCCGCGGGCCTCGGCTTCCTTGGCCTCGGCGTGCGTCCGCCGACGGCGGAATGGGGCTCGATGGTTTCGGAGGGCACGCAGGTGATCTTCGACCAGTGGTGGGTGGCCGCCGTTCCAGGCATCGCCATCCTGATCACGTCCTTTGCCTTCAATCTGCTGGCCGACGGCCTGCGCGACATTCTGGATCCCCGCCATGACTGATCCCTTGCTTCAGGTCGAGGATCTGTCGATCTCCTTTCCATCGGCGAACGGACCGGTGCGGATCGTCGACGGCGTATCCTTCTCGGTCGGCCGCGAGGTCGTGGCCCTCGTCGGAGAATCCGGTTCCGGCAAATCGATGACCGGCCGCGCCATCATGGGTCTGCTGCCGTCACGGGCACAGGTCGCGGCCGCGCGCCTTTCCTTCGACAGTCAGGATCTGACGGCCCTCCCCGAAAAGGGCTGGAACAGCCTTCGCGGCAGCGGCATGGGCCTGATCCTGCAGGATCCGAAATACTCGCTCAACCCGGCACACAGGATTGGACGTCAGGTGGAGGAGGCCCTGCTTCTTCACACCAAGCTCTCGGCCGCCGAGCGACGGGAGCGGGCGCTCGACATGCTCGACAAGGTCGGCCTGCCGGATGTCGGCCGTATCTATTCCAGCTATCCGGCAGTGCTGTCCGGTGGCATGGGGCAGCGCGTGATGATTGCCGCGATGCTAATCAACCGCCCGAAGCTTCTGATCGCCGACGAGCCGACCTCCGCGCTTGATCGCGGGCTGCAGGATCAGATCCTCACGCTGCTGCGCTCGCTGAGCGAGGAGCTTGGCATGGGCCTGCTGCTGATCAGCCACGACCTGCAGCAGGTCTCGCGTTACGCCGATCGTGTGATGGTGATGCGCCGCGGAAAGATCGACGAACAGATGGTGTCGGCCGATCTCGCAAATGCCAAGTCGGACTATACGCGTGCCCTCTGGGCCGCCCGTCCGTCGGCCGCGACTTACGGAACGAGATTGCCGGTCTATGGAGAGCAGCCATGAGCGCGCTGTCCGTCACCAATCTCTCCGTAACCTTTCAAGGGCGCGACAAGGGCTTCACCGCGTTGCGGGATGTCAGCTTCGATGTCGGCGCGGGCGAGACCTTCGGGCTGATCGGTCCATCGGGTTGCGGCAAGACGACAGTGCTTCGCGCCGTCGCCGGTCTCAACACCAACTGGCAGGGCTCGATTGCCGTTTCCGGTGAGCCGCTGCAGCCAGGACGGAAGATCACCGGAGCGCTACGCGCCAGCATCCAGATGGTGTTTCAGGATCCCTATTCCTCGCTCCACCCGCGCCATCGCATCTCCCGCATTCTCGGTGAGCCGCTGTCGCTGCGTGGCGAACGCGATGTGGAGGGTCAGGTGCGGACCGCGCTTGAGCGAGTCGGTCTTCCGGCAACTGTTACCGGCCGCTATCCGCATCAGCTTTCCGGCGGTCAGCGCCAGCGTGTGGCGATCGCCCGGGCACTGCTTTTGAAGCCGAAGCTGCTGCTGCTCGACGAGCCGACTTCGGCGCTCGACGTTTCCGTACAGGCCGGAATTCTCAATCTGCTGAACGATCTCAAGGCATCCGAGGGCATGACATTCGTCCTCGTCAGCCACGATCCCGGCGTTGTCGCGCATATGTGCGACCGCGCCGTCATCATGGATGCCGGGCGTATTGCCCGCTCGATGGACCGGGCGCAGATCGCCGCTTCCTGGAGCGACGCTGTGGCGATTGCCGGGTAGCTTTCAATATGGATTGCGCCGGCGCGACTAGCCGCCCCGGCGCCATTGTGCTCACGATCAGCCGATCGTCATCAGGCTGGCATTGCCGCCGGCCGCAGCCGTGTTGATCGATGTCGAGACTTCCTCGACCAGCCAGTTCAGGCAATAGGCCTCGACATCGTTCTCGATCTCCGCCGTCGTTGCCGATTGCACCAGAACGAGAGGACCGTCGAGCGCGGCGATCGCCTTGTTGATCTTGAGAATCCGCTCAGCATCGCCTTCGACGAGAGCCGAGGCGAAGGGGCCATCCTTGTTCCAGTCCGACGTCCAGCTGATGCGGTGCGCGACGCTGGCCGGCAGGTCTTTCAGCACCTGGCAAAGGCCGGAGGCCTCGTCGATGACGAGCTGGTTGCCGGTCGCGAGGCCCGCAGCGATCTGCCGGTAAAGCCCGCGTTCGCTGGACGGGGCGAGAAGCACGCGGCCGCGCGGATGGAGGGCGTAGAGATTGCGCTCGCCGACCGGGCCGACGAGCTCCTTCTGCAGGCCGACGGCCGAGAGGCTGCCGAGTTCGCGGGCGGCTTCGGCATCGTCCGTCTTGCCCTTGCCCGAAAGCCAGACGGCAAAATCGGCAAGCGCCGGATCGGTGTGGACCGAGCTGTGCTGCGGCGGCACCGGTGCCTTCTGCACGAGGCGGCCGATATAAAGCGGACCGCCCGCCTTCGGACCCGTGCCGGAAAGGCCGCGCCCGCCGAAGGGCTGGACGCCGACGACGGCGCCGATGATGTTGCGGTTCACATAGAGATTGCCTGCCTGCACCCGGCTCGTCACATGCGCGATCGTCTCGTCGAGGCGCGTGTGCAGGCCGAAGGTCAGGCCATAGCCGGAGCCGTTGATATCGTCGATGAGACGATCCAGATCGGCGCGGCGATAGCGGATGATGTGAAGCACCGGTCCGAACACTTCCTTCTCGAGATCGGAGAGCTTCTTCAGTTCGATGATCGTCGGCGGCACGAAGGTGCCGAGGTTGGCCGTCTCGGGAAGCGGCAACTGCTCGACCTTGCAGCCGAGCGCCTTCATCTTCTCGATATGGCCGTCGATGCCGGCCTTCGCCGCTGCGGTGATGACTGGGCCGACATCGACGCTCAGCCGGTCGGTGCGGCCGATCGACAGCTCCTGCAATGCGCCCTTCAGCATAGTCAGCGTGCGATCAGCGATATCGTCCTGCAGGCAGAGGACGCGAAGCGCCGAGCAGCGCTGTCCGGCGCTGTCGAAGGCCGAGGCGATGACATCACCGACGACCTGCTCGGCGAGAGCCGAGGAATCGACGATCATGCCATTCTGGCCACCAGTTTCGGCAATCAGCGGGATCGGCTTGCCCGAATTCGAAAGCCGGTTTGCGAGCTGCGCCTGGATGAGGCGGGCAACGCCGGTGGAGCCGGTGAACATGACACCAGCCGTTTCCGGCGCGTCGATCAGCGCGGCGCCGAGCGGGCCGTCGCCGGGCGTGAACTGCAGGGCATGACGGGGGATGCCTGCTTCGTGCAGGATCTTGACGCTTTCGAAAGCGACGATCGGCGTGACGCCGGCCGGCTTTGCGATGACCGAGTTACCCGCGACGAGGGCCGCAGCGACCTGGCCGGTGAAGATCGCCAGCGGGAAGTTCCACGGGCTGATGCAGACGATCGGGCCGAGCGGGGCGTGCGAGGGGCCGAGCGTGCGACGGGCCTGCTCGGCGTAATAGCGAAGGAAGTCGATCGCTTCACGCACTTCGCCGATCGAATTCGCCGCCGACTTGCCGGCTTCCCGCATGATCACGCCCATCAGCGTTTCGATGCGCGACTGCATGATATCGGCTGCGCGATCGAGGCAGGCTGCGCGGTCGGCCGGGGAGACCTGGGCCCATTCGGTGGCGCCGATCGCCGCAAGCTTGGCGATCTTCGCAACGGCTGCCGGTTCGACCTCGGTCACCTCCCCGACGGCATCGCCGTGATCGGCGGGGTTCAGGATCGGGCGCGTCACACCCTGCGTGTCGCCGTCTGCCAGAAGCGGCAAGGCATGCCAGGTCATCGTGACGGTCTTCGACAGGTTGCCGCCCAGGCGCGCCAGTTCCGCCTCGTTTGCCAGATCGATACCGGCGGAATTACGACGTTCCGCGCCGTAGAGATCGTCGGGCAGGGAGATCAGATCATGCGGCTTGCCGGGCGGCGTCATCGCCTCGACGAGGTCGACTGGATCCGCCGTCAGGTCGTCGACCGAGACCTTCGGGTCGGAAATGCGGTTGACGAAGGAGGAGTTTGCGCCGTTTTCGAGAAGGCGGCGGACCAGATAGGCGAGCAGCGTTTCATGCGTACCGACAGGTGCATAGATGCGGCAGGGGCGGTCGAGCTTGTCCTTGCCGACGACTTCGTCGTAGAGCGGCTCGCCCATGCCGTGCAGGCATTGGAACTCGTACTTGCCGACCTGGAAATCATTGCCGGCCAGATGATAGATCGTTGCCAGCGTCTGGGCGTTGTGCGTCGCAAATTGCGGGAAGACCGCATCGGTGGCCGCAAGCAGCTTGCGGGCGCAGGCGACATAGGCGACGTCGGTGTGGATCTTACGCGTATAGACCGGGAAATCCGAGAGACCATCGAGCTGCGAGCGCTTGATCTCGGCATCCCAATAGGCGCCCTTCACCAGACGCACCATCATCCGGCGGCCGGAGCGGCGCGACAGGTCGATAATATAGTCGATCACGAAGGGGCAGCGCTTGCCATATCCCTGGACGACGAAACCAAGGCCGTTCCAGCCCTTCAGCGCCGGATCGAAGCTGAGCTCTTCCAGGAGATCGAGCGAGAGCTCCAGGCGGTCGGCTTCTTCGGCGTCGATGTTCAGGCCGATATCGTATGTGCGGGCGAGCAGCGCCAGCTTTTGGACGCGGGGAAGCAGCTCTTCCATGACGCGCTTCGACTGCGCGCGCACATAGCGCGGATGCAGGGCGGAGAGCTTGATGGAAATGCCGGGGCCTTCATAGATGCCACGGCCGGCGGCCGCCTTGCCGATGGCGTTGATGGCGTTCTCGTAGTCGCGATAGTAGCGCTCGGCATCCTTCGCCGTGGTCGCGGCTTCGCCCAGCATGTCGTAGGAATAGCGGAAGCCGCGGGATTCCAGCGGGCGGGCGCGCTTCAGCGCCTCGTCGATGGTCTCGCCGGTGACGAACTGCTCACCCATCATGCGCATCGCCATGTCGACGCCGCGGCGGATTACCGGTTCGCCGCAGCGGGCGATCAGACGGGTCAGCGCCGCCGCCAGGCTGCGATCGTTGACCGTGGAGGTCAGCTTGCCTGTGACGACGAGGCCCCAGGTCGCGGCATTGACGAATAGCGAGCGACCTCCGCCGACGTGGGACTTCCAGTCGCCTTCGGAAATCTTGTCGCGGATCAACGCATCGCGGGTCGCGGTATCGGGAATGCGCAGCAGCGCTTCGGCAAGGCACATGAGGGCAACGCCCTCCTGGCTCGACAGCGAATATTCCTGAACCAGCCCTTCGACGCCGGTGCCCTTGTGCTTGGCGCGCAGCGCCTCGATCAGCTTGCGCGCGGTGCCGCGGATCGTCGTCTTCAGATCGTCGGGAACCTTGGCGGCCGCGACCAGCGGCGGCAGGCACTCGGTCTCAGGACGCCGGTAGGCCGCGGTGATCGCCTTGCGAAGCTCCGACTGCTCGCGGATCGGCGGGGCAAACTGGGCAAAGGGCGAATTCGGGTTCGATCCGGAGGCGTTGTCGGCGACGTCTTTGAGCATGGAAGGTCCTAGCGGCGAAGGTTGTTGAACGTCCAAAAGCCGGCGCCTTCGGGCTTCTCCAAAGCCCTCTGTCACCAGCAAGCGCAGCATAACATGACCGCTTCAGGTCGATCTAACTTGCTTTCGGCATCATCCAGTGGCAATCGTCTATTCTAGTCCCATTCGAGAAGGCGTCATGACTAGAGAAGCGGCAAATTTTAGTGAACTTGACCAGTTCGATAAGAAGATACTGGAGGCCCTCTCGGAAGACGGCCGAATGTCCATTACGGACCTTGCTGCCCGCGTCGGCCTGTCGAATACACCCTGCCAGATTCGCTTCAAGCGCTTGCTGGCGGAAGGCTATATCGAAGGTTTCAGGGCGGTGCTCAATCCTGCCAAGATGGAACTCGATCACGTCGCCTTTGTCGAGGTCAAACTCTCGAATACCACCGAAGGTGCGCTGAAGAGCTTCAACGATGCGGTCAAGAAGATCAAGGAGGTCGAGCAGTGCCACATGATCGCAGGCCGCTTCGATTATCTGCTGAAGGTCCGCACCCGCGACATCGCCAAATACCGCCGTGTCCTCGGCGAAAAGATCTCGACGCTGCCGCATGTCGCGAGCACATCGACCAACCCGGCCATGGAAACCGTCAAGGACGGCTGGGACCAAACTCACCTGTGATCGGCTCCGAAGGCTCTTGAGGCGCCGCTCTCATGTGTCCTGCTGGCTGCCTTCCAGCACCTTCGCGATCTCTTCGCCGCTTGCCCGGATGTGCTTGCTGAGGGCCGACGTTGCGACAGCGATGTCGCGCGTGCGGCAGGCTTCCAGAAGCCCGCGATGTTCCTCATCGGCGCGGCGCCGGTAATCCAGTGCGCCGACGTGAACATTCGAGTATCGCGCCAGCGCCACATACTGGCCGGCAATCAGCGTCTTCAGGCGCGGCGACGCCGTGCCAGCGTAGAGGCTGTTGTGGAACTGCTCGTTCAGCGCCGTCCACTTCGCGGCATCCTGGCATGCCTCCATCCGGTCGAGTATCGCTTCGGCCTCCTCGAACTGGCGGTCGGTGAGGAGGGGTAGCGACAGGCTGAGGGCAAGCGTTTCCAGCGCCGAGCGGATCTGGTCGATCTCGCGGACTTCGGCAGGCAGCAGCTCGGCAACAACGGCGCCGCGGTGAGGTGCCGAAAGCACCAGCCCCTCGGCTTCCAGCTGCCGCAGCGCCTCGCGGATCGGCATCCGGCTTACCCCGAAAACCTTTGCGAGCTCTTCTTGGCGAAGCGGAGAGTCGGCCTTGATCGCCCCTTCCAGAATCGCTTCGCGGAGGCCTTCGACGGCGATTTCCATCGCGGTCTTGAAGCGGGCGCGGGGTCGTGCGGCAATCTCGGCAAGGGTTGGCATTGGCTCGTATGTCGCCTCGGTCGGTGTCTGGATGGGTCTGTCTAACAATTTTCAAAAACGTTCTTGACACGCTCCGGCTACACTGTCAACATTGGATCCAATGTATCCGATCGTGGATTTTTAAGGAGATTGCCAGTGGAAAATTCGTCTAGAAAGCCTTCGGTTGCCGCTATCCAGGGCCGCATCTCCGACCGTAGCCCCGGTGGCATGATCGGCGCCGGCTTGCTGGCGAAGGCGCTGGAGCGCGAGCTTGGTGTTCCGGCTGCGCTGCACGGCACGCCGTCGAAGCCACTGGACGATCACTGGACTTTCGCGCTCGAACGGGCGCGGCCGCTGATCGCCAAGGCCGCTGCCCATATCGAGGACGGCCTCCTGGGCAACAAGTTTCCGATCCTGTGCCTCGGCGAGTGCGCCACCAGCCTCGGGACGATCCCCGTCGTTCACCGCCTGCACCCGGATGCGCGGATCGTCTGGTTCGACGCGCATGGCGATTTCAATACGCCGGAGACCACGACCACGCGCTATCTCGGCGGCATCACGCTGACCGGCGCGAGCGGCTACTGGCATACGGGTTTCGGCACGGAGATGCGCCCGGATCAGTTCGTGCTGGTGGGTGCCCGCGATCTCGATCCGCCCGAAGAAGAACTGCTGCGCGAAGCCGGCGCGACGATCATCCCGCCGGGTCCGGGTCTCATCGAGAAGCTGCAGAAGGCCATCGGTTCGCATCCGATCTGGGTTCATATCGATTGCGACGTCATGGATCCCTCGACCTTCCCGACCGAATACGTCGTTCCGGGCGGCCTCCAGCCGTCGGAACTGCGCGAGGCGCTTTCGGCGATCGGCGCGAGCAACCGCGTTCTTGGTCTCGAAGTCGCCGAGTTCGAGGCGCCGGAGAGCATCGACGCGCGCCAGGCGGCCGTCGCGACGGCGCTCGATGTTATCGAGCCCCTGATCTCCCCCTTCCGTCCGCAGGCTTGAAGCCATGTACATCCCCGATGAATACCGGTGTTCCGATCGCCAGAAGCTCGGACAGGTCATCCGCGACAACGGCTTCGGCACGCTGGTTACGGGTGGCGGGAGCGGGCTGTTTGCGACGCAGATCCCGTTCCTTGTCCTGTCGGAGGGGCCTGATACGCTGATCCTGGAATCGCATCTCGCCAAGGCCAATCTGCAATGGAGCGCTTCCGATGCGGACAAGCCGGCGATGGCGATCTTCAACGGTCCTCACGCCTATATCTCGCCGACATGGTACGGCGTGCGCCCCTTCGTCCCGACCTGGAACTACGTGACGGTGCAGGCGACCGGCAAGATCGAATGGATCCACGACGTCGGTGAGATCATCGGCGTCCTGATGCGCACGGTTCACTACTTCGAGGACCAGTATCAGACGGCGTGGGATCCGGGCCCGTCCGCTGAATATATCGACCGCATCGCCTCTGGGGTCGTTGCCTTCCGCATGGAAGTCACCGCCCTCGAAGGCGCCTTCAAGCTCGGGCAGGACAAGGCGCCCGAGCTGCAGGACAGGGTCATCTCAAATCTCAAGGCGTCCGGATCGACTGCGGCGGAGGGGGTCGCCCAGTTGATGGCGTCGGAGAACAATCGTCCGTTCTAAGGCGCTATGCCTTGAACGCATCCACGGGAGGTTAAACTACATGCGAAACTATATCGTTCTGGCCGCAATGCTCGGCCTGATCGCGTCGCCGGTCGTGGCGCAGGAGTGCAAGGAAATCCGCTTCGGAACCGATGCCGGATTTGCACCCTTCGCGTTTCGTGACGAGAGCGGCGAGCCCAAGGGCTTCGAGATCGACCTCATCAAGGCGATCTGCACCCAGCAGAACGCGACCTGCAGCTTCGTGATCAATGACTTCGACGCTCTGATCCCGAGCCTGGTGACGAGCCGTATCGACGCGATCTCGGCGGCGATGTCGATCACCGACGAGCGCAAGAAGCAGATCGCGTTCAGCCAGTCCTACGCCAATCCGCCGGCGCGCTTCGTCGGGCAGAAGGATGCCGAGTTCCAGCTGACGAAGGAATTCCTGTCCGGAAAGACCGTCGGCGTGCTGCGCGGCCAGACCGGCGAAACCTACATGAAGACGTCCTTCGGCGATGCGGTGACGCTGCAGCTCTACGACAGCCAGGACAGCATGACCCAGGACCTGGCGACAGGCCGTCTCGACTTTGCCCTGAACGATGCCCCTGGCCTTTCTGAAGGCTTCCTGAAACTCGCCGGCGGTGAAGACTACGCCTTCGTCGGACCGGAACTGCACGACAAGCTCTTCGGATACGGCTACGGCTTTGGCCTGCGCAAGGACGACGAATGCCGCCTGCGTGTCATCAATGACGGCCTGGCCGCCATCCGCAAAGACGGCACGTACGACAAGGTCCGGCAGCACTGGTTTGCCTATAACATCGAATAGGCCAGATCGCCGTGGTTGATATCCTCAAATATGCGCCGCTGCTTGCAGACGGTGCATTGGTAACGGTCAAGGTTTCGGTGACGAGTCTCGTCATCGGAACCGGCCTGGGCGTCGCGGCGGCAATTGCGGCCGTGTCGAACAATATCTGGCTGAAGCGCCTCGTCGGTGCCTATGCCGGCATCGTCAGAAGCTTTCCGGAACTGCTGATCATCTTCGTGCTGTTCTACGGCGGCACGGTTGCGCTCAGCCGCCTCTTCGGCGGCCATGTCGAGATCAGTGCTTTCTGGGCCGGCTCTGCTGCGCTTTCCATTGTCTTCGGCGCCTATGCCTCGGAGATCTTCCGCGGCGCGATCTCATCCATTCCCCGCGGCCAGTTCGAAGCGGCACAGATCCTCGGGCTCAGCAAAACGCAACTCTGGAAAAGCATCCTGTTGCCGCAGGTCGCCTATCGCGCCTTGCCCGGTATTGGAAACCAGTGGCTGATCCTTCTGAAGGACAGCTCTCTCGTCTCCATCGTCGGCATCGAGGACGTGATGCGCAGTGCGGCAGTGGCGGGCAACGCGACGCGCAGCCCGTTGACCTTCTATCTGGTCGCCGCCGCCATCTATCTCGTGATCACCGCGATATCGGTGCTGTCGATCGCCCTTCTCGAGCGATCCGTCAAAGCACGCTTCGTCTAGGGGATGCAGATGAATTTCGACATTTTCGCTTCCACATTCATGCCGCTCCTGGCAGCCTTCGGAACGACGATCGCGCTGACGATTTTCGGCTTCGCGTTCGGCCAGATCCTCGGATTGCCTGTCGGCATCGCACTCAGCTCAAATTCGACCACCGCCAAGACGCTGGCCCGCATCTACACGTTCGTCTGGCGCGGCACTCCGCTGCTGGTGCAGCTGCTGATCATCTACTACGGCCTTCCAAGGCTGACCTTCCTCAAGGGGACTGTCATATGGCCGTTCCTGATCGCTCCGCTGGTCTGTGCGACGATCGGCATCGCGCTGAATTCCGCGGCCTATACCGGCGCCCTCGTCGGTGGTGGCATCCAGCGCGTTGCGGCGGGACAACGCGAGGCCGCGCAGACGCTCGGTTTCAGCAAATGGCAGACGCTGCGTTACATCATTCTGCCGCAGGCCTACCGCTCCATCTTTCCGGCGATCGGCAACGAATTCATCCTCGTCATGAAGGCCAGCACGCTCGCCAGCGCGATCGCGGTGATGGATGTCACGGGCGCCGCCCGCTCGATCGTCGCGCAGACCTACGCGCCTTTCCAGGTCTTTGCCGTCGCCGGCCTTCTCTATTTCGTGTTCGGCTCGATTGCCGGACAGGTTTTCCGTTTCCTCGAAGCGCGCAGGCTCGGTCCCATCGGCCCCGGTGCGGCAAGCGCTTCATAATAAGCCCTATTGGGAGGCAAGATCATGAGCCCTGCTGCTCGGCAAGCAACCGATGCGCCCGTCGTCACCGTGCGCGACGTCAACAAGAAGTTCGGCACGTTCGATGCACTGTCCGATATCAATGTCGAGCTTGGCAAGGGCGAAAAGCTCGTCATCTGCGGGCCTTCTGGATCGGGCAAGTCGACCTTGATCCGCTGCATCGCCGGACTTGAGAAGCGGGTCTCGGGCGAGATTTCGATCGCTGGGCGCCGGTTGGACAGCGACTGTGCGAATGCCAGCGTTCTGGCCGGCGTGATCGGAATGGTCTTCCAGCAGTTCAACCTGTTTCCGCACCTGACCGTTCTCGAAAACCTGACGCTGGCACCGCGCAAGGTTCTGAAGACCAGCAAGACCGAGGCCGATGCATTGGCCCGCAAGATGCTCGAGCGCGTGCATCTTTCCGCTCATGGCGGCAAATATCCGGGGCAGCTTTCCGGCGGGCAGCAACAGCGCGTGGCGATCGCCCGCGCGCTTTGCATGAAGCCCCAGGTTCTGCTCTTCGACGAACCGACGTCGGCACTCGATCCGGAAATGGTTCACGAGGTTCTCGACGTCATGGCGTCGCTGGCGTCGGAGGGAATGACGATGATCGTGGTGACCCACGAAATGAGCTTCGCACGAAGCTTTGCCGATCGCGTCCTCTTCCTGGAAAGCGGCAAGATCGTCGAGGCGGCGTCTGCCGCCACCTTCTTCAACGCCCCGAGCCATGAGCGCTCGAAAGCCTTCCTGCGCAAGTCCTTCCCGGGATGGTTCATCAATGACCGGCATCGGTTCCAACGCGAATTCCGCGCCGCGGGCGAGCGTGCTTCTGGTCGGCTGCGGCAACATGGGCTTCGCCTTTCTGAAGCGATGGCTCGATCGCCGTGATGCTACGGGCAATGACTATCACGTCGTCGAGCCCAACGCGGATCTCGCTGAGCGCGCCAAACAGGCCGGAGCGACGGTTTATGCCGGGGCGTCGGAGCTGCCGGAGGGTTTCGACCCCATCGCGGTCTTCTTCGCCGTGAAGCCGGATATGCTGGCCGCCGTAGCGCCGCCTTACAGCGTGATGCGGTCTGCCGTCTTCGTCAGCTTTGCAGCCGGCGTCCCCGCCGCTTTCTTCGAGGAATGCCTCGGGCCTCGGCCGATCGTCCGCGCCATGCCGAATATTCCTGTTGTTGCCGGATGCGGGACGACGGTGTCGTTCTCGAACTCATTCGTCACGCCCGGGCAGAAGGCTTTGGTGCAGGACCTGCTGGCGCTCGGCGGTTTTTCGCATGCGGTCGACCGCGAAGAGTTGATCGACGTGGCAACGGCGGTCTCCGGATCCGGCCCTGCCTACATCTTCCTTATCGTCGATCTCATCGCCGAAGTTGCGATGCAGCTCGGGCTCTCCGAAGAGCTTGCCTTCGCGATGACGAAGGAGATGGTCGTCGGTGCCGGGGAACTCGCGCTGAAGGAGCCCGGCAGTCTTGCAGGGCTGCGCAAGCAGGTGACGAGCCGCGGCGGGACGACCGAAGCCGCGCTCGCCGTGCTCAACGGCGGCAACCGGCTTGCCGATGTCCTGCGCGAAGCGGTGACTGCCGCCCACGCGCGCGCCCTGGAATTGCGACCGGCATCGGCCGCTTCTTCGTGAGGCGGTCCACCCTGCTGGCGATTGCTGGGGAATCGCCAGCAGGGAATGCCGGTTTGGGCTGATTAAGGCGGGAGGCGAAGTGGTCTACCAGTGGGGTCATTCAGCCCCTGAGGACACAACCCATGAAAACCTGGTTCATCACCGGAGCATCGCGCGGCTTCGGATCGCTCTTCGTCAAGGAAGCGATTGAGCGCGGAGACAATGTCGTCGCCACGGCGCGCGATCCGAAGGCCATTCTCGATCGGTTCGGCGAGCGCCCGAACCTCCTGGCCGTCAAGCTCGACGTCACCGACGAAGAGCAGGCGAAGGACGCGGTCGCGCAGGCCGTTTCGCGGTTCGGCCGTATCGACGTGGTGGTCAACAATGCCGGCTTCGGCGTGATCGGCGCCATCGAGGAAATCTCCGGCAAGGAGGTCGAGGCCGTCTATCGCACCAATGTCTTCGGCCTGCTGGCCGTCACGCGTGCGGTTCTGCCGCAGCTGCGCCGCCAGCGCGCCGGCCATATCCTGAACGTGTCGTCGATCGGTGGATATCGCAGCTGGGCGGCCTGGGGCGTCTATGCTTCGACCAAGTTTGCAGTCGAGGCGATCAGCGAGGCGCTGGCGATGGAACTCAAGCCGCTCGGTATCAACGTCACGATCGTCGAGCCCGGCTATTTCCGCACCGACTTCCTCGACGCGCAGTCGCTGACGACAACCGAAAGCACGATTGCAGATTATGCCGAAACCGTCGGCGAAATCCGCAAGCTCGCGGTCTCGCTGAACCACAACCAGCCGGGAAATCCGGCGCTGCTGGCCAAGGCGCTGCTGACGATTGTCGATGCCCCGAACCCGCCGCTGCGCATTCCCTTCGGTTCCGATACCGTTGCGGCGATCGAAGCGAAGCATCAGCAGGTGAGCGCCGAGCTCGAGAGCTGGCGGGCGCTATCGGTTTCCACGGATTTCGCCGCCTCGCAATCGTAGCGCCGGCGCTGCCTCAGGCATGCCTCGATCTGCGCTGGACTTCCTTGATGAGGTCGACGAAGGCGCGCAGGCCGGGCGGAACCAGGCGATGGCTTGGATAATAGAGGCACTGCCCGGCAAAGGGCGGTGTCCAATCCGTGAGCACGGCGACGAGTTCGCCCTTTGCCAGGGCTTCCCGGGCGATGTCGGCCGAGACATAGGCGATGCCGACGCCCTGGATCGCTGCGCGCACCATCAATCCCATATGGTCGATGGTCACCGGCCCCGGCACATCGATCTTCAGCGAATGCTCATGCCGCTCGAATTCCCAGCGGTACATCTTGCCGCTCGGAAGGCGAAAGCGCACGCAGCGATGATTGTGCAGGTCGTCGGGGGTGCGGGGCACGCCGAATGTCTCGAGATAGGCCGGAGACGCCACCACGAGGAACTGCCCTTCGGTACCGAAGGGCACCGCGATCATGTCCTGCGGCACCGCTTCGGCAAGCCGGACCCCGGCATCGAAACCATCCGCCACGATATCCACCAGCTTGCCTTCGGTGACGAGGTCCAGATGCACGTCCGGATAACGCTCGACGAATGCCGGAACGATCTCCTGCATCATCATCTGCGTCGCCGATTCCGACGCGTTGATCCGCAGGTTTCCCGAGGGGCGCGAGCTGAACGTATCAACATCGGCGAGTGCGGCATCGAGTTCGCTGAGGATCGGCATGAGGCTGCGGAACAATCTGGTTCCCGCCTGGGTCGGCGCGACGCTGCGCGTCGTGCGGTTAAACAGGCGCACTGCCAGCCGCTCCTCCAGTCCGCGCATCATGTGGCTGAGGGTCGATGGCGACATGGCGAGCTCGTCGGCCGCGGCGCGAAAGCTCGCATGACGAACGATCGTCGTGAATGCCGTGAGTTCGGTGAGGGTCGCTCGCTTGCTATTCATGGGAAAAAGCCAGTATCCCATGCAGATATTGCTGCATAGACCCAGTAATCACCCCTCACTAAATTTCCTTTCACAGCAATGCGGATCCCACGGCAGCGGTGCCGCGCATTGCATCGACGGGATCTTCAACAACGGGGTATCGCATATGTCGAACTACTTCGCTCGAACCATCGCTGCCAGCGCGCTGGTGGCACTGATGGGGCTCGCTCCGGCAGCCGCTACCGAACCGGCAAAGACTTCAGCGGTGCAGACAAGGAACCTGGACATGGAAACGAAGAACAAGGCAGCGGTCGAAGCCGTCCTCACGGCCTGGAAGAACGGCGATGGCGGCGCCCTGCAGCCGCTGCTGTCCGACGACATCGAATGGACGATAACGGGCAACTCGGCGGCCTCAGGCACCACGAAGGGCCGGGCCGAGCTGATGCAGAAGGTGCTTGGCCCCTTCGGCGCCCGCTTCAACAAATCGAGCGACCGCTTCCGGCCAACCAAGATCTACGGCGTCTATGCCGACGGCGACATGGTCACCGCCTATTTCGACGGCGCCGGCACGGCCAATAACGGCTTCTCCTACGAGAACAGCTATGTCTGGCTGCTGACCCTGAAGGACGGCAAGGTGGTGAAGGCAACGGCATTCTTCGACAGCATCGCTTTCAACGAGCTCTGGGACAAGGTCGAGCCGGCGCAGAACTGAGGCATGTCTCTGGTGACCTCGGCTGCGGATTGCGGCCGGGTTTCGCTGGCGACGACTATCTGGTCCTTATCCGCCGTTTGGACAAGGCTTAGCATCGTTCAAAGCAGGATCGAGTTTACCGGCTTCGGCAGTTCTGGCAGGTCCTTTTCGCCGAGTGCTTCGCGCAGCGAAAGCTCGATGGCCTTGGCGATTGCGGCGATCGGCAGGTCGTTCGGCAGGGTGCCGAAGGGCTCTTCGAGCTCTTCGCTCAGCGCATCCAAGCCAAAGAACGTGTAGGCGACGACGCCGGCGGCGAGGGGTGTGACGTAGCCGAGCACGTCGGCGAAGCCGAAGGGCAGCATGAAGCAGAAGAGATAGGCTGTGCGGTGGAGCAGCAGCATGTAGCCGAACGGCACCGGCGTATTGCGCAGCCGCTCGCAGGCGGTCAGCACGCCGTTCATTTCGCTGACGGTGCGGTCGAGCAGCGTGAATTCGATATCGCTGATCCGCCCGGCATGGCGCTCGGCGGCGAGCAGGCCGCCCATCAGTCGCAGCAGATAATCCGGCTTATTCCGCTGCTTGCGAAGTTCGGCGGCCTCTTCCGCAGTCAGCCGTGTCGAGCCGGCCGGCTCCGCGCTGGTACGCAGGTGGCGCACGAGCTCTGCGGCGAATTCGATATTCAGATTGAGAAGATGCTGGCGCAGCTTGCTGCCGGTCTTGCTTCCTGAGAGCAGCAGGCTCTGTCTCGCGAAGTCGCGGCTGACGGCAAGGAGGTGGCCCCAGAGCTTGCGGGCCTCCCACCAGCGGTCGTAGCAGGCGCTGTTGCGAAAGCCGAGAAACACCGACAGCGAAATGCCGATCAGCGCGAAGGGGGCGCCGATCACCGATGGAATGATGCCCGGGTCGTTGTTGTGCCCCCAGACGATCACCGCCGACAGCAGCATGACCGCCAGGACCTGCGGATAGATGCGCTCGATCACCGATCCCCGGAAGATGAAGAACAGGACGAGGAAACTTGGCTTGTCACGAACAATCATCGGCGGATCGGGTCCAACGCGGGGTCTGGTGATTTCCCCTACGACGCGGTTTTCCGTCTCGCAAGGGACAAAAGGGCGCGGCCGGGCGACTGCTCGCGCTTCGAAAAACATGCGCAGGCGCCGTTGGTTCACATTTTGGTGTGATCACCGCGACGTGTGTAACAAACGGCAGGCTTCTCACGTAGATGCAGGCAGCGCTATATTCAGGAAAATATAGCGTAATGGAATGAGAACGCCCTCCAGCGTGTCTTATGTCTCGTTTGGTAGACCAGGTGAGGAGACTGAAACCATGGTCAGAAGACGTCATGTCCTTTTTGGCGCCGGGCTTGGCGCCCTTGCGCTCCGCTTCGGCTTTTCGGCCCGGCCGGCCGAAGCCGCCCAAGATTTTCCGCTGACCCATACGGATGCGGAGTGGCAGAAGCTGCTCACTGCCGACCAGTATCAGGTCCTCCGCAAGGAGGGGACGGAATATCCGTTCACCAGCCCGCTTCTCAACGAGCATGGGAAAGGCAAGTTTGCCTGCGCCGGCTGTGATCAGGATGCGTTCTCGTCGGATACGAAATTCGAGAGCGGAACCGGCTGGCCGAGCTTCTGGGCGCCGCTCGACGGCGCGGTCGGTACGACGAGAGACAGCTCGATGGGCATGGTCCGCACCGAGGTTCATTGCAGCCGCTGCGGCGGCCATCTCGGCCATGTCTTCGAAGATGGACCGAAGCCGACCGGGCTGCGCTACTGCATGAACGGCGTTGCCATGACATTCCATAGGGCTTCGGCCTGATCGACCAGAGACAGTTCCATGATCCTTTTCGTCCTTGCCTATCTCGGCGGCGTGTTGACGATCGTCAGCCCCTGCATTCTGCCCGTGCTCCCCTTCGTCTTCGCCCGCGCCGGGCAGCCCTTCATGCGCAGCACCCTGCCGATGCTCATCGGGATGGCGGCGACCTTCGCGGCGGTCGCCACACTTGCCGCCCTCGGAGGCGGCTGGGCGGTGCAGGCGAACGAGTATGGCCGCTATGCCGCGCTGGCCCTGCTTGCCGTCTTCGGCATCATCCTGTTGTTTCCCGCTTTGTCGGATCATCTGACGCGGCCGCTGGTTTCGCTCGGCGCGCGTCTGTCGCAGTCCGCCGACAAGGGAGCCCGCGCCGGCGGCTCCAGCGTCGTCGCCTCGCTGCTTCTCGGCGTTGCCACAGGCCTGCTCTGGGCGCCCTGTGCGGGACCGGTTCTCGGCCTCATCCTGACCGGGGCGGCACTTCAGGGTGCCAGCGTCGGCACCACGCTTCTGCTGCTTGCCTATGCGCTCGGCGCGGCGACCTCGCTTGCGCTGGCGCTGCTTGTCGGCGGCAAGGTCTATCAGACGATGAAGCGGTCGCTCGGCGTCGGCGAATGGCTGCGCCGCGGGGTCGGTGTGGCGGTTCTCGTTGCCGTCGCCGCAATCGGCCTCGGCCTCGATACCGGCTTCCTGACACAGGCGTCGGTCGCCAGCACCGCATCGCTGGAGCAGGGACTGATCGACAAGTTGCAGCCGCAGAAACCGTCTTCCGTCGTGATGAACGGCAATGATGGCGGCGCGATGATAATGAGTGGCGGCAGCAACCAGATGATGATGAGCGGCGCCAACACGATGATGCAGGCAAAGCCGCAAGCAGCCGCGGACACATTGCCGGTCGAAGGCAAGATGCCGCCGCTGGACGGTGCCATCCAATGGCTGAACTCGCCGCCGCTTTCGGCCGAAGCGCTGAGGGGCAAGGTGGTGCTCGTCGATTTCTGGACCTATTCCTGCATCAACTGCATTCGCGCCATCCCCTACGTCAAAGCCTGGGCGGAGAAATACAAGAATCAGGGGCTGGTGGTCATCGGCGTTCATGCGCCGGAATTCGCCTTCGAGAAGAATGTCGACAACGTCAAGAAGGCGATCGGCGATCTCGGCATTACCTACCCCGTTGCCATCGACAACGACTATGCCATCTGGCGCGCCTTCGACAATCAATACTGGCCGGCGCATTACTTCATCGATGCCGAAGGCCGCATACGCCATCACCATTTCGGCGAGGGCGAATATGATCAGTCCGAGCGGGTGATCCAAGAGCTGCTCGCCGAGGCCGGAAAGCAGAATGTCGCGGGCGGCATCGTCGATGTGAAGGCGACCGGCACGGAGGCGGCCTCGAACCAGAACGACATGCAGTCTCCCGAAACTTATGTCGGCTGGCAGCGTTCCGAGAATTTCGTCGATACCAAGGGTACCGTCAACGACGCGCCGCATGTCTATAGCGCGGCGGAGCCGAAGCTCAACGAATGGGGGCTGACGGGCAACTGGACGGTCGGGCCTGAAAATGCCGGGCTCAACGACAAGGATGGCAGCATCTACTACCGCTTCCATGCCCGCGACCTGCATCTCGTTCTCGGTCCGAATGCGGACGGAAAGCCGATCCGCTTCAAGGTCACGGTCGATGGCAAGCCGCCGGGGGATAGCCATGGTGTCGATACCGATGCCGACGGCAACGGCACGGTGACCGGCCAAAGGCTCTACCAGCTGGTGCGCGAGGCCGGCCCGGTCGGCGACCACACGTTCGAGATCCATTTCCTCGATCCCGGCGTGCAGGCCTACGCCTTCACCTTCGGTTGAGGGGATCGCCACGCGCATTGGACGTCTTGCCGCAACGCGCCGCAAGGCGTCCATGAAACCTTTTGATTTTTGCGCCGTTGTCGGCTCATGGCCGAAGCTCAATTGAAACCGAAATCGGTCGATGGCACCAAACCGGAAGGTGCCGCGAAGTCGCACCAAGGGGAGGGATCGACTGTTGAGGCCCCTCCGCCGCCGGATATTGCCGAACCCGATCCGGGCCTGACGCCGGAAGAAGCCGAGCATGCGCGCAAGCGATATTTGCTGCGGCGCTTCTGGATCAGCGCGCGCGGCTATTGGAGCCATCATGGCGACAGCTTTGCCTGGCCCTGCACGCTCGGGCTGCTGGCGATGATCGTCCTCAATGTCGGCTTCCAATACGGTATCAATCTCTGGAACCGGAAAATCTTCGACGCGATCGAGCGCCATGATGCCGGCACCGTCTATTATCTGAGCGCAGTGTTCTTGCCGCTGGTGCTCGGAAGCGTGGCACTCGTCACCGCGCAGGTGCTGGTCAGGATGATGATCCAGCGGCGCTGGCGCTCGTGGCTGACGAAGGCGGTCATCCAGCGCTGGCTGGCGAATGGCCGCTATTATCAGCTGAACCTGATCGGCGGCGACCACGCCAACCCCGAGGCCCGTATCTCCGAAGACCTCCGGATCGCCACGGAATCGCCGGTCGATTTCATCGCCGGTGTCATCGTCGCCTTCCTGTCTGCCTCCACCTTCATCGTTGTCCTCTGGACGATCGGCGGCGCTCTGACCTTGCCGGTCGGCGGCTCGATGATCACAATTCCGGGTTTTCTGGTGGTTGCCGCCGTTCTCTATGCCGGGATTACCTCGACCTCGATCGCTTTCATCGGCCGCAACTTCGTCGCGGTCTCCGAGGTCAAGAACCAGACCGAGGCCGAGTTCCGCTATACGCTGACGCATGTGCGCGAAAACGGCGAGAGCATTGCGCTGCTCGGCGGCGAGGAGGAGGAGCGCAACGACGTCGACCGGACATTTGGCAAGGTTATCCGGCAATGGGCGCTGCTGGCCGGCCAGCATATGCGCACGACGCTGGTCTCGCAGGGATCGAGCCTGATCGCGCCCGTCGTGCCGATCCTGCTCTGCGCGCCGAAATTTCTCGAAGGCGCCATGACGCTTGGCGAGGTCATGCAGGCCGCATCGGCCTTTACCATCGTCCAGGCCGCCTTCGGCTGGCTGGTCGACAACTATCCGCGCCTTGCCGACTGGAACGCCAGCGCGCGCCGTATCGCTTCGCTGATGATGTCGCTCGACGGGCTCGAGCGCGCCGAACACAATGACTCCTTCGGCCGTATCCAGCACGGCGAGACGGAAGGCGAGGCGATGCTCAGCCTCAACGATCTCTCGGTGTCGCTCGATGACGGCACTTCGGTCGTCAAGGAAACGCAGGTCGATATCGAACCCGGCGAGCGTGTGCTCGTCTCCGGTGAATCCGGCACGGGCAAGAGCACGCTGGTGCGCGCCATTGCCGGTCTCTGGCCCTGGGGCCAGGGCAGCGTCAACTTCCGGGCCGGCAGCCGGCTCTTCATGCTGCCGCAGCGCCCCTACATCCCCTCGGGCACGTTGCGCCGGGCAACGGCCTATCCCCGTGCCGCGGACGACTGGAGCGAAGAGGAGATCAAGGGCGCGCTGAAAGCCGTCGGGCTGGATTATCTGAGCGCCAGGATAGAGGAGGAGGCGCCCTGGGATCAGACCCTTTCCGGCGGCGAGAAACAGCGCCTCGCCTTCGCCCGCCTGCTTCTCCACGATCCCGATATCATCGTGCTCGACGAGGCAACCTCGGCGCTCGATGAGAAGAGCCAGGACCAAATGATGGAGACGATCATCCGCGAACTGCCGAAAGTCACCATCGTCAGCGTCGCCCACCGGGCCGAGCTCGAAGCGTTCCACAGCCGCAAGATCACCCTGGAACGCCGCGACGGCGGCGCAAAACTCGTCAGCGATATCGATCTCATCCCGCGAAAGCGGAAGTCGAAATCGCTCTTGCGGCGCATGGTGCCGCGGCACTCACGGTCGAAGCGCGGCGGGCGTTGAGAACAGCGGGCGTACGTTACACACCCGTTATCATCGAGACGATCTCGTTCTTGTCGGTTTCCGATGTCTTGCGGATGCCGATCTGCTTTCCACGTCTGAGAACACAGATGCGGTCGGAGAGCTTGAAGACCTGGTCGAGGCTGTGGCTGATGATCAGGACACCGATATTGCGCGATTTCAGCGACTGCACGATCGCCTCCACCTTCGCCGTTTCGGCAACGCCAAGTGCGGCGGTCGGCTCGTCGAGCAGGATCAGCTTCTTTGCCCAACGGGTGGCGCGGGCGATCGCGACGCCCTGACGCTGGCCGCCCGAAAGATCCTTGATCGTCGCGTGTGCCGAGGGGATGCGGACGTCGAGTTCCTTCACCAGCTTCTCGGTTTCGGCGATCATCGTCTTGCGGTCGAGCAGGCCGAGGCCGTTGGTCAGTTCGCGCCCGAGGAACATGTTCATGTACACGGTCTGCTGGTCGGCGAGCGCCAGATCCTGATAGACGACCTCGATGCCGTGCGAGCGCGCCATCGTTGCGCTCGACATGGAAACGGTGTCGCCCTCGATGGTGATCGTCCCCGACGAGGGGGCATAGACGCCGGAGATGATCTTGATCAGCGTCGATTTGCCGGCGCCGTTGTCGCCGACGAGGGCGACGATTTCACCGGGATGGATGTCGAGCGAGAAATTCTCGATCGCTACCACGGCGTCGAAGTTCTTCTTGATGTCCTTCAGCGACAGGACGGGAGCGGAAGCGTTCATCGGCAATACCTCAGACCGGCCAGGATTCGGCTTCGCCGAAGCCGTTCTCGATGCTCTCGACCTTCGGCTGTCCCCTGGAGATGCCTGAGACGCCGACGACATAGGCGCGGGTGACGAAGGCCTGGCCGCGGAAGCCGAATACGGCGGTGTCGCCTGGCTTCGGCGCCTTTGCGCCTTCGGCGTCGATCATCGCGTAATAGTCGATCATCGAGGGCGGTGGGATCTCGACGCTACGCAGTGCGGAAGCAGCAGTCGTCGGCTCGTCGGCGACGATCGCCTTGACGTCATAGTCGGGGAAGATCGGGTCGATATAGAAGCCGCCGCCGAGGCAATAGGCCTTGCCGCCAGAGAGGTGCGAGACCTCTGTCAGGTAGCAGACGGCAGGCAGTTCCGGCAGGTCTTCGACGGCGTGCAGCGCCGTCGTTCCGTGCAGGCCGTTGCCCGGCTCGCATTGCGTCGCGCCCGCATCGGCAAGCGCCTGCAGCAGGACGGAGGAAGTGGTGCCGGGGGCATTGACCTCGATATCCTTGCGGCCGGCCTTGGCCAGCGCTTCGGCGGCCTTGGTCAGCGTCGCCAGATTGTGGGTCGGGATGACCTTGCGCGTCTGGTGATCGAAAAGCAGTGCCGGGAAGGTGGTGATGCCGGCAAATCGGCCGCCATCGAGCCGGTCGAAATGCTCTGCCACTGCGGCGACATCGGCCGCATCGAAGCCGCCCTCGTGGCCGCGGTAGAAGGTGTCGCCTTCGGCGCGGATACGGGCGAGCAGGCTCTGCGTATAACCGGCGGCCTTGGCGCCAGCCGCGGCTTCAGCGGCCTTCTCATCGTTGAACACTGTCCAGTAATCCGGGCGGAAGGTCTTGGCGGCGGCCTTTGCCTCGTGCCGCGCGACCTGCTGCAGGTGACCGAGATGGCCGACCTTGAGACCGGCGCGATGGGTCGCGCGAGCGCAGGCCATGTCGACGGCCACCGAGCGGTTGATGCCGCCGCGCATGACGGCGTGGGCAAACGAGCTGGCGCGGCCGACCTGCTTGGTCATCGCGAAGATCTTCAGGCCCAGCCGGTCGGCCTCATTCTTCAGGATGCGGGCATTGGCTTCGACCGTATCGAGATCGAGCACGTAGGAATTGGCGGGGATCCGGCCTTCGCGATGGAGGGCGATGGCGGCTTCGATGAACTTCGGGTTACGGCGGCGGAGAACGTCGAGAAACATGGGAAAACCTCTCTTCAGCGTAGCTTTTCGCGCAGGGACACGGCCACTGCCGCAAGAATGATGAAGCCGCGAACGATCATCTGGTCGGAAACGGAAAGGCCCATCAGGATCAGGCCGTTGTTGAGCATGCCCATCATCAGCGAACCGACGAGGGCGCCGACGATCGAGCCTCTGCCGCCGTTGAGCAGCGTGCCGCCGACGATGACGGCGGCGATGACGGTCATCAGGTCGGTTTCGCCGAGCGTGTATTTGGCGGCCTGCAGGCGGCCGGAGTAGAGCAGCCCGGCAAGTCCGGCGAGACCGCCGCTCAGCATCATCACGGCCAGCCGGATGTGCGGAACCTTGATGCCCGAAACGCTGGCGGCCCGTGCATTGTCGCCGACAGCCAGCACATGCGCGCCGAACCGGGTCTCGCGATAGACGATATGCCCGGCGGCGATCGCCAGAATGGTCCACCAGATCAGCGACGGGATGCCGAGGAGCGAACCCGAGCCGAAGAAGCCGGTAAAGGTCTCGTCGGTGACAGGCACGGACCGCAGATTGGTCAGCGACCGGGCGACACCGGCAAACAGGCCCATGGTCGCAAGCGTGACGAGGAAGGACGGCAGTCTGACATAGGCGACCAGAACCCCGTTGGCGAAGCCGATTGCCAGCCCGGCGCCCAGTCCGGCGAGAACACCCGGCACCACGCCATAGCTCTCGATCACCACGGCGGCGCTGAGGGCGGCGACCGCAACGATCGAGCCGATCGAAAGGTCGATCTCGCCTGCCGAAAGCACGAAGACCAGGCCGATCGCCATGATCGTCACCGGTGCGGTCTGCAGCACGATATTGGAAAGGTTTCTGGTCGTCAGGAAGCCGCTATCCTGCAGCATCACCGCGAAGAAGATGAAGATCGCGACGAAGCCGAAATAGACGACATACTGCTGAAGATTGATGCGCATTTTCAGGGGCATGGCCGGTCTGCCTGTTTACTGGCGATAGACATGCCGTCCGCTGGAACGGCATGAATGCTAAAGGGGAGCGGCGGACCCGCCTCCCGGTTTCCGGAGAGCCGGCGGCCGCAGAGGCCGCCGGGGAGCGCAATCACTTTGCGGCGTCGAGAACCGACTTCGGCGCATCGCGGTTGAGCGATTCCTTCCATCCCTCGGCAACATTGGCCTTGGTGACCGTCAGCGCCGGGGCGACGATGAAGGGCGGGGTCTTTTCGCCGATCAGCGACTTCAGTCCGGCAGCCGCCATGGCGCGGCCGAGTTCATAGGCCTTGTCGGCGACAATAGCCGTAACGTTGCCGCCCTTGACCATGTCGAGGCCGACCGGTTCCGAGAGGTCGAGCGTGACGACCTTGGTCGTCTTGTTGCCGGCGCCGCGAAGGGCCGCGAGCACGCCATCGGCCGGTTCCGCCCAGGTCACGTAGATGCCGTCGAGATCGGGATGCTGGAGGAGCATCGCATTGGCCAGCTCCTCGGCGCGGGCCGGATCGGAGATGCCCTGCTCGGCAACGATCTTAATATCCGGGTAGTCCTTCTCGATCGTCGACTTGAACGCCTGGTCGCGCTGGTTGGTGACGTAGTAGGTGGCGTCGTGGAAGATGTAACCGACCTTGCCCTTCTTGCCGATTGCCGCAGCGAGCGCATCGGCTGCCTGCTTGCCCATCTGGTAGAGGTCGTCGGTGACGATCGCCGCATAGTCGGTATCGTGCTTGTAGCCGGCGGGCAGGTTGGAGAGGAAGACCAGCTTGGTGCCGTCCTTGACGGCCTGCTTGAAGGCTTCGGCCGACGTTGCCGGGTCGAGCGGCAGCGCCAGGATGACGTTCGGCTTGGCGGCGAGCGCGGTCTCGATGTCGCTGCGCTGCTTGGCAGCGTCGAAGCCGGCATCCGTCGTCACGGCGATGTCGACGCCGGCCTTGGCAAACTCATCCTTGGCGCCGGCAGAAACGGCATTGGTGAAATCTGACGATGTGTGCCAGAGCAGGGCGGCCTTGTAGCCCTTGCCCTTGAGCTTGGCGAGATCGGCGTCGGAGAGCTTGATTTCCTCGCTCTTGGTCGCGGCTTCGCCCGATGGGCCGACGGTCTCGGCCTGCGCCAGCATCGGCGCGGCGATCAGGGCGCTCGTCACAAGCGCGGCATTCAGAATCTTCCTCATCAGCATGGTCATGTTCCCTTTTTCGTCGTTGTTGGTTTGGCACTCTTTATTCCGCCACGCCGCAGTAGCGTGCCATGAAGCTGGCGAACGCGACTATCCCGGCGAGGTATTCCTCGATATCGACATGCTCTTCGAATGTGTGGCAGTTGCGGATATCGCCCGGCGCGCAGTAGACGGCGGGAATGCCCAGCCGGTTGACGAAGAACGGCGATTCCGACCAGAACGGCGCGCCCTCGATCGCGCCACGTCCGGCAAAGGATTGGGCGACCGATGCGCAGAGCATCGATACGGCAGGCAGGTTTGGATCGATCTCGGCTGCCGACCCGCCGACCCGGTGGTCGCGTCCGGCGGGATAGGCTATCTCGACCTTGATCTCGGGGTCGGCGATGGCGCCGCGAATGACCGCTTCCATCTCGGTCGCCGCATCGTCGACGGATTCGCCCGGAAGCAGCTTGCGGATCAGCGAAAGCTTGCATTCCTCGGGCACCGCAATGAAGCCGCCGCCCGTCAGGCCGGTGATCAGCAGGAAACCGCGGCCGATCAGCGGATGCTCGCCTCGGGCGGCGATCTCGTCCGAGTGTTTCCAAAGCGCCGACATCACGGCATGGCTTGCCTTCAGCGCGTCCTTGCCAAGTTCCGGCACGCCGAAATAGGCGGATTTGCCGGTGATGGTGATATCGGCGATGAAGAAGCCGATCTGCGCCGAATAGACCGCAAGCTGCGTCGGCTCGGTGTAGACGACGAAATCCGGCCGCTCGATTTCGCCGGCCTCGATGCGGGCGGCATAGTCCTTGATACCAGCGGAAATGCCTGTGCCCGGCTGGCCGCTCTCTTCGTCGCCGACAAAGGCAAAGGCGAGATCACCCTTCAGTCTGATGCCGGCCTTGTCGAGCAGCGACAGCGCCGCCAGCGACGCGCAGATCCCGGCCTTGAGATCGCCGGAGCCACGGCCCCAGATCTGGCCGTCGATGATCGGAGCGGCGAAGGGATCTTCACGCTCGGTACCGGCCCAATGCTCCCGCCAGCCATCGACGTGAACGGTGTCGGTGTGGCCGATGAACTGCAGCCGGTTGCCGCCACCGGCACCCTTGCGCTCGCCCCAGACATTCGGGCGGCCGGGAAGGAAATCGGCGGTCTTCACGTTCTCGACGCCGCGGGAGAGCATTTCGTCCCTCAGCAGCGAGACGACATTGGCCTCGTTGCCGGTGATGCTGTCGCGGCCGATCGCGGCGCGCAGCAGTCGGATGGCATCGTCGCGGTCGAGCGCTTCCCGCAGGCGCTTCGTCAGTTCGTCTGCGCTCATCGGGCGGCCTCCCTGAAATGCATGGTTTCCGCCGGCGGCAGAGACATCCGGCTATCGGGGGCATCAGCGCCGAACAGGGCATTGTGCAGATGGCCAAGACCGATCGCGATGGCGCCGACGATCGCCGCCTGCGCACCGAGCGCGCTCTTCTCGACCTCGACAGGGTAGGGGAAGCATTGCGGCAGGAATGTCCGCACGCGCTCGATCAGCTCGTCACGCAGGCCGATCGAGCCGCCAAGAATGACCTTCTGCGGGTTGGCGATCGCCGCGATGGCAGCAATGCCCTGCGCCACCAGCCTGGCGGTGTCGTCAAGCACGGTGGTGGCATCGCCGTCGCCGCCCGCTGCCTTCTCGAAAATCTCAGGCACCGTCGCGGCTTGGCCGGAAAGCGTCTGGTAGCGCTCGATAATGCCGAAGGAGGCCGCGACGCGCTCATAGGCGCCGGTCCGCAGCGATTCCGGCTCGAAGGGATTGGCACCGAAAGGCAGGAAGCCGAGCTCACCGGCAGCATTGCCGACGCCTCGCACCAGCTGGCCGTTGACCATCAAGCCGCCGCCGATGCCTGTGCCGACGGCGATATAGGCGAGATTGTCGATGCCCTGGCCCTGGCCGAGCCAGTTCTCGCCGATGACGCAGAGATTGACGTCGTTCTCAAGCGTCACATTGAAGCCGAGTGCCTTTTCGAGCGCGGACGCCACGTCCATGGCGTCGAAGCCGGGGATATTCGGAGCGAGAAGAATGCGGCCGGTCAATTTCTCCGGCGCCCCAGGCGCCCCGATCACCGCCATGCGAATCTTCTCTCTCGGGATATTTTGACGCGCAGCAGCCTGCCAGCAAAGATCGGCGATCTGATCGACGACAAACTGGCCGCCACGGCGATCGGTCGGTGCCACTTCTTCGGCGAAGACATGAAAGGCGAGATCGGCGATCGCCACCCGCACCTTGGTGCCGCCAAGGTCGACAGCTGCGATGAAGGCTGCATCGGGAATGAGTTCATAGGTCACGGCGCTGCGGCCGATATGGCCCGTCGTGCGTCCGGTCTCCTGGATCCAGCCATCGAGCTCAAGCTGACGGACGATCTCGGAGATCGTCTGCTTGGAAAGATTGGTCTGCTTGGCAATCGAAGCGCGCGAGATCGGCCCGCTCTGGATGATCGCTTCCATGACGGCGCGCTGGGAGAACTTTCTGGAGATGCGCTGAGTATCGCTCACGAGGTCCTCAATTAATTCGTTCTATGACCGAACAAAATCATAAAGGCAAAATGGAGTCAACGCGGCTGCGCGTGTATTTGCATGTTTGTTAAATCAGCGACGGCGCCGAGGCAGGGTGGAGGACTACCGGTTACGTTCGGCCTATAAGCTCTATCACCTGTTATCTCCGGCAAAATCGACCGATGAGATCTCCACCGACCAGTCGAGGTCGGCAGGCGACAGGTTGAGTGTGTCGAGGCCGCGATAGTGGTTGAGCGCGAAGCAGGTGCCGTAGACGGCCTTGGGCTCGATGATCTTGTAGCTGGTCAGGTAGTCGGCATAGGCCTCGACGCTGTAGCCAGGGCGTTTGGCGATGAGGCGGAAGCGGACGGCGTCCACCTGGCGGTCGGAGCCGTTGGTGATCTCGACGAAGACCGGCTTGGCGGGATCGGTGCAGCCTTGGGTTCCGGTGCTGGTGGCGCTCACCAGGCTCGCAGAGGTGTTGCGGCCGGACTGCTGGTAGTAGAGATAGGCTCCGATGCAGGCCACGGTGGCGATGATGATGGCAAGTGCCACGAGCGCGGGCCGGGGGAAGAGGAAGAAGAACACCACAAAAATCGCTATTGCGACTATCAGCAAGATCATCGGCCGCTCTCCCTTTCCCGTTGAGCTAATGCAGGCACCCTGCTTATGCAAGGCAGGGCGGCGGCGTCTGGTTTCGGGCGGATGGCAATTATGCGATATCATCGCGTGACGACGGAGGGATTCGATGAACGGTTTGGCCGACCTGATTGCCTGGATTATCGCGCAGGGACTTGCCGCCGATGATATCGATGCCTTGCTCGAAGGCCTTTCGCTGCGCCTGACTGAACAGGGATTTCCGCTGCTGCGCGCCTCGATCGCCATGCCATCCATCGATCCGAAGCATCGCGGCCTCTCGGTTGCCTGGTACCGGGACACCGGCATCTCCAAGGAGGCGCAGGAACATGGCGAAGAGGGTGAGGCGCTTTTCCGGCGCTCGCCGATTTCCTATCTGCTGCAGAACCAGCTGGAATTCATGCGCTGGAGCCTTCCGGCCAATGCCGAGACGCCGCCATTTCCGGTTCTGAAAGATCTCAGCGATCTCGGTGCCACCGATTTCGTCATCAAGATCACGCCCTTTCCTGGTGATACCGCTCTGGCAGGCGCCAGCTTCTCGATCGCCACCGATCAGCAAGGCGGCTTTACGGAGAGCCAGCTAGCCGGCGTCGAGGGCGTCATGCCCGCTTTGGCGCTCGCCTGCTGCCGCATCGCCATGACCCGCGTCGCGAAGGATGTGCTCGCCGTCTATACCGGCGAGCGGACGAGCGAGCTGATCCTGACCGGGCAGATCCAGCGCGGCGACGGCGCGTCGATCTATGCCGCGATCCTGTTTGCCGATCTCAAGGACTTCACGTCGCTTAACGAAAAGCATGAGCCGCACGATATCGTCGACTGGCTGAACGAGCATTTCGACGCGATCGGCAAGCCGGTTGTCGAGGAAGGTGGCGAGATCCTGAAATTCATGGGCGACAGCCTGCTGGCGATCTTCCCGGTGCAGGCTGCCGATACGGCGCAGGCCTGCCGTCTGGCGCTGTCGGCCGCGCAAAGGGCGCTTGCCACAAACGACGCGCTCAATCAGGGCAGGCGGGAACGCGGCGAACCTGAGCTCCTTGTCGATATCGTGCTGCATCTTGGCGAAATCTTCTACGGCAATGTCGGCACCGACCGGCGCCTCGATTTCACTGTCATCGGCCGGGCCGTCAACGAGGCGTCGCGGATGGAAAAGCTCGCCGATGCGCTGGAAACCAACCTGCTGGCCTCGGCGCAATTTGCGGCCCAGACCGGCCGCGCCTTCCGGGCGGCTGGGCATTTCAAGCTCCGCGGCGTCGAGGAACCGGCCGAGATCTATGCCTGGACGGGCGCGGTTTGACCGCCTGCGGTTTGTTCGGATTTTGTTAAACATAAACTAAAATCTTAATCATCGGCCGCGCTCCGATCCGCATTTTCGTGCGTTCCTCCATCATGCGACAACGGAGGGAAACCGGATGGCAGTCGTGATGATCGTGGAAGACGAAGCCCTGATCCGCTTTGCATTGGCCGATGAACTGATCGCCTGCGGGCATATGGTGATCGAGTGCTGCAATGTGCTGGAGGCGCTTGCGGTTCTCGGTAAAGACGGCGAGGTCGATGCCGTAGTCACTGACGTCGATATGCCCGGCGGGTTGAGCGGGCTGGACCTCAGCCGGCTGCTCGTGGCCACAAGGCCGTCGCTGCCGCTCTGGGTGACCTCGGGCCGGGAGGTTGATATCTCCGCTTTGGGTCCGGCAGCGGCTTTCCTGCCGAAGCCTTATGACATGAGGGCGCTCGCCTGCGAAATCGCGCGGCGGGAGGCGATGTCCGCCGAGCGCTCGGCCTCCTTCGGCTGAGCCTCAGGGGCTGGTCAGGTACTCCACCAGCTTGCGGGCATGGACGGGCAGGGCGGCGAAGCTGCGGGCGCAGAGCAGCAGATGGCGAAGCGCCCAGGCATCGGTGAGTGGGATCACACCGAGTACCATTTCGGCCTGATAGCGCCGTGCATAAACGTCTGGAACGATGGCGAGGCCGACGCCGCTGCTGGCCATGGCGCAGATGTCCTCGAAACTGTCGAGCCGCACGCGAAGCTTGAACTGCCGGCCCTCGCGGGCGGCATGGGCCGACAGGTGCCCCTGCAGCGCGCTGTCCGCCGGCAGGCCGACGAAGGGTTCGCAGAGGATATCGCGGAACGCCACCGACCCCTCTGCGACCAGCGGATGGTCCAGCGCGGCCACGACGACGAGGCGGTCGATCTCAAAGGGGCGGGTTTCGAGCGATCCTGTCTCGCTCGTATCGGCGGCAATGCCGAGATCGGCGAGGCCACCTGCGACAGCGGCGACGACATCCGGGCTCTGCTTTTCCTGCAGGTCGATATCGATCGCCGGGTGGTCGGCCAAGAAGTGGCGCAGTCTGGCCGGAAGATGCGCCATAGCGGCGCGGCCGGAAAACAGCCGGACCTGGCCGCGCAATCCTCCCGCGTAAAGCTGCAGGTCGCCGCGCATCTGCTCCATTTGCCCGAGGACGATGCGGGCGTGATGGGTCAGCGCCTCTCCCGCCGGCGTCGGCCGGACGCCGCGTGCCTCGCGCTCCAGCAGCGGGATGCCGCTCGTCTCCTCCATCCCGCGGATGCGGGCGCTCGCTGACGGCAGCGCCATGCCCGATCTCTCGGCGCCCTGTGTGATGCTTTGCGCTTCGACGACATGCAGGAAGAGACGAAGGTCGGTCAGATCGAAGCGCATAGTCCCTCCCGCGTCAGGCCTTCGTATTTTCCGAAGCCTTGCCTTGTATCTTCCGCATTGTGCGAAATCGCCGGCTGCCGATCATGCTTGATATGATCTTGGAGCCGGATTGGATATGGACGCTTCGGAAAAAATCTTGCGTGTCTTCGCTTTTCGCCTGGCACTTCTCGTGCTGGCCGTCACCGTGGCAAGGGGCCTGCCTGACAACAGGGCAGACGACGCTCTGGCGGGATCGATTGCGGTCGCCAGTCTTACGCCCGAATGTGGATCAGCCCCGCTGCAGGGCGGCGAGGCTGATCCAGACATAAGCGACATGTATCTGCATGACTGAGGCGCGGCTTCCCGCATCCTCAGGCGGTATCATTCCTCGTCGCCGAACATGTCCATTTCTTCTTCCGGGGCCTCCTGCTGAGGCTCGGCGGCCTGCGCCTCGTTGCCGCCCATCATGCCCATGACGGCATTGGTCAGCAGCATGCCGCCGGCGACACCCATTGCCGTCTGCGCGGCACCGGCGAGGAAGCCGCCACCGGCACGCGGTGCCATCGGAGCGGCATGACCGTATCCCTGGTTCGGAGCGCCACCCCAGGGGGAGGCGGGAGCGGCATCGTATCTCTGCGGGCGGGCGACCGCGCGCTGCGGCGGGTTGCTGCTGCCGAACATCGACGCGAAGAAGCCGCCGCGCTGCGGCTGCGCACTGGAGCTCAACATCTCCAGTTCCTCGATGCGGCGCTGGGCGGCCTCGAGCGCCTGTTCCTGCACGACGATCGTCTGCGCCATGTAATAGGGCGCGCCGGGCTGCTGGGTGATGCGCTCGTTGATGAACTGTTCGGATTGCGTGTCGCGCGGCGCCGATTGCCGCTCAACATTGGCGAGCTTGGTGAAAAGGCTGTCGATGGCCTGCTGATCGTTGCGATCCATGCATGTCTCCTTGGCGGTGGTATCCGCGGTGGTCAAATCAGGGTTTAGTTGGGTGCGCGCAGCGCAAATGCCGGCCGGGCCGGTGCAGCCGGGCTCTCGGGCGAGAAAACCGGCGGAGCCCATTTGCGGGCGGCCCGTGTTTCGGGCAGGGCGTAGCGCGAGAGTTGATTTCCGGAAGCGGAAAGTCGTGTGATGGTCCTCATACCTGCATGTACGAAGCAGGAGGCCGATAGCTTCCATCACAAAGATTTTATTCCGGCGCCGTCAAAACGCCGGATCTGGCGGCAGCGGTCAGTTCTCGATCTGCTGCTCGGCGACGACGCTGGCGACCACCTCGTCGGCGCCATTCGGATAGGTCGGCAGGTCGAGCGTCACGGCTTCCTTGAAACCCTCGCGTTCGATCGAGAAGAATTTGCGCACCCGCACTTCGCCATTCTGCTGGCCGGAGGCGGTGGCGCTTTTCGCCGCGATGAGATCGCGTTCGAATTGCGCGGCGTCGACCCCGGCAAAGGCCATGGTGCAGCTTTCGACCGGCTTCTCGCCGACGGTCGCCTTGGCGATGACGATCGCTTCGAACGGCTTGTCGCCACCCGTCTGGGTGATCCAGCCGTCGAAGGCGGTCGGCTCATCGAGCGGCAGGATGCCGAGGGTCATGTCCTGCGACAGCGCTCCCCACCCGCTTTCCTTCGCGAGCGCCGCCGTGCGGTCATAGCGCGGCCCTTCGTTCATGCACTTTTCAGCGAAATCGGCAAAGGGCGAGGGTGCCGCCGCCTCTTGGGCAGACGCGGAGCCAGCGGCGGCCAGAGCTGCGATTGCGAGCGCGGTTATCTTCAGGGTCGTCGTGGATTTGCTCATCGAATGTCCAGTTCCGCGCAGTCGTGCTCTGTGAACTACCAGATAGGCGATGCCGCGAGAAAACGCCACAGCAGGTCATGGCCCTCATCCGGAAACGGCGATCGAATGTCAATCCGGAGAGCCGCCCTCGATGTTCGGATCGTAATCGCCGAGCGCCTTCTGGACGGTCTTGTTCCGGGCATAGCGGTGCTTCAGCCGGGCCAGCTCTGTGTCGCTTCCGCTGCACAGCGTGCGCAGCTGCTGATCGATTTCTGCCTGCCGTTCTTCGTCGGGCGAGGCTTCGCCGCGGAAATGGTCGCAATCATCGCGGCGGCTGATGAAGGCCCTGACGTCGTCGGGCAGGGTGGCGTCATCTGCGAGACATGGCGCGGCGAGGCAGAACTGGACCAGGGCCGAGCCGGCATATGTCAGCCGCCGCCCGGCCATCATTCGATCTGCATGTCGAGTTGCTGGGCAATCTCCTCATAGTGGCGGGCCGACGCGGCGTTGCCCTCCTTGGCATAGTGGGTGCCAACTGCCCGCGCCGCCTTTGCCGCGGCATGGAAGGCGTCAAGGCGATCCTGCGGCTCAAGCTCGGGGCTGCCGCCGATATCGCCGTTGCTGAAGCGGCCGACGCGGTAGCCTTCGTTGTCAATCACGCCGATCACAGGCACGCCGTTCTGCATTTCGCCGTAGAAAGCCGGACCGGCCTGGGCTCCGTCACGGCGGCGCAGCATGCCGAGGCCGGAGGCTTTGTTGCCGGGGCACGCACCGGTCCAATAGGTCGGGCCTGTGGTCAACGAGATGGGAGAAACGAATTCGCAATGGCTGGCCGGATCCTTGGACCAGGTCGCACCGGCCGCCGCGTCCTGCGCCATGAGCGACGGCGCCCACAACAGGGAGGCGACTGTCGCGAGTGCTGATAGCGCGATGAATGCGTTTCGATGCAGCAAAGCTATCGTCCCCTCAGGAATTGGCCATCAGCGATGCGACGTCGATCATCCGGTTGGCAAAGCCCCATTCGTTGTCGTACCAGCCGAACACGCGCAGCAAGCCGCCGGCCGATACCGAGAGTTCTGGGCCTGAGACCACCAGCGATTCCGGCCGGGCGCGCAGGTCGACGGATACGAGCGGCTTCTCGATCCAGCCGATGACGGGCGATGCGGCGATCGCGCTTTTCAGCTTATCGCGTGCTTCTGAGAGGGACGGCGCTTTCTCCAGCGATACCGTCAGGTCGATCGCCGAAACGCTGGCGGTCGGAACGCGAATGGCGCGGGCCTCGATCTTTCCCGCAAGCGACGGCAGAACCTTGCCGACCAGCTTGTGGGCGCTGGTGCTGGTCGGAACCATGGAAAGGGCGGCGGCGCGGCTGCGGGCAAAATCGTCGCGCGGCTGGTCGACGGTCGGCTGGCTGCCTGTATAGCAGTGAACCGTTGTCATCTGTCCGCCGACAATACCGAAGAGGTCATCGACCGTTTTCAGGAGTGGCGCCAGCGCGTTTGTGGTGCAGGAGGCGTTGGATATGATCTTGTGGTCGGCGATCATCTGTTCGTTGGCGCCAAGCACGACCGTCACGTCGGCCGATTCAGCCGGACCCGAAATCAGCACGCGCTTTGCCCCGGCTTCCAGCGCCCGGGAGACATAATCGCGGGTATAGGGCTGGCCGGTGCATTCGAGGAAAATATCGACGCCGGAGAGATCGAGGGCGCGAATGTCGCGCTCGTTGTGGAAGGGGATGGAGCGCGAGCCGATCCGCAATGCACGGTCTTCGGCTGATACGTCTTCCGCCCAGGGGCCGAAGACGCTGTCATACTGGAAAAGGTAGGCGCAGCTTTCCAGCGGCGCAATGTCGTTGACGAGCACGACCTCGATATCGCGGCGCTCTTTCACCAAGATACGGAGAACGGAGCGGCCGATACGGCCAAAGCCATTGATAGCGATTTTCGGCTTCTGTTTTGTCATCCGGCGGGCTCCCTGCGATCGTCTGATGAGGCCTATGACAAGCGCGGAGTATTCGCAATATCAAAGCGGTGGCCGCTGCTGCTTCCAAGCGCCGCGGGCGCCGGGGAAGGGTGCGCAATTGCGCCCGGCACGTCGGACCATGGTCCGTGTCCGACCCGGCACCATGGTCCCGGGACCTTGCTTTTCGCAGCCGGTAGCGATCTCATACGTCCTGTCTTGCGTAGAGGCTGCAAGAAGCAGAGACGGAAACCATGAGCCAGTCGAAACGACGCTTTCTGAAGATCATCGCCGGAGCCGGGCTGGCCGCAGCCTTTCTGCCGCTCGGTGGCGCACGTCGTCTGAGCCTCGATGCCTTCGCCAAGAGCGGCAACAATGGCAATGGCGGTGGCAATAACGGCAATGGTGGCGGGAACGGCGGCGGAAATGGAAATTCCGGCGGCGGCACCGGAAATGGCAATGGCAATAACGGGAATGGCAAGGGCAATGGCGGTCCGGCAAGCTCCGCCGAGCCTGCCGACACCGGGACGGCCTCTACGGGCACTGGCGTCCAGGCGACGCGCGGCGCGGATGGCACAATCCGGATCCGCCACCGCAACGGCATCACCGAGACGATCGTCTCTAACCGCTACGTGATGAAGGATGCCAAGGGCCGGACGATCAGCAACAGGCTGGCGACGCAGGCCGATGTTACGCGCCTGTCGCGGTATCTCCGCTAGGACCGATCCTAGGCCAGATCCCGCCATTTGATGGCGGCCTCGGTACGGTTGGTGACGCCGAGCTTCAGCAAGATCTGCGTCATGTGATGCTTGACGGTCTTTTCCTGCAGATCGAGACGCAGGCCGATATGCTTGTTGGAGAGGCCTTCGGCGACGAGTTCCATCACCTCGAGCTCGCGCGGCGTCAGTGACGCCTTGGGCGAGGACTGAGCGCCCAGCGAGCGCTCCATCACCTTGGCAGACATCGCCGGAGAGATGAATTTCGAGCCTCGCACCACCGCCCGGATCGCTTCGGCAAGGCCGCGCGACCCGATCCCCTTCAGCACATATCCGGCTGCGCCGCGCTGCAGGGCTGCGGACAGTGTATCGACCTCCTCGGACGCGGTCAGCATCAGCACCCGTGTTTCCGGGCTTCGCGACAGAACGGAACTGATCGCCTCCAGGCCACCACCCGGCATGGAGACGTCGAGCAGCAGCACACTGGGCCGGTCGGAGGCCGCAAGCCGGATCGCGTCGTCGCTGCTGGCGCCTTCGCCGATCACCACGAAATCATCGACCTCAGAGAGGCTGCGGCTGACGCCCTCGCGAAAAAGCGGATGATCGTCCACGATGCCGATGGTGATCGCCGTCATTTTGCATCCTCCAGTTCCATCAGCTGAAGCGTCATTGACACCACTGTGCCGGCGCCGCTGGTCTTGATATCGAAGTCTCCGCCGAGACTGTCGACCCGTTCGCGAAGTCCCGCAAGACCGAGGCTTGTCGGCCGCACCTCGTTCGGATCGAAGCCATCGCCCTGGTCACGAACCTCGATCCTGACCTCGCCGTCGCGCACACGCGCCGTCACCGATTGCTCGATGCCGCCGCCATGGCGATAGGCATTGTTGAGCGCTTCCTGGACGAAGCGGTAGACGCAGATCTTCACCGCGGCCGAGAGGTCGGAGTGGTCGTCCTCGACGCTACGCGAAACCGTGCTCGCCGTCCGTGTCTCATGGGCGGAGACCACCCGCTCGATGATCTCTCCGAATGAGGCGCCCTCGATCTCCGGCAGGACGAGGCCCCGGCAGATCGTACGGATTTCCCGCATCGCCTCGGCAAGGCTCGAGCGGATCCACGACAGCTCCTTTTCCCGCATGTCGGGGCTTGTTTTGGCATCGACCAGCATCTCGCTGTCGAGCCGCAGCGAGGCATAGGCGATATGCTGGGCAGGTCCATCATGAAGGTCGGCGCCGACGCTGCGAAGATAGGTTTCGTTGAGAGCGGCGGCCCGCAGCGAGGACCGTTGCAGGCGCCGCTGCAGGGCAAGTTTTTCGGCAAGCAGGGACGAGAGTTCCGTCACCTTGTCGCGGAGATCGCTGCGTTGCGCCTCGATCAGCCGGCTGCCGCGGAAAACCAGAGCCGAAAGCGCCAGAAAGAAGATCGCCGTCAGTCCGGCGACAGAGGCCCAGCTCCAAAGTCTTGCGCGGGCAATGCTGTCGGCAAGCCCCTCAGCCGTCTCGTAGAACTCGACGACGGCGACCGGCTGGCCGGACCATGGCTGCAGCACCGGATTGTAGATTTCCATCAGCGGCTTGCCGAGCTGCCTCTCCTTCTCGCTCTCCGGATCGCTGGCGACCTCGTATCGCGCGACGAGCGCGCCTGAAAAGGCTTGGCGAAGCTTGTCGCTGACCGGGAATTTCCGGCCGATCAGCTCCTGTTCGTTGGAGTAGAGGATGGTGCCGTCGCTTCTCCAGAGCTTGAACGAGACGAGGCGCTTGCCGAGTGCGCCCTGCGACAGCGTCTCGTTGAGCGCCTGGGCGCTTCCTTCGTCGAGAAGGGTTTCCGTCTGCATATCGGGAAGCAGCGGGGCGACGACGCTATCGACATAGAGCGCGGTCGCGGCGCCGGAATTATGGATCACCGCGTCCTCTATCAGCCGCGTCAGCAGAATGCCGATCAGGAGCATCGCCATGATCGAGACGACCCCCCCGGTTATGAAGAACTGGGAGGCCAAAGAGCGGGCATTCCAACGGCTGAGCCAATGCATCTGCGACCTGTCGACTGCGTGTCCGACAGACATGGTACTACCCTAGAGGAATTCCAGATAGCTGCGCGATATCCCGGCGGCGCCTAGTTCGGGACATCGCGTGTATCGATGACATCCGCGCCGGCAACGCTCTTGGTGATCTGCGTATCGCCCGACATCGCCGCGCCGAAGAAATAGAGGACGCCGCACAGGAAGACGACCAGTGCAACGACCGACGCATTGATCGCAACCGGGCCGGCGGAAGGTCTATGGATGCTGCTCATGACTGGGCTCCTTTGGTCCCTGTAGCAACGAGCCGAAATGGCCGCAGTTCCAGACCCCCGACCATGGTCCGGGGTGCCCCGGACTGAGGTCCGATGCCCGGAACAGGCGGCGTCTCCGATGGTTGGGTAGGCAGCGGTCATTAAGGCCGCCTAGCGACAAAAGGAGGAGAAAATGCTCTCCAAGCTTATGGTAGGCGTGGCTGCGGCCGCGACCCTGATGTCGGGCGTTGCACTCGCCCAGTCTTCCACCGTCAATGGCGCTGCAGGTGGTGCCGTGACCGGCGCGATCGTCGGCGGTCCCGTCGGTGCTGCCGTCGGTGGCGTGACGGGTGCCGTTGTTGGCACGGTCATCGATCCGCCGCCGCAGAAGGTCGTCACCTATGTCCGTGAAGCACCGGCGCCTTCGGCCCGCGTCGTGGTCAAGGAAAAGATCGTCGTCGGCCAGCCTCTTCCGGAAACCGTCGTCGTCACGCCGGTTCCTGAAAATCCGAGATATGCCTTTGCGGTCGTGAACGATGAGCGCGTCATCGTCGAGCCGTCGTCCCGCAAGGTGATCCAGGTCATCAACTGACCGGATCCCGGACGCGGCCGAGGTCGCGTCCTCCATTCCTCAACACGAAACGAAATCCAGCCGCACATTGTGAGGCACGGCCTCGTGCGGCCCGAACTCAGAGAGATTGTCATGAAAACCAAGACCCTTGCCGTCCTGATGACGGCCCTGTCGATCGGTGTATCGCCCGTCGGCATCATGTCCGCCTCGGCCCAGGATGCCCCGATCATCAAAAAGAAGGGTGCAGCCCAGACCGATCAGTCCGGTGGCGCCACTCAGCAGCAGCCGGATGCCAGTGGCGGTGCTCAGGGCTCGCAGCCCGGTGCCGGTGCAGCAACCGGCGGCGAGCAGACACAGCAGCCGGCCGCGGGATCGGATGGTTCCACATCGACTGACGGTGCTGGCGGCAAGGCGCAGGTTCAGCCCGACACCTCGACAGAAGGCGGCACGGCGCCGGCCCAATCCGGCAGTGAGACGAAGCCGGACGCTTCTGGCAATGGTGCCGCGCAGGGCGGCGGCATGAAGCCCAGCGGCACCTCGGGCACTGACGGCTCCAAGCCATCGACCGAAACCCAGAAATCCGGTTCGCAGGAGAGTGGCACGTCATCCGAGACCCAAAAGTCCGGCAGCGATGCGCAGAAATCCGGTGATGCCACGAAGCCGTCCGGCTCGACCGAGACGCAGACCAACAGCAAGACCAATGTCGAAAACAATACGACCGTCAACAAGACGACCAACGTCAACATCTCGGTCGAACAGCAGACGGAGATCCGGCAGGTCGTCAAGGAAGTGCATGTCGAACCGGTTCGCGAAGTGAATTTCACGGTCTCGGTCGGTACCGCGATCCCGAAGAAGATCCGGCTGGAGCCGCTGCCGCCGCGGATCATCAAGATCGTACCGCAGTACGAAACCTACCGCTTCTTCATCCTGGCCGATGGACGGATCGTCATCGTCGATCCGACGGCCTACACGATTGTCTACATCATCACGGCCTGACGGCCTGAACCGGTGGCGTTCGCGCCACCGGTTTTTCTTAGGGAGAGACGGATGATCTACGGGGAACCAAAATCGGCAAGCGCCGTTCTTCCGATCGTCGCCATCCTGATGGCGATGGCCGGCTGCACCCTCGTTCTGCTTTCGAATGTCGATCGCGGCGATGAGAAGCAGGGCAGGGTATTCGTTCCGGTCGAACAGCGGGAGCTTGGCAAATGAACGCGGTCGCATCACTGACATTCGGTATCGTGACATCGGTCGCCGGCTGTATCGCGGCGGCATCCGTGGCTTCGATCGTCATGGCGGAATCGGAAACGCATCAGCTCGCCGATCTCTCGGCGCCGGATCTTTGGACGACGAGCCCGGTTCGCGTCGATCCTGGCAAGCAGAATTACCAGCGCGTTGCACCCGTCTATTCGAGCTATGTCACCGATGCGCCGAAGATCAGCGTCGCGTCGCGCAAGCCGGATTCCGCGCCGGTGGTGGCTGCAGCAGTGGAGCCGGCCTTGCCGGCAGAGCACCTCAACTGGTGCTCGCAGCGCTACCGTTCCTACGATCCCGCGACCAACAGCTACCGCGCCTTCAGCGGCGAGATGCGCAGTTGCACCTCGCCCTATTCGGAGCAGGCTGGCAGCGGAGAGGCTGTGACGCAGACTGCCGCGACAGCCAGCCCCAGCGCTGTCGAAGGCCAGGCGGCTGCATCCTGGTGCGCGGCGCGCTACCAGTCCTACCGTGCGGAAGACAACAGCTACCAACCTTTCGACGGGCCGCGCCGGCAATGTCAGCCGCCGTCTCAGGATGTGGTCACCGCGATAAATTGACCCGCATCAGACTTTGTGCCGTGGTGCCCATCCGGTCCGGCGAATACATCTGTGGCCCAACCACGGGAGTAGCAGATGTCGATTCCGGTCATTACCGCTATCCAGGCCGCCAGCGAAAGCGTGCCGTCGCTGACGCCAGCCGACAAGCGCATGCTGGTTGCGCATATCCACCGCTATCTGGAAGACTACCGCCGGGACGTGCTGGGCGATCTGCCCGACCGCCGCTGCGGCTGGATGCTGCGCCTCATCGAAGCTGTGTCCTCCCAGGCCCGCGGCATCGTCGAAGCTGATGCCAAGGAATTCCGATCGATCATGGTGGAATTCGAGAAGCTGCTGGTCGTGCTCGACGATCTCAGGCTGTCGCACAAATGGTCCGAGCAGCTGGTCGTCCTGCACTAGTGCCGGCAAAAAATAGGGCCATCCGTGGATGGCCCAAATGGGAGAGTTCGAAAACCTCCAGAGGGAACCGCCGACGAAGGCCGGGAGGAGTGGCCTCGATGCTTGTCGGCGAGTTCATAATCGCCGTTCAGCCGCTCTTTTGAAAACATTCAGGCTCCAATAACCGGCGCTTATTGAGCATTTTCTGTTATGAGATCGGCTGCCGCCGGAACCGCATTCTCCGGGAACTCCTGCCTGACCAAAATTGGTAGCATCAAGCGCTTGCAAAGCCGCTGCATCGGCATAGAGTAAGCCTATGAAATCGCTTCGCAGGTGACCACGGATGTACTGGCACCGGCTGACGGCGATGATGGGAGGTCGGTGCGAGAATTCGCCCGGCCTTTTCCCTTTTAGGGCTGCTGCGTCCGGTGCGCCCCTTTACAATCATCCCGAATTTCCCGACGAAGGCATCGGCACCCGGATCGAGGGTGCGCTGGAGTGCCTGCAATTTGCCCGATGATCAAAGTCAGACTGCCGCGCCGCGGCGCAATCCGGTTGTCAAAGCCGCCTATATTGGGCTTGGCCTGGTGATGGTGGCGCTCGGCATTATCGGCGCGTTTCTGCCGTTGATGCCGACGACGATCTTCCTGATCATTGCCGCCTGGTGCTTCGCCCGGTCCTCGCCGAGGCTCGAAGCAAAGCTGATCAACAGCCGGTTCGGCGCGCCGCTCAGGGACTGGCGCGACAGCGGCGCGATTTCACACTCGTCGAAGCTGCTCGCTGTTTTCGGCATGGCCTCGGGCTATGCGATCTTCTTTGCAACGTCGCACCCGTCGCCGATCCCTGCTGTCGCAGTCGGGCTTGCGCTGCTCGCCTGCGCCGCATTCGTCCTGTCCCGGCCGCGGCCGTGATCAGCCCGGCGAATGGCAGGTGACGTCCTTGCCCTGCGGACCCGTATAGGTGTTGTCGGTCGGGTTATAGGATGGGAAGCGCTGCGCGCACCATTTGATATGCGCGATCTCGGCAGGAGAGAGCAGCCAGCTCTCCGGCTCCGCCGCCTTGCTCGTCCCAGAGGAGTAAGCCGCTACCGCGGCGTTGTTGTCGGAACTGCCTGCCGTTGCCGGAGGAGAAATCCTGAAAGCAAAGGCGGAAGGCGCGCCCGACAGGGCAATGACCGCAGTCACGGCGCATGCTGTCAGAATTTTCCTTGCCGGCTTCATTTGCCACTCCATTCACCTATCGCAAATGAACGGAGAGGCTGGCGATTTTGTTCCAGCCACGATCGCGTGAGCGCTGCCGAGGGATAACGGGGCGTCAATGAATCTGTGTCAGGCTGTGCCAGACAATTGCGGATAGAGGAATGTGATGCTGCTGTCGTCCCTGGTGAAGAAGATCGGAAGCCGCTCGGACGATCGCAACATCAACAGGCTGGAACTGGCCAACGACGTTCATCACCTCAAGCAGGTCTTCGACCGCTGCTCGAAGGCCGCCCGCATCGGCGTATGGGAATGCAATCTCGCCGATGAGCGTCTCTCCTGGACCGACATGGTCTACGAACTCTTCGATATCGAACCGGGCACGCCGCTCGTGCGAAGCGAGATCGTTGCCATGTATTCTCCCGCCGCTCTCCTCGAACTTCAGCGGCTGCGCAGCGATGCGATCGAGCAGCAGGGCGGCTTCTCGCTCGATGCGGAGATCGTCACCCGCAAGGGTAACCGCCGCTGGATCAGGATTACCGCGACCGTCGAATGCGAGGACGGCCGGCCCGTCCGTGTCTCGGGCCTGAAACAGGATGTAACGGCAGAGGTGATGCTGCTCGAAGAAATCCGCCGCCGCGCGGATTTCGACCACCTGACCGGACTCGCGAACCGGTTCCGCTTTCATGAACGCCTTGGCGGTCTCTGCGCCTCGGAAACAGGCTGCGCGCTGCTGCTCGTCGATCTCGACGGCTTCAAACGCGTCAATGATATCCTCGGGCATCAGACGGGCGATGTCTGCCTGGTCGAAACGGCAAACCGGCTGAGCGCTGCGGCGGAGAACGCCGACCTGGTATCGCGGGTCGGCGGCGACGAGTTCGCCGTCATCTACAACGGCGCCTCCATCCACCAGATCGAAGCTGCCGCGGCACGCATCGTTGCCGCCCTGCAATGGGATACCGGCGACGGCATCATGCTCGGAGCATCCGTCGGTATCGCTTGGGCGAGCCCCGGATCGACGTCGGCTTCTCTCTACGAAGAGGCGGACAAGGCGATGTATCGCGCCAAGACCTCCGGCCGAAACCGCTTCGTCGCCCACCGCCCGGCGGGCGATCTCGACGCGGCGTAAATCCGGTCCTGTTCCAAGGAAGACATTCTAGACAATTGCCGAGAGGGCAGCGCCGCTCAGGCGGTGCGCTTTGCGGTGATCATGCCCCAGGCGAGGCGCAGCTTTTGCAGGCGGGATGCCGTGCGCTCATGGACCGGGGTGCTGATGCCATTGCGAAAATCGGCCAGGGCCTGCGCCTGTAATCTCGTTCTCGCCGGCTGCCCGGCGTGTTCGTCGATGGCGCGGCCATCCTTGCCGTCGATGACTGCCCAGCTTCCGTTCTCGAGATGTTGAACCTGATATCTCTGCATACGCCACCCACCCTATTGCTCTCCAAGAGAACGGGCTCCGGCAGCAAAAATCAATCCGTCTTGTCAGAATGTGCTGATATACTTTCGAACAGTGGTGAATGGCTGATTATCTTTCTGCCCCCACCGTTCATACATTAGCGAGAGTAGGCGCTTGTACGCCTGGCCAGCCTCCGGCGCGATCAAGCGGCCAGGGCGTCCTCGTCCTCGGCAAGATAATCCAGGAGGTCGTAGAGAACCTCTGTCTCGCTATCGTTGTCGGGTCTGCGTGTCGGCGGGACGTTCTTGACCGGGGCCTTCGGCCGCTGGCGGAACGTCGGTCTTGGAACACGCACGCTGTTTGCGCGTCTGTTTGCCATCTCTTCCTCACTCGCAACAAAAAAGAGGATCACTAGCTCTCTGGCATTATCCAACCACAAAGGGTCCGATGTGTCGCGTGACGCCGGCGTGACAGGGCTTCTCCGGCCGCCGTGAGGCTTACGTGAGCTGTTTCAAGGCGCGCAGTAGGGCCTCGGTTCTCTCGCTTGAGGAAAGCGCCAGGGATTGGTGCTCGGCCAGTTCCCGCAATCCGGCGAGCACTTCGGCTTCCTTCCAGCCGCTATCGACGGCGTGGTCCACCAGTTCGCGGAATGCAAGCTGCAAGGCATCCTGGCATCGGATGGGTCGGTCAGGATCGTCTTCGGTGACAAACGGCCTGGAAATATCGCTCAAAGGCGGCGCCGGCTACCGGTCGTCGGCTTCAATCGGGGCGATCGCCATGAAACACAACACGACGGCGAGGGCCAAAACTGCAGAGATTGCGGACAAGGTTATCATCGTCACGTCCTCGCAAATATTGGATGAAGATTAGCGTGAACTGATTTGCACGAATTGGCAACCGGGGCCGGCTGATTGAGGCGGATCGCAGACCAGGGACGAGTTGTGCAAGTGCGCGAGGCAGGCGGCGGCACGATAGTCGCATTCAGCCGGTGGGTTTAGTAGATACGCCCGAAAGCACGTATAGCGATAGTATTATTGATGTAACCGCGGCTGATACCTCGCAATACTTGCAAGTAGCGTAAACGCTAAATTAATACTACCTTATTTAGAATAATTGTCGTGAATGGTTGTGGTTCGGCAGCAGTGCGGCCGGCGTTTTTGGCCATGTCGATCCACACCTTCACTCCGCCATTTGCAACCCCGCAGGCGGCACCGGCCAGCAATCAGATACGATCATCCGAACCAAGATGCCAACGCCAACCCTCTCGAACGCGCGCTATCACGATGCCTCGCTCGGCCGACGCGGATTGCTTGCTGTTTGCGTCTATGGGACGATTTTCCTGGCGTTGCTGGCATTTGCCCTGGCGATGCCGCGCGGTGGATTCGTGCTCGTTGTCGGCAAGCCCGGACAGTCTGAAGGTCAGGTCGTCGAGCTGATCGGCAGGGCAGGCGGGTCCTTCGTCGCGCCGGGACGTTTCGGCTGGATTGCCGTTGCGCATTCGAGCGCGCCGGATTTCGTTCGCAAACTGAGCGCTGCCGGCGCCTTTCTCGTTCTCAATCACGCCCTTGCCGTGGGCTGCCTCCAAAAGGATACCTGAATGAACTCGCTTCATGCCTTCCGGCTGCGTGTCTCGCCCGTCATTTTTGGGCTCCTCTGGATCAATGCCGGCATCGCCATTCTGGTGCCGGTGCTGCGCGGCAATGGTTTCGACTGGACGGCTTTCATCGTCTGCGCTGCAGTCTTGGCGATGACTTCGGTCTGCTGGTTGCAGGATCGCACCGGGCCGGTGACGCGGCTCGTGACGTCCATGGCTCACGCCGTCAATGTGGCGATGATCGTCTATGCCTTCGAGGGTTCGATCCTCCAGTCGGACATACATATGTATTTCTTCGCCGTTCTGGCGATCTGCGCGGCCTGGCTCGATTGGCGCGCTGTCGTCGCCTTTGGCGGCATTACCATCATTCACCACACGCTGCTCTATCTGGTTGCCCCCGCGCTGGTCTTCCCGGGAGCCTCCGATTTCGGCCGCGTACTGCTCCATGCGGCGATCGTCGCCATTCAGTCGGCGGCGCTGATCTCGCTGACGAGCTCGATCTCCAACGCATTCGTCTCCGCCGAGGGAGCGCTCGACGCCGCCAACAACGCCAGCACCAGCGAACGCGAGACGCGCGAGCGCGCCCAGGCCGCCGACCGGCTGGCCGATGCGGAGCGCGCCGAGCGCGAGGCGGAAAAGCGGATCGCCGCCGAGGAAACGGATCACGCCATCCGCGTCCTCAGAGGCGCGCTCGAAAAGCTGTCGGACGGATATCTGGGAACCCGTATCGATGGCCGTTTTGCCGGTGAGCTCGACAATCTCAGGCTCTCGTTCAATCAGTCGGCCAACAATCTCGAAGCCGTCATCACCCAGGCAAGCCAGGTCACGCAGCGGGTTCGCCGCGAGGCCGGTGATCTCAACGCCGCGGCGGGCGAACTCTCCGAGCGTTCGGAGCGCCAGGCAGGCTCGATTGCAGGCGCGACGAATGCAGTTGCCCATGTCCGTGGCACCGTCGGCCAGACGGGAACGGTCGCCGAGAAGGTCGGCGGTCTCGTCAGCCACGCCAAGGAAGCGGCTGAGCGCTCGGCGGGCATCGTCACCAGCGCCGTCGGCGCCATGGACCGCATCGAGAAGAGCTCCGAAGAAATCGGCCAGATCATCGGCGTCATCGACGAAATTGCATTCCAGACCAACCTTCTGGCTCTTAATGCCGGTGTCGAGGCCGCCCGTGCGGGCGAGGCTGGCAAGGGCTTCGCGGTCGTTGCCCAGGAGGTGCGGGAATTGGCGCAGCGTTCCGCAAACGCCGCCAAGGAGATCAAGCAGCTGATCACCGCTTCGGGTGATCACGTGAAGCAGGGTGTCGCGCTGGTCGACCAGACCGGCGACGCGCTCGGCCATATCGCGGCTGAGGTTGCCGAGATCAGCCGGCATATCGAAACGATCATTTCAGGCGCGCGGGAGCAGGCGGCCGGGCTTGCCGAGCTCGATACGATCATCGTGCAGATCGATAGCCTGACGGCGCAGAACACAACGATGGTCCAGCAGTCGCTCAGCGCTACCGACGCACTGGCCCATGAGGCGACGATCCTCGAAGGTTTGATGTCCGGCTTCTCCGGCGAGCAGGGTCAGGCCAAGCGCAAGGCGGCCTGATGGCCGCGTGGTAGCAAAACAGGAAAGCCCGCCTCTGGCGGGCTTTTGTCATTCGGCGCTCTATGCCTATTGCTTCAGATCAAAGGCCTGACCGTCAGCGCGAAGTTCCGCCAGCGTCTTGCCGACACAGGTGCCGGCCGCATTGCTGCCGATGGCCTTGGCCTCGCCGCCAAGGGTGATTGTGCCGCCGATCCGCTCGGAGGCGACATAGGTCGCGACGCCGTCCTTGGAGACGCGCGATATGTAGAAGGCGTGGTAGGTGTCGTTCTGCTTGCACTGGATCAGCACGGGGAATTTTCCGAAGGGATTGTCCTCCGCTCGCGCCGTCGAGATCGGCAGGGCGGCGAGTGCAAGAAGGCCGGCGAGCAGCGTGCAGGCCGATTGGCGGGAGAGATGGCGGGATGCGGGCGTCATAGGTAATCCCTTTCTTCAAATGCCCGGATACGGCGGGCTAGACCGTCAAGGCGATGAGTGCATCCCGGTCCAGAAGACGGACGATGCGTTGCAGTTTGCCGTTCAGGCAAAGGACATGCTTTTCACGGAGCTTCGTGAAGCAGCGGGCGACTGTCTCCACCGTCAGGCCGAGATAGTCGGCGATATCGCTGCGCGACATCATCATGTCGAACTCGCGGGCGCCCGGATGGCGCTCGGCCATTTCGAAGACGAAGGCCGCGACCCGTTTCAGCGCGCTCTGTTCGGTGATGACCAGCTGCTTGTGCTGCGCCTTGGCCAGGTTGGTCAGCGCGATATGCAGCAGGTCGATGGGCGCGGCGGTACTCTGGCTGGCGCGAAAGGGGCGTATCGACGTCTCGCACACGGCCTCTGCGAAATCCGTCCTGACATTGCCGGTTTCGAGGCCGAACCATTCGCCCTTGCCGCAGAAGGACAGGATGTAGCGCTGGCCGCTCGGCGTCAGGCGATAGATCCTGACGGCGCCGGTTTCGACCTGATAGATCGCGCGGGCGTGCTCGCCTTCGCTATAGATCGTTTCGTCGGGCCTTAGCCGGATCGACTGATCTCTCGCTGGCGCAGGCGGGTAGTGCCGCCCGCCCGCTGCATAGTCTCCGATCGTCTGGTCATGAAGCATGGCATCACCCCCATCTCGACCCGCAGAATAGGGAAAGGCGGCTCGCTCCGGTATTCGAGAAACCCCTTACGTATTGCTACGGAAGCCCGGAATGCGCGGTGGGTGTATAAGGCTATGCCCCTTGATGAAGGCGATACGGAGATATGGCGGAGATCTCGATGTCATCTGTAGACGGAGGGGAAGACCGCGCACCCGGGAACCCCGAAGGCATCCGTGCGCAGCTTGAGCGGATCCTCGCGAGCCCGGAATTCCATGCGCCCGAGCGCGGGCGGCGCTTCCTGCAATACATCGTCGAGGAAACGCTGGAAGGGCGCAGCGCCCAGCTGAAAGCCTATACGATCGCGCAGGCGGTGTTCGGACGCAACGCATCCTTCGATGCGCAGAGCGATCCCGTGGTCCGCATCGAGGCGGGGCGCATCCGCCGCGCGCTGGAGCGCTACTATCTCGTCTGTGGCAGCCAGGACCCGATCCGGGTCACCATCCCCAAGGGCAGCTATTCGCCGCAGTTCTCAGGCAATGACGACAATATGATGAGCTTGCCGGGCAGCTCGAAGGCGCAGAGCCATGATGGCGAGCCTCCGCTCCGCTTGCGCCAGTTGCTGCTGCCGATCGGCGTACCGACATTCTTTGGCGTGATGGCCGTTCTGGCGCTCATCCGCCCGCTTGAGGCCTATCTCTCTCCACCGAAGACCTCGCCGTTCTCGACCGCATCGACGACGGCGGCCAGTATCCGGATTGCCGTCGAGCCCTTCGATGCGCTCGGCGGCACGGCGCGCGGCGAGGACTTGGCGAAGGGCCTGACCGATCAGGTGATCGCCCGGCTGACGAAGGTTACCGATATCGTGGTGCTTGCGCCCGGCCGCGCTGGTCTGGACGGTGGCGGGCTGCTTCTCAGCCTGCAAGGCGGGGCGCTTGTCGAGGGCACGGTCCTGCGGCTGCATGTGCGGCTGATCAACGTTTCCAATGGTGCGGTGATATGGGCCAATCAATATGACCGGAATCTCGATGGCCAGGCGATCCTCGACATCGAGGATGACATCGCGGCCGATATCGTCACGGAGATTTCCGGCAGCGGCAAGCTCAACGGTCTGCGCCCGCAGTCGTGAGTGCTATTGCGAGGGTATCGCTGCCGGATCGACACCTGCCGCGCGTAGGCCGCTGAAGAACCGTTCCCGGTCTTCCGGCCGCTGCAGGCGAAGCGAAATTTCACCGTCGATGTTGCGCATCAGCCCCGGTGCGTGGAGGGTCAGCCAATCGGTCTCCTGCCGCGCTTCGTCCGTCTTTCCCGCGGCGCCGAGAATGGAGAGCAGCACGAGATGGTGCATGGGATTGGCTTCGAGATCGGACTTGCGCGACCACTGCTCGGCATCGGCGACATCGCCCCTCATCAGCTGGCAGAGCGCCATGCCGGCCTCGTAATAGCCTTTCGAACCGATGCCCCGGTTGAGCGCGATCGACAGCAGCTCGCAGCCGGTCTGCCACTTGCCGGACATCGCCAAGCGGATGCCATATTCACCGGCGACTTCGACATCGTCGGGGTTTGCCGCATAGGCTGCAGTTCCGGCTTGCAGCGCCCTGTCGACATCCCCGCGGAAGAAGCTCACCATCATCAGCGCCTGCAGCGTACGCGGGCTTGACGGGGCCAGCACGGCAGCGCGGTTCACCGCATTGCTTGCCATCCGCAAGGCATCCGGCGAGGCCGGGGTGCCGAGCTTGTAGCGAAACCGGATTTCGTCGAGATAGATCATCGAGAGCTGCGCCCAGGACGTGGCATTGTCCTGATAGCGCTGGGTCGCATTCTGCAGGCAGTTGCGTGCAACGCTGTGGCTGGTGGCGGTGACATTTTGCCGGTAGCTGTAATAGGCGAGCGTGCAGGCATAGGTGCTCTGATCGCCTCTCTGCGCGGTCGGGGCCATGCCCTCGGCGTTGAAAGGCTCGGCGATGGCGCCGGCAATCTGTTGCGCGATCTGGCCCTGCACCGCGAGCTTGTTCTGGACGCCGAGGTTGGCATCGAAATTGTTGGCCCAGATGACCGCGCCATCCTGTTGGCGCACGAGCCGGACCGCGGCGCGCAATCTGTTTCCATCCAGCTGGACATTGCCCTGGAGCGTGAAATCGGCACCGGCGATACTGTCGTCACGCAGCGTATCCGCCACGACCACGATGCCGCGGGACCGTGCCAGCTGGCCGATGACGTCGTCCCGGAGGCCACGGGCGATATCGGAGCGCGTGTCGTCGCGGTCGGCCTCGGCGAAGAGTTCGACCATCACCTTCGGGCTTGCGGTGGCGGCCTGTGCATTCGGCCGTGCGGGCAGAAGAAATGCGAGCACGGCGGCGAAGAGCACCAGCAGCGCCGCGACGCATGCTCCGAGATGAAGAAGGGTGAGCCTTACCGGATGCGTACTGCCGGAAACCGGCTTCTCGCGGCTCTCGTGTTGAGGCGGCAGCGCCCGTTCAGACTGCTTGACCGGCAGCGGCGCCGGAGCGCTCGTGGCATATTCGAAATGCGGGACATATCCGCCTTTGGGGACGGTGACGATCACGCTGTCCGAGCGTCCGGCCACCAGATAGTAGCGCTCGAGCGCCTTGCGGATCCGGCCGGCTTCGATGCGCACAACGGGATCGTTCTGCGGGTCGAAGGAGGCTTCCCGGCCGAAGACCACATTGGCGATTGTAAAGGCCTTGAGAAATTCCGACCGTCCGGCCAGCGTCTCGTTGACGACGAATTCCAGAAAGCTTCGCCCGCGCTTGGCCGCGTGGAATTCCTCGCTGGCGAGAATTCGTTCGACCTGCTCGCAGATTTCGTCAGCCGTCGGCCCAAGACGGCTATAGGCAGTCGCTCTTGCACTCGTCATGATCGCCCCTACAACGCAAGATCATGCAATTACTTAAGCATTGTCTAAGGCATCATATCGCACATGCCGCTGGTTGCAAGATTTGCTTTCGGAGTTGCTTGCGCTAGTTCGGCCAGCCGTTGGCTGGCGTCGCCTTGCGGCCTTCGAGGGGATAGGCGGCCACGCCGGTCGCGATGACCATGCGCATCAATTCCGCCAGATTGCGCGCGCCCATCTTGGCCAGGACATTGGCGCGATGGACCTCGACCGTGCGGGCGCTGATGCCGAGGTGATAGGCGATCATCTTGTTCTGCAGGCCATCGAGCACGCCGACGAGAACCTGATGCTCGCGGGTGGTCAGTTGCGCCAGCCTGGCGGTGACGCTGTCGGGTCCCTGCGTTGCGCGGCTTGGACGTGCCTGTCCAGTCGCCGCATGAATGGCTGCTATCAGCGCCTCTTCCTTCACCGGCTTTTCGAGGAAGTCGACAGCGCCGGCTTTCATTGCCTGAACGGCGGCTGCAATGTCGCCCTGCCCGGTGATGACGATTGTGGGGATATCCATGCGGAACTGATGCAGTTGGCCGATCAGCTCGATGCCATCCATACCGGGCATGCGCAGATCCGTCACCAGGCAGCTTCTTCCGGAGAGGGGCAGCAGATCGAGAAAGGCACGCGCGCAACTATGCGTACGTACCGCAAAGCCGGCGGAAACAAGCATGAAGGTCAGGGACCGCCTGAGTGCCTCCTCGTCATCGACGAGATGGATCGTAAGGTCGTTTGCCATTCTGGCCGATCTCCACGATGGGTAGCGAGAAGGAAAGTACCGAGCCGCCCTGCAATCCCCGCCGGGCCGTAATGCGCCCGCCATGGGCCTCGATGATCCGCTTGGAGAGCGCCAGCCCCATGCCGAGGCCGCGTGGCTTGCTGGTCACGAAGGGATGAAACAGCATCGTCTCGATTTCGGCCGCGATGCCGCAGCCGTTGTCCGAGACCTCGACGACGAGACGCCTGCGATCGCTGGTCCGTGTCGTCACGGTAATCTCGGGCTCCTGAACTCCGTCGGCAGCTTCCGCGGCATTGCGCAACAGGTTCGTCAGCACCTGGGTGATCTGCACGCGATCGGCAATGACGGCGTCACTCTTTGCATCGAGCTGGAAATCGACCCGGAGATCCTTCCGCGCCAGGCCGCTAAGGGCGAGTGCTGCGGCTTCGCGGATCAGCGCATGCATGGATTCCAACCGCTTCTCGCCGGCGCCGCGGCCAGCGAACTCGCGGATGCTTTGCACGATCGTCCCGGCCCAGAGCGCATGCTGGGTGATTTCGGCCAAGGCTTCCTTGAGTGCCGCGAATTCGCAGCCGTCTTCGCTCACCAAATGCCCGCAACCCTGCGAATAGGCGAGGATCGAGGAGAGCGGCTGCGAGAGCTCATGGGCAAGCGCCGGCGTCATGTCGCCGAGCGCAACCGTTCGCGCGAGGCGTGCCATTTCGCTCTGAAGCTCGCGAACCTGCTGCAGCGTCTCATGCTCGGTGCGGAAGTCCTCGAGGATTGCGGCCGCAAAGCCCTGTTCGCGAACGATGGTCAGCGCAGCGGGAAACTGCGCGCCGTCCTTGGCGCTTGCAATACCGGCGCGCATGGGGCCCTGGCTTGCCCAGCGGGCCTTGAGCCGGACGCCCGGCGTCGATGACCAGACGAAGTCGATCTTCTGGCCGATCAGTTCATCTTCCTGGTAACCGAGCAGGGCGATTGCGGCGGCATTGCAGGCGGAGATCCGATGGCAGGATGTGATGACGAAGACGGCGTCGGGAACATGGCCGTAGAGGTTTCGCAGCCAATCCGCAGACGGGCCGCCAGGGGGCGGGCGGTCCATCTGCTTCTGGGCGAGCGTCTCCGCAAACAGAGGCTTCCTCGAGAGGTGAGGGGCGACGGACCCGCGATCGGCAATGTCCAATGCCTTCGTGCTGGTAGCCATGATATTCCCCTCGTCCTACGATTTGGGACAGGTGTCCCGGCGGCTCTCCCATTCAACGATGGCGCGAGACTACTCTTCTTCTCTGACGGATAGATGTAGCATCGCGTAGCCTCTATTGGTCTTACCCCGCAGGCCTTTCAGCCATGCACGCGGCCCTCGTTCAGCCTCTCGACCATTGATCCGGCTCAATGCCTTTGCGCCTTTGCTCCGTTACTCTGGGCTGCATGGGTTCACGCCACCTGAGGAGCAGGAACATGAGGAAGTTTGCCCTTGCCATCGCCATTTTGAGTGCGGCGTCGATCGTCGTGCCCGCCGCCGCGCAGCAGACCTCGACACAGACCCGCAAGGAATACCGGCGGATGAACTGGGGAGACAATCTGCCGGCGTCGATCAAGACTTTTCACAACAAGCGCTTCACCGTCGTCAGCTATCGCATGCAGGAGGAGACAGGCCACCATCCGTCGCCGGGAAGCGCGGAGCAGGTGGCGCAGATCCGCTCGGCGATCCGCTCCAACAAGTGGCTCGTCGATCAGCTGAAGGCGAAGAAGGTGTCGCCCAGCCAGATTCTCTGGGCATGGCGTGCCCGTAACGGCAACATGGTTTTCTACATCGATTGAGCGATTGCCGTCCGGCAACGGGGTAGGCGGAAACAACGGCCTCCGTCCGGTCGACGCGCATACATCGTCGGGAGGGTCGGTGATGTGGCGGTTGGTCGTCGAAGCTCCGTTCGAAGAAGATATCGAGCTTGCCGTCCTCGATGACGACGGCATTCATGCTCTGGTCTTTCCCTGCCAGCGGCTGCCCGGCGGCTGGGCGAATGCGCTGACGGGCGAGATCCTCGATGTCCACCCGACGCACTGGCGCACCTGGCAGCTTCGCCGCGCCGACACGTCCGAACTGCACTGAGGACTGTCAGGATCAGCAAAAGCCGGTCTGGCTTGTCTGCGATCAATGACCGTGGTGCCCGGCAAAAATAGACTGACGGCAAGAAACCGGCGGCGCGGCCGCCATCCCGATGGCTGGAAGGAGGACCCGCATGCGTGGTTTCGGTGTTCATTCTGAGGTGGGAAAGCTCAGAACCGTCATGGTCTGCAGACCATCGCTCGCACATCAACGGCTGACGCCGGCAAATTGCCATGACCTGCTCTTCGACGATGTGCTCTGGGTGCACGAGGCTCAGAAGGACCACTATGACATGGTCCTGAAGATGCAGGAGCGCGGTGTCGAGGTTCTCGAACTCCATGACCTGCTCGCGCAGACGCTTGCCAACGAGCAGGCACGCGCCTTCGTGCTGGACCGTCGCATCACGCCGAATGTCATCGGTTCGCAGGTCGCCGAGGCGATGCGGCCCTGGCTGGACGAAATGCCGGCCACCCAGCTCGCCGCCGTCATGATCGGCGGCATCGCGATCTCCGATCTGCCCGATGTGAAGGCGAAGGCCCTGATGCTCAGTGCATTGCCGGCGAGCGACTTCGTCATCCCGCCGATCCCGAACACGCTGTTCCAGCGCGACCCCTCCTGCTGGATCTATGGCGGCGTCACCTGCAATCCGATGTTCTGGCCGGCACGCCGCGCCGAGACCCTGCTGCAGCGGGTGATCTACAAGTTCCACCCCTTCTTCAAGGGTGCCAATTTCCAGATCTGGTGGGGGGATTCGGACGATCAGTTTGCCAATGCCTCGCTCGAAGGCGGCGATGTGATGCCGATCGGCAATGGCACCGTGCTGATCGGCATGGGTGAGCGCACCACCTATCAGGCCGTCGGCCAGGTGGCCCAGGCGCTGTTTCGCAGCAAGGCCGCCAAGCGCGTCATCGGCTGCCTGATGCCGAAAAGCCGGGCGGCGATGCATCTCGATACGGTCTTCAGCTTCTGCGACCGCGATGTCGTCACGCTGTTTGCCGAAGTCGTCGATCAGATCCGCTGCTACAGCATGTATCCGAAGGGCGACGACGGCACTTTCGAGATTCGCCCCGAAAATCGGCCGATGCTCGATGTCGTCGCCGAGGTGCTTGAGGTGCCGAAGCTGCGCGTCGTCGAGACGGGTGGCAATTCCTATCAGGCCGAGCGCGAGCAATGGGACGACGGCAACAATGTCGTCGCCCTCGAGCCCGGCGTCGTCGTCGCCTATGACCGCAACACCTACACCAACACGCTTCTGCGCAAGGCCGGTGTCGAGGTCATCACCATACGCGGCGCCGAACTCGGGCGCGGGCGTGGCGGCGGGCATTGCATGACATGCCCGATCTGGCGCGACCCGGCCTAATGACCTCTTCATCCACGAACAGACCGACGGAGCAAGACCATGAGCTTCAATCTGCGTAATCGTTCGCTTCTGACCGTGCAGGATTATACCTCGCGGGAATTCCGCTATCTTCTCGATCTCGCCCGGGATCTGAAGCGGGCGAAATATGCCCGGACCGAACAGCAGCACCTGAAGGGCAAGGAGATCTGCCTGATCTTCGAGAAGACCTCGACGCGGACGCGATGCGCCTTCGAGGTGGCCTGCTCCGATCAGGGTGCGAACGTCACCTATCTCGACCCGTCCGGCTCGCAGATCGGCCACAAGGAATCCTTCAAGGATACGGCGCGTGTTCTCGGCCGCATGTATGACGCGATCGAATATCGCGGCGCGGCGCAGCACGGTGTCGAGACGCTGGCACGCTATGCCGGCGTACCCGTCTATAACGGCCTGACGGATGAGTATCATCCGACCCAGATGCTCGCCGACGTCATGACCATGCGCGAACATAGCGACAAGCCGATCGCCGATATCAAATATGCCTATGTCGGCGATACCCGCTCGAATATGGGGCATTCGCTGCTGATCGTCGGCTGCCTGCTCGGCATGGATGTACGCATTTGCGGGCCGAGGTCGCTGTGGCCGTCGGAGGAATATATGAAGATCGCCAAGGATCTTCAGCAGGCCTCGGGCGCCAAGCTGCTGGTCACCGAGGATCCCAAGGAGGCCGTCAAAGGCGTGGATTTCATCCATACCGACGTCTGGGTCTCGATGGGTGAGCCGAAGGAGGTCTGGCGCGAACGCATCAAGCTGTTGACGCCCTATCAGGTCAATACGGATCTTATGAAGGCGTCGGGCAATTCGCAGACCAAGTTCATGCATTGCCTGCCGGCATTCCACGATACCGAAACCACACTCGGCAAGCAGATCGCCGAGGATTACGGCATGACCAACGGGGTTGAAGTCACCAACGATGTCTTCGAGTCCGAGGCGAACGTTGCCTTCGAACAGGCGGAAAACCGCCTGCACACGATCAAGGCCCTGCTCGTCGCGACCCTGGGGGATTGAGCATGCGTGTCGTCATAGCACTCGGCGGCAATGCGCTTCTCCGGCGCGGGGAAGCCATGACCGCGGACACCCAGCGGCGCAACGCCCGCGTCGCGGCTCAGGCCATCGCGCCGCTCGCCGCCGAACATGAGGTGGTGATCACTCACGGGAATGGCCCGCAAGTGGGGCTGCTCGCCCTGCAGGGGGCGGCCTACAAGCCGGAGGAAGCCTATCCGCTCGACGTTCTCGGCGCCGAGACCGAGGGTATGATCGGCTATATGCTGGAGCAGGAGCTCGGCAATCTCCTTCCCTTCGAGCAGCCGCTTGCAACGCTGCTGACGATGGTCGAGGTGAACGCCGGCGATCCCGGCTTCCAGAACCCGACAAAGTTCGTGGGGCCGGTCTATGACAAGGGCGAGGCGGACCGCATCCGTGGGGAGAAGGGCTGGGTCTTCAAGCAGGATGGCGACAAATGGCGGCGGGTCGTCGCCTCGCCGGCTCCGAAGCGCATCTTCGAGATCCGGCCGATCCGCTGGCTTCTGGAGCAGCGCACGATCGTCATCTGCGCCGGCGGCGGCGGTATTCCGACGATGTACGAGAAGGGCGCCGATCGCAAACTGATCGGCGTCGAGGCCGTCATCGATAAGGATCTCTGCTCCGAGCTCCTGGCGCGCGAGCTGCGCGCCGATCTCCTGGTCATGGCAACCGATGCCGAAGCCGTCTGTATCGATTGGGGCAAGCCCTCGCAGAAGGCGATCCATCGGGTTCGCCCCGATGATCTTGAGCAGTTTTCTTTCCCTGCCGGTTCCATGGGGCCGAAGGTGGAGGCCGCCAGTCACTTTGCCCGCACCAGCGGCAAGACGGCCGCCATCGGATCGCTGGCTGATATCGCTGGGATGGTGCGCGGCGATCGCGGAACGATCATCAATACGGGCTTTGCCGGTCTAACCTGGCACGGCTGATAGCGTCAGCGAGAGACTATCCGGAAACGGCGGGGTGCGTTGCTGCACCTGGCGCCGTTTTCGTTTGGCTGACGGTTTCGCGGCCATTGCGCCGTTGCCAGACGTAGACGGGGATGCCGAGCATCAGCAGGACGAGGCCGTAGAGCACCGGCTCGGCGCCCGAGCCATAGAGCGTGAAGATCGCGAAGATGAAGGCGATGAGCTCGATCACCGTGACACGCGGCATTCGCCCCTGCGTCGCGCCGGCCACGAGGCTTCCGGCAAGGGCGCAGAAGGCATAGGGAACGACGGCCGCCATGGTGCTCAAGCCGACCATCAGCTTGTAGGCAGCCGCAAAGCCCTCCGAACCGATCGCCTGGACCAGCACCAGGATCGTCGCGAGGGAGGCCGAGACCATCATGCCCCAGGCCGGGACGCCGCGGGAGGAGAGCCGCGAGAAGAGCGGCGGGAACAGGCCATCGCGGGCGGCGGCCATCGGAACCTGGCCCATCAGCAGCGTCCAGCCGTTCAGCGCCCCGATCGACGAGAGCAGGACCGCAAGCGAGATCGCCAGCTCGCCCGGGCGTCCCCACATGATGCCGGCTGCCTGCGAGAACGGCGCGACGGAATGGATCAGCTGTTCGCGCGGCACCAGCCCCATCACCACGATGGTGCCGAGCACATAGAGAATGGCGGCGATGGAAATGCCGAGCACGGTCGAGCGCGGAATGGTCTGCTCGGCATTCTGGACGTCGCCGGCAGGAACGGTCGCCGATTCCAGGCCGAGATAGGCAAACATCGTCAGTGGCGCGAGCGTCGCGATCGACTGCAGCAGTGGTTGGCCGCTCGGGTTGAAGTCGGCGAAATGCGAGGTGTCGATGAAGAGGAGGCCGATGATGGCGACGGCGCCGAAGGGCAGCAGCTTGGCATAGGTCGTCACCTGGGCGAAGAGACCGGCGGCGTGAACGCCGCGCAGATTGACGAGCACGATCGTCCAGATCACCCCGAGTGTCAGGATCGTCGCCGTCACGCGATTGCCGAGCGCCGGGAACAGGTCGACGATGACGCCGGTAAAGGCGATGGCGATGACGGGGAGCGATGTCCAGATCGAGATCCAGTAGCCCCAGGCGATCAGGAAGCCGGCAAAATCACCATAGGCGAGACGGGTATAGGCATAGGGTCCGCCAACCGCCGGAACGAGGCTCGCCAGGCGCGCAAACGTCAGGCCGAGGCAGATGGCGCCGGCGCCCATGATGATCCAGACAAGGATGGCGAGATTGCCGTAGGGGGCGACTGCGGCCGGCGAGAGATAGAAGCCGGAGCCCACCATGTTGCCGACGACGATCGCGGTGCAGGCGGCGAGTCCGAGGCTTTTGCCGTCAGATGAGCTGGTCATGCCGTCCCTCCCGAGCTCCGCTTGAGCTGATGGCCCAAGGGGTTTTGCCTTCGAGGCGCGATTGTCGTTGCAAAAATTGGCGCCCGCAATTCGGATCAATGCGTAGTCGCCGCGGGCGGGCTAGCCTCTATAGTAAGCGCAACAGTGATCTGGTCCGGAGGACTGAAGGGGATGGGCGAGCAGGGGTTTCTCAGAATTTCGATCGCGGCCACCGTCGTCGTCGCCACGCTCGGCGTGGTCTTCGGCATTCTCTCAGGATCGTTCTCGATCGCCTTCGATGGTGTCTATTCGCTGGCCGACGCGGCGATGACCGGACTGGCGCTCTGGGTCTCCAGCCTGATCATCGACTCGACGAAGAGCGACGCCCGCTCCGGCCGTATCCGCAACCGCTTCACCATGGGTTTCTGGCATCTGGAGCCGATCGTGCTCATGCTGAACGGCTGCCTGCTGATGACGGTCGGTGTCTACGCGCTGATCAGCGCCATCATCAGCATCCTGAACGGTGGACACGAGCTGCATTTCGGCATGGCGGTCTTCTATTCTGCCTCGACGGTGGTCGTCTGCGCCATCATGGCGTTTTCAGGCATCAGGCTGAACCGGCGCATCAAATCCGATTTCGTTTCGCTCGACATCAAGGCCTGGATCATGTCGGGCGGCATCGCCCTTGCGCTATTGATTGCGTTCCTCGCCGGCATGGCGGTGCAGGCGACGGCGATTGCCTGGATTGCCGCCTATCTGGATCCGGCCGTGCTCGCACTCGTCTGCCTCGTCATGATCCCGCTTCCGATCGGCACGGTGCGGCGGGCGCTGACCGAAATCCTGCTGATCGCTCCGGTCGACCTGAAAGACCATGTCGATCGGGTGGCTTTGGAGATCGTGCAGCGGCTCGGCTTCCTTTCCCATCGCGCCTATGTCGCGCGCGTCGGGCGGGCGACGCAGATCGAGCTCTATTTCATCGTGCCCGAAGGCTTGCCTGCCAGGACGATCGAGCAGTGGGATGCGCTGCGCGACGAGATCGGCGATGCGATCGGCGATGAAAGCGCCAACCGCTGGCTGACGATTGCCTTTACCGCCGATACGGAATGGGCCGAATAGAACCACCGGCCTCTTTCGGTCGCGTCTTGATTGCAATCAACGACGCTCATCCCCCGGTGTGTACGATCTCCTCCCATGGCGAAATAGCTCAGCCGTCCAGGCTTTGGAGGGGCGCATGGAATTCCAACAGGCATTTCCGGTAGCCGTTATCGACGAGGACTTTGACGGCAAGAGCGCGGCCGGGCGCGGCATGCGCGATCTCGCGGCGGCGATCGAGCGGGAGGGCTTCCGTATCGTCTCGGGCATTTCCTACGACGATGCCCGCCGTCTCGTGCATGTGTTCAATACCGAATCCTGCTGGCTCGTCTCCGTTGATGGTGCCGAGGACCGGACGACGCGCTGGCGGGTGCTGGAGGAGGTTCTGAGCGCCAAGCGCCAGAAGAACGACCGGCTGCCGATCTTCCTGTTCGGTGACGACACGACGGCCGAGGACGTTCCGACGGCGGTGCTCAGGCACGCCAATGCCTTCATGCGGCTTTTCGAGGATTCCGCGGAGTTCATGGCCCGCGCCATCGTGCAGGCGGCACGCACCTATCTCGACCGGTTGCCGCCGCCGATGTTCAAGGCGCTGATGGAATACACGCTCGAGGGCGCCTATTCCTGGCATACGCCGGGTCACGGCGGCGGCGTTGCCTTCCGCAAGAGCCCGGTCGGGCAGCTCTTCTACTCCTTCTTCGGCGAGAACACCCTGCGATCCGATATTTCGGTGTCGGTCGGCAGCGTCGGCTCGCTGCTCGATCATGTCGGGCCGATCGCCGAGGGCGAGCGGAATGCGGCACGCATCTTCGGCACCGACGAAACGCTCTTCGTCGTCGGCGGCACATCGACCGCGAACAAGATCGTCTGGCATGGCATGGTCGGCCGCGGCGATCTCGTGCTCTGCGACCGCAATTGCCACAAGTCGATCCTGCATTCGCTGATCATGACCGGCGCGACGCCGATCTATCTGACGCCGTCGCGCAATGGCCTCGGTATCATCGGGCCGATTTCCAAGGATCAATTCACCCCCGAAGCCATCGCCCGCAAGATCGCGGCCAGCCCCTTCGCCGGTCAGACGAGCGGCAAGGTGCGGCTGATGGTCATCACCAACTCGACCTATGACGGGCTCTGCTATAATGTCGATGCCATCAAGGAGTCGCTCGGGATTCGGTCGAGGTGCTGCATTTCGACGAGGCCTGGTATGCCTATGCGAATTTCCACGAGTTCTACGACGGCTTCCACGGCATCTCGTCGACGCAGCCGGCCCGCTCGAAGAGCGCCATCACCTTTGCCACGCATTCGACCCATAAGCTGCTGGCGGCACTCTCGCAGGCCTCGATGATCCATATCCAGCACGCCGAGAACAAGCGTCTCGACGTGACGCGCTTCAACGAAGCCTTCATGATGCACACCTCGACCTCGCCGCAATATGGCATCATCGCCTCCTGCGACGTCGCCGCCGCGATGATGGAGCAGCCGGCGGGCCGGGCGCTGGTGCAGGAGACGATCGACGAGGCGATCAGCTTCCGCCGCGCCATGCATTCGGTGAGGACGCAGACGGCGGCAGGCTGGTGGTTCAAGGTCTGGGAACCGACCGTTGCCGAACATACGCCGAGCGACAATCACGCCGAATGGGTGCTGAGGCCCGGCGAAGCGTGGCATGGGTTTGCGGGGCTCGCCGAAAACCATGTGATGGTCGATCCGATCAAGGTCACCATCCTGTCGCCCGGCCTTTCCGCCAGCGGCGCCATGCAGGAACACGGCATACCGGCCGCCGTCGTCACTAAGTTCCTTTCGTCCCGCCGGATCGAGATCGAGAAGACCGGGCTCTATTCCTTCCTCGTACTGTTCTCGATGGGGATCACGAAGGGCAAGTGGAGCACGCTCGTCACCGAGCTCATCAATTTCAAGGATCTCTACGACGCCAATGCGCCGCTGACGCGGGCGCTGCCGGCGCTCGCCGCCGCCCATCCGGAAGCCTATGGCAAGAGGGGTCTCAGGGATCTTTGCGAACAGATCCATGCGGTCTATCGCAAGGACGACGTGCCGAAGGCGCAGCGCGAGATGTATACGGTGCTGCCCGATATGGCGCTGAGGCCCGCCGATGCCTATGACCGGCTGGTCAAGGGCAAGATCGAGAGCGTCGAGATCGACGATCTCATGAACCGCATGCTTGCGGTGATGATCGTTCCCTATCCGCCCGGCATTCCGCTGATCATGCCCGGCGAGCGCATCACGCCAGCGACCAAGTCGATCCAGGACTATCTGCTCTATGCGCGTGAATTCGACCGCAAGTTCCCGGGCTTCGAGACCGATATCCACGGCCTGCGCTTTGCACCTGCCGATGGTGGCCGGCGCTATCTCGTCGACTGCATTGCAGAAGGACCGGAACAATGATCCCGCGCGATGTGAAGTCTCCGACCGTCGCCATCCCCTTCCACAAGATGCTGAAGGTGGTGATCGTCGCCGATGGCGGCAATCCGCAGGTGCAGGAGCTGGTCGCGCAGATAGTGGCCGAGAATTTCGAGGTGGAGCTGCGCGACGACTATTCCGCCGATGTTTCCGAGGATGCCTCGGTGGGTGCCTATGTCGGCTCCGTGGAAGGCGGAAGGCTGCCCGATGCACGGCGCTTCCTGCGCTCCGTCAGGGAGATCGGCTTTCGCACGCCGATCTGGGCAATGGCCGATACGCTGACGATCTCGGATATGGATGTCGTCGAGATGGCGGGCGAGGTCGATGGGTTCGTCTATCTCGGCCAGCAGACGCCAGCCTTCTATGCCAAGCAGGTCATCTCAAGCCTCTACAATTACGGCAAGTCGCTGCTGCCGCCGTTCTTCGGCGGCATGATGGCCTATGACGGCGAGGCGAATATCGCCTTCGATTGCCCCGGTCATCAGGGCGGACAGTTTTACCGGAAATCACCGGCCGGACAGCTTTTCTTCAAATATTTCGGCGAAAGCATCTTCCGCAACGACCTCTGCAATGCCGATGTCGATCTCGGCGATCTCCTGATCCATGAGGGACCCGCGGCAGAAGCACAGAAGCAGGCGGCCCGCATCTTCGGCGCCGACCGCACCTATTTCATCCTGAACGGAACCAGCACCTCCAACAAGGTCGTCGCCAATGCCGTGCTGCGGCCGGGCGATCTCGTGCTGTTCGACCGCAACAATCACAAGTCGCTGCATCAGGGCGCGCTGGTGCAGGCCGGCGCCATTCCTGTCTATCTGCCGACGGCCCGCAATTCCTTCGGCATGATCGGCGCCGTCGATTGGGAGGCCTGGGACGAGGGCGCCCTGCGGCAGCGGATCGAGGCGCATCCGCTGGTGCAGGACAAGAGCCGCGCCCGCGCCGACCGGCCGTTCCGGCTCGCCTGCATCCAGCTCTGCACCTATGACGGCACGATCTACAACGTGCGCCAGGTGATGGAGAAGATCGGCCATCTCTGCGATTACGTTCTCTGGGACGAGGCCTGGATCGGCTACAACGCCTTCCATCCGCTGTTTGAGGGACATAGCCCGATGCGGCTGACGGACCTTCGGCCCGACATGCCCGGCCTGTTTTCGACCCAGTCGGTGCACAAGCAGGGAGCGGGCTTCTCGCAGGCCTCGCAAATCCACAAGCGGGACGAACATATCAGCGGCCAGCGCCGGTTCGTCGAACACAAGCGGTTCAACGAATCCCTGCTGATGAACGTCTCGACTTCACCCTTCTATCCGCTCTTCGCCTCGCTCGACGTCAATGCCAAGGTGCACGAGGGCAAGGCTGGCGAAATGCTGTGGGATCGTTGCATCGAGCTCGGCATCGAGGTCCGCAAGAAGCTGCGCGGCTTCGTCCATCACTACGAGACGAAGGCCGGCGACGCCGAGGAGCAATGGTTCTTCGATCCCTTCGTGCCGGACAAGGTGTCGATATCGGGCTCGAAGCACACCAGCGACCTCGCGGAAACGCGATGGGAGGATATCCCGACCGAGGTGCTGAAGCGCGAACAGCAATGCTGGCGCTTCGATCCGGAGGCGAAATGGCACGGCTATTCCGGCTATGCGCCCGGCTATACGATGGTCGATCCGAACAAGCTGGCGCTGCTCACCCCGGGGATCGATCGCAAGACCGGTGAATATCGCGACTTCGGCATCCCGGCGACGGTCGTTGCCAATTACCTGCGCGAACAGCGGGTGGTGGCGGAAAAATGCGATCTGAACAGCCTGCTGTTCCTGATGACGCCGGCGGAGGACGAGAGCAAGCTGAACACGCTGATCGCCAAGCTGGTGAAGTTCAAGAACCTCTGGGACCGCGATGCGCCGCTGCAGGAAGTGCTGCCGACGGTATTCGCCGCCAATCGCGAGCGCTACAAGGGCTACACGGTCCGCCAGGTCTGCAAGGAGATGCACTCCTTCTACCGCCAGGCTGGCGTCAAGCAATTGCAGCGGCTCTGCTTCCGCTCCGAGAGCTTTCCGGAGCCGGCACTCCCGCCGAAGCTCGCCTATGAGGCGCTTGTCGCCAACAATGTCGATTATGTGCCGCTGACAGAGGCGGCCGGGCGCATCTCGGCGACGCTGGCGCTGATCTATCCGCCGGGTATCGGCGTCATCGTGCCCGGCGAGCGCTGGGACGAGCGGGCGCGCCCGATGCGCGACTATTTCCTGGCCTTCGAGGAATCCTTCAACCGCTTTCCCGGCTTCAACTACGAGGTCCAGGGCGTGTTCCAGGAGCGGGTCGACGGGCGGATCAAATTCTACACCTATGTCGTGCGCGAGTAGCGGGGACGGGAGGATGTCATCATGACCGACAACACAATGCATCTTGCAGCCGAAACGACGGCCAAGAAGAAGATGAACCTGGTGCAGCTGACCTTCATCGTTGCCGTCAACATGATGGGATCCGGCATCATCATGCTGCCGGCCAACATGGCACAGGTCGGCGCGATCTCGCTGCTTTCCTGGCTGGTAACGGCCGTCGGCTCGATGGCGATCGCCTATGGCTTCGCGCAGGCGGGGCTGTTCAACCAGCGGCCGGGCGGCATGTCCGCCTATGCGGAGGATGCCTACGGGAAGGACGGCTATTTCATGGTCTTCTTCTTGTATTTCCTGTCGCTTGCCGTCGGCAATGTTGCCATCGGCATCTCGGCGGTCGGCTATCTTGCCGGCTTCTTCCCGGTGCTGACCTCGACACCCGTCATGACCTGCCTGGCGCTGATCGTGCTTCTGTGGCTGACAACGGCCGCGAATTTCGGCGGGCCGCGCATCACCGGGCGCATCGGCTCGGTCACGGTCTGGGGTGTCATCATACCGGTGGGGCTGCTGTCGATCATCGGCTGGCTGTGGTTCAGCTCCAGCACCTTCGCCGCCGCCTGGAACCCGAAGGGATTGAGCATCGCGCAGGGCATGGGGTCGAGCATTTCGCTCACACTCTGGGCCTTCCTCGGCATGGAGTCGGCCGCGCAAAACTCGGATGCGGTCGAAAATCCCAAACGGGACGTGCCGCTTGCCTGCATGTTCGGCACGCTCGGAGCCGCCGTCATCTACATCCTGTCGACGACGGTCATCCAGGGCATCGTTCCGAATGCGGATCTCGCAAGCTCGACCGGTCCGTTCGCGCTCGCCTATGCCACGATGTTCAATCCGACGATCGGCTCGATCATCATGGCGCTTGCGGTACTAGCCTGCCTCGGATCGCTGCTCGGCTGGCAGTTCACGATCGCGCAGACGGCGCGCACGGCGGCCGAAGAGCGGATGTTTCCGTCGATCTTCAAACGGGTCAACGAGATGGGCGCTCCGGTCCCAGGCATGATCGTCCTTGGTATCGTTCAGACCGGCCTTGCCTTGATGACCATATCGCCGACGCTGAGCGAGCAGTTCTCGGCGCTCGTCAATCTCGCGGTGGTCACCAACGTGCTGCCCTACATCATTTCGCTTTCGGCGCTGTTCGTGATGATGAAGGCCGCGGGTGTGCCGCAGTCGAAATTCCGGCTGAATGCGACGGTTGTGATCATCGGCATGGCCTATAGCGTCTTTGCGATCTACGCCTCCGGCAAGGATGCGGTGCTCGGCGGCATGATCGTCACAGGTATCGGCTTCATCATCTACGGCCTGATTGCCCCGCGTTTCGCCACCGGCGCGAACCGCGTCCCGGCCGGCCAATAGCGGGAGGACCAGACATGTCAGGACAGAATCCCCGTTGGGCGCTTGCCGCCATCTCCTTGGCAGCGGCTGCCGCCGCGCTGGCGATTGCCGTTCCGGCTTCGGCCCAGACGCTCGACCGCGTCAAGTCGAGCGGCGCGCTCAAGCTCGGCTACGACCCGGATGCCAGGCCCTTCTCTTTCGACGGCGGGCAGGGGAAACCGGATGGCTATGCCGTTGCCCTCTGCAACAAGATCGCCGACAGCCTGAAGACGCAGCTGCAGCTGGAAAAGCTCGACGTCGAATGGGTCTCGCTTGCGGGCGACGCAAAGACGCAGGCGATCCAGAGCGGTGCTGCCGATATCGTCTGCGGCGCCGAGCCGGTGACGCTGACGCGGCGGCAGGTGGTTTCCTTTTCGCTGCCGATCTTCCCGAGCGGCACGGGCGCGCTGCTGAGCGCCAGTTCGCCGTTGGCGCTGCGCGAGGTGCTGCAATATGGGCAGCCCTCCGACCGGCCGGTCTGGCGCGGATCTCCTGCGCGAACGATCCTCGAGCATAAGACCTTCTCCTCGATTGCCGGAAGCACCAGCGAGAGCTGGCTTTCGGAGAGGATCAAGACCTTCCAGCTCGCGGCGACGGCGACAGCGGTCGCCAACTATCAGGAGGGGATCACGCGCGTGCTGGACGGAAGCTCGGCTGTTCTCTTCGGCGATATGCCGCTCCTGATGGATGCAGCGGCCCGCAGCGACAATTCAGGCAACCTGATCGTCATCCAGCGCTATTTCACCTTCGAACCGCTCGGCCTCGAGCTGGCGCGGGGTGACGAAGATTTCCGCGCTGCCGTCGACCGGGCGCTGAGCCAGACCTATGCCGCACAGGATTTCCCGGCGCTCTTCACCACCTGGTTCGGGCCGCCGGATATTGCAACCGTGACATTCTTCCAGCAGACGGCTTTGCCCGAATAGGGATATGTCTTTGACCTCTTCGGTCCCGGATCGATACATTTTTGTGATCGCGGGGAACGATCTGATGCCTTGTTGGCTTCGTATTAGATGCACGGGGAGTGCGTTGAACGCGGAGCTGATCCATGAGCCGAGAACGCGGCCGCAGAAAACTGATGCTACGACTGCCCGACATCCGTCATCTCTTGGCGGGTGTCAGCAGCGAGGCGCTCGGGGAGATGTTCGAAGCCTATGATCTGGCTGTCGATGCGCTCGACCGCTTCCGCAATCAGTGGCCAAGGGAAGAGAAGCTCGTGACCGAATACGAGCAGATATGCCGCGAAATCGAGCAGGAGATCGTCGTATACTGCACCGAGCGCTAAACCTAGAGGTTCCGCTCCAGCTGCCCATGCAGGCCGACGACCGGATCCGTGGCCGCATTCTCCGGCGCTGCCGGTGGCCAGGCCCAGGCGCGCAGCAGCTCATAGAAGACGCTGAGGATGACCGGTCCGAGGAACAGTCCCAGAAGACCATGCGAGAGCGTGCCGCCGATGACGCCGATCAGGATGACGGGCATCGGCGTCGAGAGACCTCGCGACATCAGGATCGGCTTCAGCACATTGTCGACGAGGGTGATCGGCACCGCGACGCAGGTGAAAACGAGCGCCAGCCCCGCCGGCCAGGAAAACCAGGCCCAGATGATCAATGGCAGGATCACCAGTCCCGGCCCGATCTGCATGACGCAGAACATGAAGACCAGGAAGGTGAGCGCTCCGCGGGCGGGAACGCCGAAGATGACGAAGCAGAGGCCGCATAGCAGGGTCTGCAGGAAGGCAACGCCGATGACGCCACGTGAGACGTTGCGCACGGTATTCCCGGCCAGCCGGGCAAATCCTACACCCTTTTCGCCGGCGACCCGGTTTGCCAGCACCTGAACGGCCGAGGCGAGACGCGCCGAGCGCGTCAGGAACAGCCCGGAAAGCATGATCGAGACGACGAAGCTCAGGACGCCGCCGCCGATCGAGGCGAGCTTGGTGACGACCACGCCCATCACCTCGCGGATCGGCGCCTGGAACTTGATGATGGTGGAGGCGAGGTCGCCGGAGACCTGGTTCCAGAACTCATGCAGCCGTTCGCCGACGAGAGGCCATGCCTTGATGGCTTCAGGGGCGGCAGGCAGGGTGAAGCTGCCGGACCATAGCTTGCCGATCAGGCCCTGTACCGTGTCGGCGAAATTCACGGCGACGAGCGCCAGCGGCGCAATGATCAGCACCAGGCAACCGATGACGATGACGATTGCGGCGATGACCGGCCGGTTGCCGATCAGCCGCGACACTGTGGCGAACAATGGATAGAGCGCGACCGCCAGGATGGCCGACCAGATCACGATCAGCAGGAACGGCGCGATGAGCACCATCGTCCAATAGGCAAAGAGCGCAATGATGCCCAGCCGGACGATATCGCTCACTCGGGCCTCAATCGAGATCTGGCCTGAATCGGCTCGTGGAGCCGTGTTCTCGGTTGTCTGCTCCATCCCGGTATCCGCCTGTCCCCGCCCGGCTGCTTAAGCCGTCGTATCGGGCACGACATGGCGGACGCTGCGGTCTTCCATGAAGTCGGACGGACGCTTCTGCCGCTTGCCGAGATCGGGCTCGTCGAACTTCAGCCGCTCATAGGGGATCGACTGCAGAATATGCGAGATGCAGTTGATGCGCGCCCGCTTCTTGTCGTCGGAAGGCACGATCCACCAGGGTGCATGATTGGTATCGGTCATCCGCAGCATTTCATCATAGGCGCGGGTGTAGTCCCACCAGCGCTGGTAGGATTCGACGTCCATCGGGCTGAGCTTCCACTGCCGCATCGGATCGTCGATCCGGCGCCGGAAGCGGCGCTCCTGCTCTTCCTCGCTGACGGTCAGGAAATATTTGAGCAGGATGACCCCGCTTTCGACGATCGCGGCTTCGAAACGCGGTGCGAGCTCGAGGAAGCGTTGCGCCTTCTTGTCGCTGCAGAAGCCCATGACCCGATCGACGCCGGCGCGATTGTACCAGCTGCGGTCGAAGATGACGATCTCGCCGGCGGCCGGCAGATGGGCGATGTAGCGCTGCATGTAGATCTGCGATTTCTCGCGCTCGGTCGGTGCCGGCAGTGCCGTGACGCGGAAGACGCGCGGGCTGACCTTCTCGGTGATCCGCTTGATCATCCCGCCTTTGCCGGCAGCGTCGCGCCCCTCGAACACGATTACGATCCGGGCGCCGGATTTCTTTACCCAGGCCTGCAGATGCGCAAGCTCCACCTGCAGGCGGACGATTTCCTTGTCGTAATCCCAGGCCTTCTTTTTCTTTTTCGCCTTGGTCTTGGGCGTTGCGTCGCCATTGGCCTCGGTTGGTTCGTAGTTCTCTTCCATGGCTCTCCCTCCTGGCGTGTTTAAGGTGCGTTATGCGCGACTGCGGCCGGGCCGATCTGGTCGATGTCGCCGATCAGCGTCCGCAGGGCTTCTTCCCTGCCATTGAAAAGGTTCTCGGCACCGATCGCCTTGATCACACCGGCGCGTTCCAGGATCGGCCGGCTGTCCTCGCTGAGATCGGCGATGGCGAAGGTGATGTTCCGTTTCTGGAGAAGCTCGGCCACGGCCTCCAGAGCGGTGGCGCCGGTACTGTCGATCTGGCTGATCGCGCTGGCATCGAGCACCAGGCACCTGGTCTCCGGTGGAAGCTCCTTGATGACGGAGGTCAGCCGGATGCGGACATAGTCGGCATTGTAGAAAAGGATGCTCCCCTGCACCGCAAAGACCGCCGCGCCCTCGACGGGACGGGCTTCCGGATAGCGCTTGAGATCGAAGAAGCCGTGCCGGCCCTCGATGCGGCCGAGCAGGCCGTCGCGCGGAAACATGGTCTGGCGCAGCAGATAGACGAAGGTGGCGCCGACGGCGACGACGACACCGTTCAGCACGCCGAAGCTGATCGCGCCCCACATGGCGATCAGCGCGAAGATGAACTCCATGCGGCTGATGCGCCAGATCTTCTTGAGCTCGTCGATATCGATGAGGCTGATCGCCGCCGTCGCCAGAATGGCGGCGAGCGCCGGGATCGGCAGGATGCGAAGGGCGCCGTGCAGGAAGACGAGTGCGGCAATCAGCGTAGCCGCCGAGACCAGGCCGGAGAGTTGCGAAACGCCGCCCGTCGACAGGTTGATCGCGGTACGGGAGTCCGAGACGCTGACCGGGAAAGAGCCGAAGAGGCCTGGCGCGATATTGGCGGCGCCGATGCCGATCAGCTCCTGGTTAGCATCCACTTCTTCGCCGGTGCGCGATCCGAAGCTGCGGGCCGCGACGATCCCGGCGCCGAAGCTGACGAGAAAGATCGCGGCAGAACCGAGGATGATCTTGTCGAGCGGCATATGCTGGAAGGCGGGGATCGAGAAGGCGGGCAGCCCGCTCGGCAGGTCGCCGACGACGGCGATGCCCCGGCCCTGGAAATCGAAAAGCGCCGAGAGGATCACGGATATCACCACGACCAGAACCGGGCCGGGAACGCGCCAGCGAAAGGCCTTGACGATCCACAGCAGCGCGAACATCGCGAGCCCGAGCAGCAGCGAGGGCCAGTGGATCCCGGCAACCTTCGCCGCGATCTCCAGCAACGGCGCAATCAATCCCTCGGATTCGATCTTCACGCCGGTGAAACGGCCGATCTGCCCGACGAGGATCGAGAGTGAAACACCGGCAAAGAAGCCGACGAGAATGGGGCGCGAAAGGAAGCTTGCGAGAATGCCGAGCCGCAACAGCTTGGCGGCGATGCAGCAGATGCCGACTCCGAGCGCGAGTGCTGCGGCGATCGCCACACGGTCGACCTCAGCTCCGGCCGGGGCCGCCGCGACGATCGTTCCCATCGCGGCGGCAAGCACGGTCATGGTCGCGGCATCGGGTCCGACGATGAGCAGGCGAGAGGGACCGAAGATCGCATAGGCAATCGGTGCGACGATGCTGGCATAGATCCCGGTCTCGGGTGGCAGGCCGGCGATTGCGGGGTAGGCGATGGCGCTCGGCAGGCCGACGGCGGCGATCGACAGACCGGCCGGGATATCACTGCGCAACCAGTCCTTGTTGAAGCCGGTCAGGCCTCGCAACATCGGTAGACTGCCTATCACCGCCTGCTCCTATCGTTTCACTGCATCTCCGTTGTCTGCGGCCCGCCCAAGCGCGAGCCGCCTTTTGCATCAATGTTCGAGGAACACGTAGTTCATCCAGGCGCTCATCCGCAGCAGAACCTTGCGGAGGATGGCGACGTGGTGCCAATAGTGCGTGTAGACGGCGACATCGGCGACGACGCCGCCAGGTAGCTGATATTGATCGGTATTTTCCAGGATCTCGATGCGTGCCAGCGTCTGGCCGGGCGCGACGCGCTCGGGTGCCTGCGGGTCGATCAGCGCTCCGCTCGGCTGCAATTGTCCCTGCGCCATGACGTCGATGACTTCCTGAACGCGCGCCTTGAAGATCTTGCCGGGCACGGCCTTGAACGACACCTCGGCATCATCGCCGACGCGCACGCGTTGCAGCGAGTTCTGGATGAAGGCTGCGGCAAGCATCCGGTCCTCGCTGTTGATGAACACCATGACCGGGCGAAGCGGCAGCGGATTGGCCATCATGCCCGGACGTAGAAAGACCTGGGTGACATAGCCATCCGTCGGTGCGCGCACCGTGGTCTGATCGAGCTCGTACTCGGCATTGTTGAGTTCCGCCTGAAGCCGGGCGACGGTCGGGTTCGTTCCGTCGATTTCGGCCTCATAGGCGAGCTTTGCCTGGGCAGCCTGGGCGCGGGCGGTATCAACCGCTGCTTCTGCCGTCAGATAGATGCCGCGGCGGTTTTCGACTTCGAGTTCGGAGTAAACAGCGCCGCGGCCGCTCGACTTCGAATTCTCGTTGGACTGCTGGAACTTCTCGAAGGCCTGCAACGACCGGTCGCGAGAGGCTTCGGCGCCGGTGACGGCCGCGTTCGCGGCGTCGAGTGCGGCCTTCAGCTGCAGAACGGTTTGTTTGGCTTCGGCAAGCGACGCCTTCTTCTGATCCACCGCGAACTGATAGGGCCGTGGGTCGATGCGGAAGAGGACATCGCCCTTCTTCAGCGGTACGTTCGGGGTCACGGGAACCTCGACGACCTGGCCGCCGACGACGGGGATGACCGGGGCCGAGGTGAAGTAGATGCGCCCGTCACTCGAATAGGGGTGGTTGTAGCTCATCAGCAGCAACAGGCCGGAGATCAGGAACACGCCGCCGAGAACGGCGGTCGAGAGCGTCCACTGGTTCACCGGGATGCGGAAGATCTTGAAGATCGTCCAGCAGATCGCGGCATAGGTCAGGATGAGGAGCAGATCCATCAGGCATTCTCCCTCTGCGGCGTCTGTCCCTCGAGCTCGGCGATGCGAGCATGCAGACGGGCGATTTCGGCATTTGCCTCGGCCTCGGCCGACAGCTTTCCATCCTGGCGGATGCCCCAGCCGCGATCCTCGCGATAGAGCGTTGCCCATATGAAGAGGAACGGCCAGATGGCGTGCAGCGTGAAGAGGCTCACCCAGCCGGCGACATGGATTGCATCCTGATGCGGATGATTGCGCGATTTGGCGATGAGATGCGGAATGTCATGGATCGCGATCACCGCATAGAAAAGGGTGATGACCACGAAGACCAGGACCCCCAGGGCAAAATAGTCGAGAAACACGGCTCCTCCCTCCGGCTGGTCTGAACGAGCCGTTTTGATCGCTATTCGACAGGCGGATGTTAGACCCGTTTTGCCGGTGAGGCCTGTAGCATCGCGTAATCTCTATCGGCGCGATCAGGACGGGCGGACAGGCGAGAGCAGTCCCGGCTGCAGGGGCGAGCGGGGACGGCGCGCTTCTCGGCCGATTAGGATTGAATTCAAAGGCTTTTTCGAAACCAGCCGCCGTAGGATCACGTATTTTACGTCTGCGACAGAGCCGGTTGCTATATATTTCACATGTCTGCTTGGCGCAGTTCGGCGGGGGCGGAGATGGTGTCGGGAGAGGGTGGTTCTGCATATTTGTCGGCGCTGGAGGCGGCAGAGGTTTACTTCCCCGACCAGAAGCGGCTCGTGCAGCGGCTTTTTTACGTGAACGAAGCCTTCCACAGCATGTGCGAGGATCTCGCCGCTGCGGCACAGGCCATGGCGACGACAGACCGGCTTCCCGAGACGCTCCGTGATGCACGGCAGCTGGAATATGCGGGTCTCGTCGATGCGCTGTTGAAAGAGATGGGCGAGGCCATCGCCCAGTCGAAGATCGTCGTCCTCCGGCAATCGCCGGAGAACGGCCGGAAATCGCCTTGAGCTTGCCTGCCATTCAATAAATCCAAGGGAGGTCTTTGAGCGATGAAAGCAATTTCCCGCAAACTGCTCAGCGGATTGTCCGTTATCGCGATCATCGCGTTGCACCCAGCCACTCCCGCCTATGCGCAGGCTGCGAAGCCGACCGCAGCACCGGCGCAGACGGCGGCGGCCGAAGCCCCGGCAGCGCTGCTGACTGACGACCAGCTCGAAGTGCTGGTGGCGCGGATCGCCCTCTATCCCGATGAACTCGTCGCGGCCATATCGTCCGCTTCGCTCTTCCCACTGCAGATCATCGAGGCGCAACGCTTCCTCGACGCGAAAAAGAAGAATGCCGATCTCAAGCCGAAGAGCGATTGGGACGGCAGCGTCATCTCGCTCCTGAATTATCCCGAGATCGTCAAGATGATGAGCGACGATCTCGACTGGACCCAGTCGCTCGCCGATGCGCTGACCAACCAGCAGAAGGACGTGCTGATCGCCATCCAGCAGCTTCGCGACGAGGCGGTGGCGAAGAACATCATCAAGACTGATGACAAGGTGACGGTCGTTACCGAAAACGACAACATCATCATCCGCCCGACCAATCCGGAAAAGATTTACATCCCGCAATATCCGCCGGAAATGCTCTATGAGCCGGCCTATGTTTCGCAGCCGATCTCCTACTATCCCGAATATTACGACAACTATTACTACCCCGGAGCGCTCTTCTTCGCGGGCGCCGTGACCGGTCTTGCCTGGGCGGCGATCGTCAACTGGGATGACTGGGGCGTCTGGGGCGGCCGGTGGAACGGCGATGTCGATATCGATTGCAACAATTGCTTTAACGACCGGAACTTCAACGGAAAGCTGAAGTGGAATGATGTCGACTGGACGAAGGTTGATCGCAGCAAGCTGAATATCAACAGGGATCAACTGGCGAAGATCGATCGTTCGGCCATTAAATCGGGTTTGCAGGGCGACAATCGCAACCAGTTGCGTAATCGCGCGTCCGATCTCAAGGCGAGCCAGCTGCCCGCCAATCGCGCCATGTCTGCACGCGCAGACGACATCCGCAAGGGAACGGCGCAGGGGCTGAAGGACCGGCCGCAACCGAAGGCTGCCGCCGGCAACCGGCAGAACGCCGCGGCCCGGCCTGACAACCGCCCGCAGAACTCCGCCAACCGGCCAAACAAACCTGCGCAGAAGGCGGCGGCGAAGAGGCCGAACAAGCCGCAGATGGCGGCGCGGCCCGACAACCGCGCACGCCAGCAAAGCGCGCTCGGCAATGTCCAGTCCGGCCGGCGCGAGGCCGTCGCCTCCAAGCGTGGCGGACAGAGCATGGGCGGGCATCGCCCGCAATCGCGGCCTGCGCAGCACAGGCGTCCGCCTGCCCATCGCGGCGGTGGTGGTGGCGGCGGCCGGCGCCGCTGAGACCCTTTCAACCCGGGAGTTACATCATGAAACGTCGTTCGACCGTAATTCCGCTCATCCTTGCGACGGCGCTGGGCGCACTGCCAGCCGCCCCAGCGTACGCGCAATCCAATAGCGATTTCGCCGAATACCGGGCAACATCGCCGCAACAGACCTTCGACACACCCGAGCTGGCGCTGGACCGGCTGAAGGCGGTGCTCGTCTCCAACAATATCGACGATCTCGCGAGCCTGCTGGGCCTCAAGGCCGACAAGCTGCGTGCCAATAACGCGGCAATGATTGCCTATGGGCTGATCCGCGAAGGCGCCGAGCGGCAGGTTACGATGCGCGATTTCGAAGGCATGAAGGTCGTCACGATCGGCGACCGGCTCTGGCCGCTGCCGTTTCCGCTGACTGAGAACAAGGACGGCAAATGGGCTTTCGATACCAAGCGCGGCCTCGAGGAGATCGTCAACCGCCGTGTCGGCGAGAACGAGCTCGCGACCATCGATACGATGCGGGAATATGTGGCGGCCCAGTATCAATACGTCTCGGAAGACCGCGACGGCGACGGCATCCAGGAATTTGCCCGCAAGCTGATCAGCAGCCCCGGCAAGCTCGACGGTCTCTATTGGGATCCGAATGTCTATCCCGAGGAAAGCCCGGCAAGCGCTCTCGTCGAGAACGCCACCTTTGGCGCTGCCAAGCGCGGGGAGGGCTATTTCGGTTACCGCTACCGGATCCTGACGGGCCAGGGTGACAATGTGCTCGGCGGCAAGCAGAGCTATATCGTCAACGGCTATATGACCGGTGGCTTCGCACTGATCGCCTGGCCGGTCAAATACCGGGTGACGGGTGTCCAGACCTTCATGGTCAACGCGATGAACGTCATCTATCAGCGCGATCTCGGGCCTAAGACCGAAGAGCGGGCGGCGGCGATCAAGGATTTCAATCCGGACGCCAACTGGAGCGTCGTCAACGACTGATATCAGCGGCGGCGGCATGGCCCTGCGTTGGCGGAGGAATCCTCAGCGCAGCGGCCATGGCGCGGTTGGAATAGCGCTTCTTGCCCGTCACTTCCCGCCCCAGCCATTGCGGCAGATTGGGGCAATCTTCCTCACTCGCCATTTCGACTTCGGCAAGCGTCAGCCCCTGATAGGGGCCGCCGAAGACGTCGACATACCAGTTCCTGCCGTCGTGGAGCACGTGGTAGCGGGTTTTCTCCAGCACATGGCCGGCCTTGGTGAGCAGGTCGATCGCCTCGTCGACGGGGATCTCATATTCATATTCCTGCTTGGTGAAGCCGACGCTGCGGAACTTGATGGTCAGCAGCGCGGAAGTGCCGTCGATGAGACGGACGCGGACGGTGGTCTGGTCGCGGCGGGAAAGATAGACCTGCTGAAAGACATGCGGATCGGCGGCGCAGGAGCGCCAGCCGTCATTGCGGACCAGGAACTTTCGCTCGATCTCGGTCAGTTTCAACGTGCCAATCCTTCGTCGATGCCTGTCTTACTCCTCGACAGGCGGTTCCCAAGTGAGGAAGAAGCCGACATCTCCCGGCATGCCGTCGGGGAAATTGATGATCATCGCTTTCAGGCCGTAGCCCTGCGGCTTGGCAACCTCTTCGAAGAGCTCGTGCAGCTCCTTGGCGCGGCCCTGCAGCGTCTTCTGCCATCCGGGAAGGTTGTTGTTGATCGCTCGGCCGCTGTCGGTGCAGAAGGTTGATGGGAAGCTGTAGATCAGCGCCTCGTATTTGCCGTCCGCCGCTGCCTTCATCACCAGCCGCTTGATGACGGCGCGCTCGGTTTCCCCGATATGCTTGCGGAAGAAATCCTCGACGAATTCGGCATGTTTCTTGGCTTCGCGCGCCTTGATCTTGTCGTTGCGCTCCATTTCCAGAAGCTGCAGTTCGAGCGCGCGTTTGCGCAGCTCCTCGGCGCTCGCCATGGGTTTGGATGTGGACGTTTCAGGTGCTGTCATCGCCATCTCCTCCAGAGTGTTGAGAAGATGATAAGGCGCGGGGAGAAGCGAGGGCAGTAAGATACTGTAGCCTACGTTTGGGCCGCGGAATTGCACCGCATGTGCCTACACATTCGGGTTATTAAGAGTAATCTGATTTAATATTTCTCCTGCGTTGCGGCGGCTGCAACTTGGGATTATCGTCGCGCATCAAGCTGCAAATTGTACGGAATCGGAGGCTGGGGAGCCGATGGCGAGTGCAAGTGTTGACAGCGCTACCAGCAGTATTCCGGCCGAGGGTGAGGTACGGGAGCAGCTTGAGCGCATTTTGCTGAGCCCGGAATTCCGTCTTCCCGAGCGGACGAGACGGTTTCTCGAATTCGTCGTGGCCGAAACGCTGGCCGGGCGGCGCGATTATCTCAAGGCTTTCACCATTGCCCAGGCCGTCTTCGGCCGTGATGCGAATTTCGACGCGCAGCAGGACCCCTGCGTGCGCATCGAGGCCGGCCGGCTGAGGCGGGAGCTCGAGCACTATTACCTGACGGATGGCAGCGCAGATCGGGTGATCATCACCGTTCCCCGGGGGATATGCACCGGTCTTCGACGTCAGGCAGGAGGCTGCAGATGAGGATGTGGAGCCCGCCCGCGCGTCCTTCTCGGGAGATGATGGTCGGCAGGAAAAATGGGTCCGGCGCGGTCTCAGCAGCGGCATTGCCGATCAAAACTGGCCGCTTGTCCGCTACTGGTTCGTCGCCGGCGGCGCGCTGCTGGTTCTCGTCGCCGCATCCGCCATGCTGCATGGCTGGGAATTCGGCGGCACCACGCCACCGGCGGCGGTGAACCACGCGACCATTCTGGTCGAGCCGTTCGAAAGCACCTCGGAAGGTACGCTTGCCTCCGATATATCGAGGGGCATCACCGACGATGTCATCGAGAAGCTGGTTCCCTTCAACGACATCGTCGTCGTTGCCGCCCTGCCGAAAAGCAGGAGCGGTCAGGCCGCGCCCGAGCCGCTCTATGCGCTGCAGGGCAGCGTCCGGCTCGAGGGCAGCACGCTGCGCTCGACGGCGCGGCTGATGCGGCGCGCCGATGGAGCCGTCATCTGGGCGAATAATTACGATGCCGATATGAAGGTGCAGGGCATCCTGAAGACCCAGGCCAGCCTCGCCGACGATATCGTGACCGCGGTGGCGCGGCCGTTCGGGGTCATGTTCCAGACAAATGCCGCCAGCATTGCCGGAAGCACCGATGCGTTCTCCTGTACATTGTCCTATTACAGCTATCGCACCGAACTGACGCTTGCGGCCCATGGCGCAACGAAAGCCTGCCTGCAGCAAGCCATCGAAAAGGCGCCGGAGAGCTCCAACGCGGCGGCGTTTCTGTCGCTCACCTATCTCGACGAGTTCCGCTTTCCCTACCAGCTGAACACCAAGCCGGATGCTGAGACGCTGAAGCTCGCCAAGGATCTCGCCCAACGCGCCGTGCAGCTGGACCCGAAAAATGCGCGCGCTCTCCAGGCGCTGATGCTTGCGGACTTCTTCGAAAACGACAACGGCGGCGCCATGCGGGCGGGGGCAGCCGCCTATGCCATCAATCCCAACGATACCGAGGTTGCCGGCGAATACGGCGTGCGCCTGTCGATGTCCGGAGAATGGGACAAGGGCTGCGCGCTGGTTTCGGAAGCCGTCAGCAAGAATGCCGGGCCGCGCGGCTATTACGAGGTCGGGATGGCGCTTTGCGCTTTCATGCGCGGCGATACGCAGGCGGCCGAGCTCTGGTCGCGCATGTCCGATCTCGATTACAATCCGATGCACCGTCTGGTGCTGCTCGCCATTCTCGGCACGCTCGGAAAGAAGGATGAGGCCGCAACGCAGCTCACCTGGATCAAGACCCGCTCGCCGGCTCTCATTCCAAACGTCAGGCGCGAGATCGGCCGGCGTCTGGCACGGCCCGAGGATCAGGAACGTTTCTTCGCCGGCCTCGCGGCCGCCGGCCTGCCGCTGGACGACAGGCAGGTGACCGAGAAGTAGAGTTCTAGCGAGCCGTGATCAGGATTTGCTCTTGAAGACGCCGAGATTGATCAGCTGGACACGGCGGTTGTTCGATGCCGCGGTATCGCTGCCTTCGATCGGCAGGTACTCGCCGACGCCGATGGCGTAGAGCCGCTGTGGATCGACCGCGAAGGTCGTTGAGAGTGCTTCCTTGATCGCCGCCGCCCGCTGCTCGCTGAGTTCGAGATTGTGCTTCTCATCGCCCGTCGAGCTCGCATGGCCGACCACGAGGAACTTGTAGGCCCAAAGATTCGGATGATGCAGCGCATCGGCGATCAGGCCGAGCGTGCGGTAGGACTGCGGCTGGATGGCAACGGAGTCGTTCTCGAAATTGATCTCGACGACCATCTGTGGCAGCTTGGCGATCCGCTTCCAGTTCGGAAGCTCCGCCATCGGCTTGTGTCCGCCGCTGATCGCCTCCTGCCGCAGAATTTCGAGATCGATCGCTGGGGCGGCCGCGGTCAACTTGCCGAGGCCCTTGACGATCCGTTCCTGCGAGACCTCTTGCGCGGAGGCGGTTCCCGAGAGCAGCAGCCCGGCGGCGAAAAGCAGCATGGTTCTGGAAATGCTGTGTCTCATGGCTTTATCTCCAACCTGCATCGGTGATGACCTGATTGCATTCCTTGCTGACGCGCGGCTCCTTCTTCACCAGGCAGGCGAGCACGAAGCCGTCACCCTTGATGCCCGAGCAGCTCTTCGACATGTCGCGCTGGCAGACCTGCCGGTAGGCGGTCTGCGCGTGTTCGCGCTGGGTGATCGACTGGAAGACGGTCGCCAGCGACGCCTTGCAGGTCGGCGATACCTTGTCTGCATTCTGCTGCAGGCAATCGGCAATGCGCCCGCCGCCAAGGTTCAGCCCCTTGCAGAGTTTCTGGATGTCCTTGCCGCAATCATCGGCAAGCTTGGTCACGGCATCCGCGTAGCTCAGCGTCTGTGCTGAGACCGTTGCGGCAAAGATCATCGGCATGCAGGCAACTGCCGCCAATAACAATCGGCGTTTCAACATGTTGGTTCTCCCTCGCTCTGACTTTCGTCGCGGCGAAAGTCGCACGAAGCGGCGCTGCGGGGGACGTATAATACGGTAGCGAACAGCTGCGTTTACGGGCTTATTTCGCCGGAGTGGCCGCAGCCTGCTGGGCCCTGAGCGCCTGGGCGGCGGCTGCGCCTCCTCCCTTGTCGTCGCCGCCGACCTGCACCATCGGCTGGGCAAACGAGATGTCGTTGGCGAGGAAAACTTCGCGGATCTTGGCGTAGGCCTTGCGGCGGATATAGGTCTGCATGCCCGGTACCGTTGTCATCGCGAAGCTCAGGACGATGCCGTAATCGGCAAACTGTTCGACGCCCTTCATCTTCAACGGCTCGATGAAGAGCTTTCCGAGTTCGGGATCCTCCTTCAAGTCCTCGCCGACTTTCTTGGTGAGCTTGCGCGCCTTTTCGATATCGGTGTCGAAGCCGACGGTGATCCTGAACTTGTCGATCACCCAGTCGCGGCTCATGTTTTCCACCGCACCGAGTTCGCCGAAGGGGACGGTGAAGACGGGCCCGCGGTGATGGCGCAGGCGCACCGAGCGCAGGCTGAAGCCTTCGACTGTTCCCTTGTAATCCTTGGCCTGGATATATTCGCCGACGCGGAAGGCATCGTCGAGCATGTAAAAGACGCCGCTGATGACATCCTTCACCAGCGTCTGCGAGCCGAAGCCGATGGCGACGCCGAAGATGCCGGCGCCGGCGATCAGTGGAGCGATCTGGACGCCCATCTGCGACAGCACGATGAGGCCGGCCATGACCGCGACGATGACGGCGAGCGCATTGCGGAAAATCGGCAGAAGAGTGCGGAAGCGTGCCCGCCGCGCGGCATCCGCCGGAGCGAGCGATGTCGTATCGGTCGAGACACGGATCGTCCGGTCGATCCAGCCTCTGGCCAGCTGCCAGAGAAAATCGGCGACGACGATGATCAGGATGCTCTTCAATGCGCCATAGAACAGGGCGGCGAAGATCGGATCGCGGCGCCCCAGCGTATCGGGATTGAATTGCCAGACGAGCACGAGCCAGCCGACGGCGAGCGCAATGGCGATCGCGCGTGCGCCGCGCACAACGATAATGCCCTGAAGGCTGCTGAGATCGCTGACGAAGGAACCGGCGATTCGGCCGACGGTGTTCAGCGCTGACGGCAGGGCAAGCGCATAGACGCCGATCCAGAAGAGGCCGCGCATGTTCACGCACCAGATCAGCCAGAGCAGGACGAGAAATGCGGCGAGCGCGGCCTTTCGCGACAGGGTCTTGCCGGAGGTCGACCAGAGGGCTTCGATCGCCAGAAGCAGGACGACGGCCGAGAAGCAGTAGCTGATGGCATCGGTGACCGGGGCCGAGACGCCGAGCGGCTCGCCGAGCGCGGCGATCGAAATCGCCAGGCAGAGAACCCCGGCAATGAGCGTCAGCCGTCTGCGCAGGGCAGGCGTCGAGGCGGCCGCTGCAAGCAGAACGGCAACGACGCGGAAGACAACGAAGGCGGAGAGAAAGGCAAGCAGCGAAATGCGCGCCAGCGGCGGCCAGTCGACCACAAAGAAGACGATCGCCATCGCCGCCGTGAAGATGCCGATCGGGATCAGCCGGCCAATCAGCGTTTCGCGACGGACGGCGAGTTTGCGGTAGACGCCTTCGGCGATCAGGCCAAGGCCGACGAGGCCGCCGAAGATGACGAAGACGGGGGCATAGCCGCGGCTCGTCGCATCCTGCCGGACACGGAGGATGGTAGCTCCGATCTCTATCGGAATATTCGGGATTGCCGTCAGTATTTCATGGACGCGGCCACGTGCCGCGGCCTCCCATTTTGCCAAAGGGGAGCTTTCAGCCGCTGGCGCCGGCTTTGCTGCAGGGGGCGCCGCGGCGGCCCTGGTGTCGAGCCAGGCCTTGACGTCGGGGTCCTGCAACAGGCGCACGAGGTCGTCGATCTTCTGTTGTGAAGCGGCGGGAGCAGGCGGAGCGGTTTGCGCCAAGGCGCCGAAGGCGAGGAAAAATGCGGCGGCGAGAGACAGAAACCATCTCATGATGACATCCCTACTGCGTCAGCGTCTGTGGTTCCAGATCGCCGCTCAGCGTCTGGTCGGCTGCCTTCTTCTTGGCGCGGTGTGGCTGGTCGACGATGATCGCGGGCGCCGCGACCGCCGTTGCGGCGACCGTGCCGATATTCGATACGGTGCCGCCGACCACAGCGGTGATACCTTCGCCGAGCGACACGTTGGATTCCGTCAGCGTCTGTCCGGTCATCAGCCGCTGGCCGATGAGCTGGACGATCTCCGGGCTTTCCGCGAATTTGCCGTGATTGAGGCCGTCTCCGCTTTTCACCTTGGTCAGGTCGATGGCGGTAATGCCGGCTTCCTCAAGCTTCGAGCGGTAGGGCTCCTCGGCCGGATTGATCGCGCCGAGACGGGAGACGCGGCCGGTTATGAAACTGGAGATGGCCAGCGCCTTATCGTCCTGCGAGACGAAGATCGTCAGCTTCGGACGCGGCGCGCCGCCCATCTCCACATATTGCTTGGCGAAGACCTGGATATCGATATCGGGGGAGGCGAGGATAACATTGTGAATCTTCGAATTCACATGGCCGTCGCGGATCCCCATCTGGCGCAGCGATTCCATCGCAAGCCAGGAGCCCATCGAATGGGCCATGACGGTGATGTCCTTCACATTCGGATCCGCGGCCAGCGTGCGCAGCGCCTGCTCGAGGCCGGTGCGCGAATAGTTGGTGCTTTCCTTGTCGTATTGATAGGCGGTGATCTCTGCGCGCGAGGGCCAAGTGAAAAGCACCGGCACCGCATTCATCTTGCTGTCATGGACGATCTGCGCCAGCCGGAAGACGGAATCCTCATAGGTATTGTTGAAGCCGTGGATGAAGACCAGCGCATGGCCACCCTTCGTATGCTGGCTGAACCACGTCCGCCCCTGAGCGATCGTATCGATCTGCGAGACATGGGTGACGGCAAACTCAGTTGCCGGATTGGGCGGCAGCCGCTTCGGCCATTCGACGGTACCCGCCTCGCGCTTCGCCGGGATCGAGACGGTGATCTGCGTCAGGTAGGGTTTCGGGCTGCGCTCACCGTTGAAGAGCGTGGCGGGGTCGCCGGATGGCTGGCGTGTCGTCGCCACCAGCATCTCCACCTTCGATGGCACGGGGGCCACCGTCGAGGCCGCGACCGGCACCATGACGCCATCAGGATGCCCGCAACCCGTCAGCAACAGGAGAAGGAGAATAGGGGCAACGCGTTTTACCATCTGCACATTCCGGCTGCTGCTCGAAGGGGATGTCCTGGAGGCGAACGCTAGCAGTTGGTGTCGACCGGGGCCTGTAGCATCATGTAATATCTGTAAGGACGGCTGCCCCTTTTGATCCGGCCGGCGCTTCATATGGCGGACTTTCCTGAGACCCGCCCCGGCCTTGCCTCCGGCGGCGGCAGGTATTTGTTGTCTTCAAGAAAACAAGCTGTCGATGAATATACGCCTTGTAATTGTCAGAAAAATTCACGCCTTCACAAGCTTTCCGATAGTATCCGTTTGTGCTAATTTATAATAATCGAAGATAGACTTGAGGCGTGGTTTCTGATTGTCCGGCCTGCGTTATTTCCTTGGTCTGCCACGTTTCTGCATATTCCGGAAAGTTCTTCCTTGGGGGAGGTAACGATGGGGAAATTTGTGGCCTTTCGGGCGATAATTCTGTATGAAAAATCCGGTTTTCGGCCGATGAGGCTGGCGGCCCTGGCGCTTGCGGGTGCTCTGTGCCTCCCGGTGGTCGCCGCTTACGCGCAGCAGCCGACGGATGCGCAGCGGAACGCCATCCGCTCGGCCTGCCGGTCGGACTTCATCGCGCAATGCTCAGGCGTGACGCCCGGAGGCATGGAAGCGCTGAACTGTCTGCAGCAGCATGACGCGTCACTTTCGAAGGCGTGCCGGGATGCGATCTCGGCGCTCGGCGGCAAGAAGAAATCGAGCGACGCTGCGCCGGCGCAGACACCCGCGGCTCAGCCAACGACCGCTGCAGCAGCGCCTGCCGCTCCGCCGAAACCAGCGGGACAGCCGACGGATGCGCAGCGGAATGCGATCAAATCGGCCTGCCGTTCGGATTTCATGGCGCAGTGCTCGGGCGTGACGCCGGGCGGATCGCAGGCGCTTGCCTGCCTTCAACAGCACAATGCGGCGCTCTCGCCATCCTGCCAGGCGGCGGTCGGCGCGCTCGGCGGTGGCGGATCGGCGCCCGCGGCCAATACCGCCAAGACGGCCGGTGGCGGCGCGCCCGCGGCGATGCCGATGGCGTCGTTTACACCGCGCGAAGAGTTGATCGTCATGCGCCGTACCTGCGGTCCGGATTTCCGGGCGTATTGCCGATCGGTGATGCTCGGCGGTGGCCGCGGGGTGAATTGCCTGCGCGAGAATTTTCAGCGCCTGTCGCCGACCTGCCAGCATGTGCTGACCAACGGTCTCTAGCTTCGGTGCCTAATGTCTCCATCCGCTTCGAGGGGAGGCGGAGCGGAGGTTCATCCCTGATCCATGATCCCCGCTAATCGCGCGGCGCGTTTCCGCCGCGCTTTCGCCTGCCGAAAATTCTGCATGCCGGAGCGCCACGGAAGGCATCTCCGATCCGCGCCGGCGGATACTCGATGAAACAACAAGACCCAAATGGAAGGCATTGCCATGTCATCGGTTTCTCCCATCGGAAAGCTTGCACGTCTCGTCGTCTATGGCTCGCTCGCGGCCTGCCTGATCCTGCCCAAACCGGCGGCCGCGGATGATGCGGAGGCCATTCTAAAGGCCATGTCGGATTATCTCGCGGCGCAGAAGACGATGTCCTTCACCTATCAGTCGGCGGTCGAGGCCGTCACGCCCGACTTCGAGAAGCTGCAATTCGTCAGCTCCGGTACCGCCAGTTTGTCACGGCCGGACAAGCTGCGGGTAACGCGAACCGGCGGCTTTGCCGATGTCGATGTCAGTTTCGATGGTTCGACGCTGACGGTGCACGGCAAGAATCTCGATGCCTATGCGTCGATCGAGGCGAAGGGATCGGTGGATGAATTGCTCGACCGGCTGATCGGCGCGGGAATGGAGGCGCCCGGTGCCGATCTCCTGGCGGCAAATGCCTTCAACCTGCTGATGACGGATGTGACCTCGGCGAAGCATATTTCCAGCGCCTATGTCGGCGGAGTCGAGTGCGAATATCTGACCTTCCGCACGCCGGAGATCGACTGGCAGATCTGGATCCAGTCCGGCGACAAGCCGATCCCGCGCCGCTACGTCATCACCAGCAAGCATGTCGGCCAGGCGCCGCAATACACGCTTGAGATCAGCGATTTCAAGACCGGTTCGGAGGTCGCCAATGCCTCCTACAAGATCGAGATTCCAGCCAATGCCAAGAAGGTGGATCTGAGCGAGCTACAATCGCTCGACGAGCTGCCTGCGCCCACCCAGCCCGGAGAAGTCAAATGAGATACGTGAAGCCGTTCCTTCTCGCCGCGCTGAGCGGTGCCTTTCTCTTCGCCGAGGCTGACGTGAAACCGGATGGATGGATGCCTGTCTCGGTCGAGTTCGCGACACCCGCCGGAGCCGTGATCGGCCGGCCGCTGACGCCGCTCTCCTATGCCGGCGTTGCGCGGCGCACGACGCGCCGCACCGTCATGTGGACGACAACAACGATTGCGGTTCTTCCGGCTGGGTGCGTCTATGGCGCCTATTATGGTGGTTACTACTACCGCTGCGGCTCCGGCTATTACGCCAAGAGCGGCGGCGTCTATGTGCGCGTCGTCGTGCAATAGGGCCGGTAATCACTCTGCTGCCTGAGGCGCCGGGTTTGCCCGGCGCTTTCTGTATTCCTCGAACCGTTGCAGCACGACATAGAAGGACGGCACGAAGAGGACGGCGAGGCAGGTCGAAGCGATCATGCCGCTGAAGACCGAGATGCCGATCGACTTGCGGGCGGACGCGCCGGCGCCGCTTGCCAGCACCAGCGGCACGACGCCGAGGATGAAGGCGAAGGATGTCATCAGGATCGGGCGGAAGCGCAGTCGGGCAGCCTCCACCGCCGCCTCCAGGATTTCCATGCCCTCGGCGCGCTTCTCACGCGCATATTCGACGATCAGGATCGCATTCTTCGAGGCAAGCGCGATCAGCAGGATGAGGCCGATCTGGGTGTAGAGGTTGTTGGCGACGCCGGCAGCACTCAAGGCCCCGACGGTGCCAAGCAGCGCCAGCGGCACGGCAAGCAGGACGGCGAGCGGCAGGATCCAGCTTTCATATTGCCCGGCCAGCACGAAATAGACGAGCAGCATCGCGAGCCCGAAGACGAAATAGATCTGCGTGCCGACGGCCTTCTCCTGATAGGAGAGCGCTGTCCATTCGAAACCGGAACCCGGTGGCAGGGTGCGATCGGCAATCTGTTCCATGACGTCGAGCGCCTGGCCGGAGCTGAAGCCTGCCGCGGAGCCGCCGACGATCGTTGCGGTCGGGTAGAGATTGTAGAGGCTGATCAGCGACGGCCCTTGGACGCTCTTCACATCGACGACGGTGCCGAGCGGCACCATCGTGCCGTCGCCCGCCTTGACGCTGAGGTTGCGGATATCCTCGGGACGGATGCGGAATTCGGGTGCCGCTTGCGCATAGACCTGGAAGGTGCGCCCGAATTTGTTGAACTGGGTGATGTAGCTCGAGCCGACATAGCCTGAGAGCGCCGAGAAGACCTGGCCGGTGGTGATCCCGAGCGTTTCCGCCTTGATGCGGTCGACCGAGACCGAAAGCTGCGGCACGCCGGCGCGGAACGACGTGCTGAGCCGCTGCAGCGAGGATTGCGCATTGCCGTTCTTGACGATCGCATCGGCTGTGGCCTGCAGCAGAGGAAAGTCGAAATTGCCGTTGCGGATCTCGACTTGCATGGTGAAGCCATTGGCGTTGCCGATGCCCTGGATCGGCGGCGGCACGACGACCAGCGTCTTCGCCTTCAGGACATCGGACAGCGCGCCGTTCAGGTGCTCGTAGATCGAGAAGAGATCCTGGCCCTTTTCCTTGCCCCTGACGTCCCAGTCCTTGAGGACGACATAGGCCACACCGGCATTCGGCAGGCTGGCGCTGTTGTCGAGAATGGAAATGCCGCTGATCGTCAGCACCTGATCGACGCCAGGCGTCCGCTGCGCGATCTTGCCGACCTCGGCCATCACTGCGTCGGTGCGCTCCTTCGAGGCGCCATCGGGCAGTTGCGCGCTGATCAGCACGTAGCCCTGGTCCTCGAGCGGCAGGAAGGCCGTCGGCAGCCTGGTGAGGCCCCAGATGGCGACGCCCATCAGGACGAGGGCGGCGAGAACGGCAAGGCCGCTGCGATGGACCATGCCGCCGATCAGCCGGGCATAGCCGTGCTCGGCCTTGTCATAGACCTTGTTGAAGCCGCGATAGAAGACATTGCGCTTTTCCGGCGGCACCGGCGGGCGTAGCCAGAGGGCGCACTGGGTCGGCTTCAGCGTCATGGCATTGATGGCGCTGATCAGCGCCGTGGCGGCGATGACGAGCGCGAATTGCTTGTAGAGTTGACCGGTAAGGCCCGGAAGGAAGGCGGCGGGGATGAAGACCGCCATCAGCACCAGCGTGATGCCGATAACAGGGCCGAACAGCTCGTCCATCGCCTTCTCGGCGGCTTTCCTGCCAGACATTCCCTGCTCGATATGGCGTGCCACGCCCTCGACGATGACGATCGCGTCGTCGACGACGATGCCGATCGCCAGCACGATGGCGAAGAGGGTGGAGAGATTGACCGTGAAGCCGAGTGCAGCCATCGCCGCGAAGGCGCCGATGATGGTGACCGGAACCGTCGTCGCCGGAACCAGCATCGCCCGCCAGTCCTGCAGGAAGACGAGGATGACGATCAGCACGAGCACGCCGGCCTCGATCAGAGTCACATAGACTTCGTCGATTGAGGCGGTCACGAATTTCGTGGTGTCGAACGGGACGTCATAGGCAAGGCCCGGCGGAAAGCTCTTCGCGAGCTCGGCCATTTTGGCCGCGACGTCCTTGGCGACGGTGATCGCATTGGCTTCCGGCAGCTGAAAAACGCCGATGCCGGCGGCCGGCCGGCCGTTCTGCATGAAGGACTGGCTGTAGGTCTGGGCACCGAGCTCGACCCGGCCGATGTCGCGGACGCGGGTGATCCGCCCGCCATTCTGGTCGTCGACCTTGACGATGATGTTTTCGTAATCGGCGGCCTCGTTCAGCCGTCCGTTGACGTTCAATGTATATTGGAAATCCTGCCCCGCGGGCACCGGCGGAATGCCGATCTGGCCAGCCGTCACTTCCTGGCTCTGCTGCTGCACGACATTGATCACGTCTTGCGGCGTCATCCCCGCGCTTTCAGGAGCTCGGGATTCATCCAAATGCGCATCGCATACTGGCCGGCGCCGAACACCGAGACATTGCCGACGCCGGGCAGGCGGGCGAGTTCGTTCTGCAGGTTGATGACGGCGTAGTTGGACAGGAACAGGCTGTCGTAACGGCTGTCAGGGGAGGTGAGGCTGACGAATTCGAGGATCGAGGTCGATTTCTTCTGCGTCGTGACGCCCTGCAGCTGAACGGCGTCGGGCAGCGATGACATGGCGATCGCCACGCGGTTCTGCACCAGAACCTGCGCCTGATCCGGATCGGTGCCGATGGCGAAGGTCACCGTCAGCGAGTAAGTGCCGTCGCTGGCGCTGGTCGACTGCATGTAGAGCATGTTCTGGACGCCGTTGACCTGCTGCTCGATCGGCAGCGCCACCGTATCGACCAACGTCTTGGCGCTGGCACCCGGATAGCGGGTCGTCACCTGCACGGTTGGCGGCACGACATTCGGATACTGCGCGACCGGTAGCTGGAAGAGCGCCACGGCGCCGATCAGCACGAAGACCAGCGCCAGGACATTGGCGAGGACGGGCCGCTCGATGAAGAAGCGAGAGATCATGCGCGCCTCCCGGGAATATCAGCCGAAGGAGGGCGGGGGCTCATTGGGCACCGGCCTGGGGCGCGGCGGCCCCGGAGGCGTCAGCCGTTGCCGGTATCTCCATCGTCGCCTTCTCGGGCGCCACCTTGTTGCCGGGAACGGCCTGCTGGAAACCCTCAGTGACGACCCAATCCTCGGCGCTGAGTCCGGATTCGATGACGCGCAGGCGTCCCTCGCTCTGGCCTGTCTTCACTAGCCGCTGCTCGACGGTATCGTCCTTGCCGACGACGAGCACGTAATTGCCCTGCTGGTTGATGCCGATCGCGTCGTCACGCACCAGAAGCGCCTTGTCCTCATGCCCGACGGGTACGCGCACGCGCACGAACAGCCCGGGCAGCAGCGCCCGATCCTTGTTCTCCACGACGCCGCGAACCGCCAGTGTCCCGGTCGAGGCGTCAACCTGTGGGGCGGCATAATCGAGGTGGCCCTTGAAGGGATAATCGGTCTCGCCCTGCAGGCCCATTTCGATCGGGATGTTGGGAAGATCGGTCTGCTTGAAGGTATGGCCCTGCGCCGCAAGCTCGCGCTTGATCATCAGCACCTGGCTCTCGCTGACATTGAAATTGGCATAGAGCGGATCGAGCTGGACGATGGTCGCGAGCGTCGTCGGCCCGGAGACGCCGACCAGCGTGCCGATCTCGACAAGATGCGCGGTGACCGTGCCGTCGAACGGAGCGGTGACGGTCGTGTAGCCGAGATTGATCTTTGCCAGTTCGAGGCTCGCCTGGGCGTTCAGGATGGTGGCATTCGCCTGGTCGAGCGTTGCCTTGGCGTTGTCGAGCGCCGTCTGCGTGCCGACTTTCTGGGCGCTCAGATTGACCTGGCGCGTATATTCCTGATTGGCTCCGACCTGTGCGGCCTGGGCCGAGGTCAGCGTCGCCTGCGCCTGATCGAGCTGCGCCTGATAGGTGTTGCTCTGGATGCCGAAGAGCTTGTCGCCGGCTTTGACAGCCGTGCCGTCGCGATAGTCGATCGTTTCGACGAAGCCCTGGACACGCGCCTCGATATCGACCGATTTGAAGGCGGCGGTATTGCCGGTCAGCTCGAAATATTTGGTGACGTTCTGCTGCAGCGGCTGCGCCATGCGCACCTTGGCGGGCGGTGGCTCGACATAGGTGTTGCCGTTGCCGTCACAGGCGGTAAGCCCGGCCGCACACAGGAGCGCGGCAAGCAGATGAAAACCCTGAGACCCTCCCTCACGCACCCTGTCACCTCATAATCTACGAGCTGCAGTCCCTATGCGCGTCCCCGGCAACCTAAGGGTTGCAAGGTTCAAAGCTATCACAATATGAAGCCGTATTTTTCAGAATTGCAATAGCCCGCTATCGATCCTGCTAACATGGCGGGCTAAGGCGAATGGGCTAGGCGGCGCGGAGCCTCCGATAGGTGAATGCGCCGCCGATCAGCAGGGCTGCCACTGCCACGATGGCAACGAGAACGTGCCGGTGCAGCGGCAGGTGGCCGAAGATCTGCTCGATGCCCTGTCCGAAGAGATAACCGATGGCGGTGAACAGCGTCCCCCAGATGACGGCGGCGACCGCGTTGACGGCCATGAAGGTCGCGGTCGGGACATTCGACATGCCGATCGCAACCGGGCTGATCGTGCGCAGGCCATAGACGAAGCGGAAGGCGAAGATGAAGCCGGCGGGATAGCGCTCGAGAAGCCTGTTGGCGCGCTGGAAGGCCGGTTGATCGACGAGCTTGCGGATGCGCGACCAGCGCCGCGCGTGGCGGCCGGTGAAGAAGAACAGCTGGTCGGCGATGAAGGACCCGGCGGCCGCGGCTGCTGCCGCTTCCCAATAGGTCATCAGGTGGCGATGGGCGAAGACGCCGCCGAGAATGACCGTGGTTTCCCCCTCGATGCCGGCACCGAGAAAGACGGCCAGCAGGCCGTATTTCGTAATCAGAAGCTCAAGGGTCATGGTCGCTGGCTCCGGTCACGGCTGGAAGATCAGCAGAACATAGGCAAGGAAAAGCACCAGATGAACGGCGCCCTGCATCATATGCGTGCGGCCGCTGGCGAAGGTGATCATGCTGACGGCCAATGTCAAAGTCAGCATCACCAGATCGGTGCCTTCCAGGCCAAGCCTGATCGGATGGCTGGAAATATGGGCAACCAGCAGCATGGCCGGTACCGTCAGGCCGATGGTCGAGAGCACCGAGCCCAGGAATATGTTGACCGAGCGCTGCAGGTTGTTGGCGATCGAGGCGCGGACGGCGCTCAGCGCCTCGGGCGTTGCGACAAGCACGGCCATGATGATGCCGCCGATGGCTGCGGGCGCATGCACCGTCTCGATGATGTAGTCGATCGGCCGGGCCAGCTGTTCGACCAGGAAAACGACGGGCACCATATAGGCGAAGAGCAGCAGGGCATGGAGCAAGATCGCGCCCTTCCGGAGAGGCGCGCGATGCTTCGGCTGCCCCGCTTCGCCCTCTTCGCTGAAATAGCGGTGGTGGCGGCCTGCCTGCAGCATCAGGAAGATGCTGTAGAGGCCGACCGAAATGACCACCAGGATCATTTGCCGCGGTGTCGAGGCCTGGCTGCCGTCGGCATGGATAAAGCTCGGCAGGATGAGGCTGAGTGCTGCCAGCGGCACGATGAGGCCGAGATAGGCATTGGCGCCCTGCATGTTGTGCTGCTGCTCCGGCCGCCGCCAGCCGCCGACCAGCAGAGATAGCCCGACCATGCCGTTCAGGATGATCATGACGACGGCAAAGAGCGTATCGCGGGCAAGCGTCGGGTTGTTGGCGCCGTGGATCATCACCGCGGAAATCGCCATGACCTCGATCGAGGTGATCGCCAGCGTCAGGATCAAGGTGCCGTAGGGTTCGCCAAGTTGTTCGGCGAGATGATCGGCATGGCGGACGACCGAAAGCGCCGAGCCGAGCACGGCGGCGAAGATCCAGAGAAAGATGACGGCAAACCAGGCCGGGTTTGTCAAATGGTCGAACAGCGCGTCTTCGAAGAGCAGGATGATGGCGCTGGTGACGAGCCCGATGCCCAGAAACCATTCCTCGCGCACGAGCCGCGCGATGCCGAAAGAGGGGACGGCCAGACTGTTGGTCATGACGACGGCAGCCCTGTTGGAAGATCCCGCCGCCGAATATGCATCAACGCCATCGCATCCCCCAACTCCTCGGCGGCTCCTCCCGCCGGCAGGAGCGTACACGTCTTTGCGATCTTCGGCGAGGGTGCGTGCCGAAGAGGGACAGTCCGGCATCCAGACCGAAGTGGCGGTCATGTTCTTGTGACCAGCGCCAGCGCTCGGGAACCGCAGGCCATCGTTCGCGTTTCTCCGCAGCCGACAGGAGATCCATCAATGAACATGGCCGCCAATATCAGCGAATTTAAGAGTGTAACAGGTGTCCCGGTGCTGCTCGCCGAGGCCCGCCGCAGCAAGGGCTATTCCCTAGACGACATGGCCGAAACATCCGGTCTGACCGTCAGCGAGATCGTGGCGCTGGAAAGCGGCAAGGATCAGGACCGGCAGCATATTCGCCGCATGGGCTCAGCACTCGGACTGCCGCTGGCCGCTCTCGGCATTTGAATGTTCCATATACAACTAGCCGGTCGGCAGGATGCCGCTGCGGCTTTCCAGGCGGTAGCGATGACCGGGATAGACGATGCGGGCGGTCGATACGACTCGCCGGCCCGACCATGTGCGGCGCCGGATCGTCAGGCACGGTTCGGTCTTCAGGATCATCAGCAGCTTGCATTCCCAGGGAAGCGGAACTGTCGCTTCGACGACATGTTCGGACCCGCTCAAGGGCGCGATCGCCGATAGATAGGCGTTCGGCGTGATCACCGAAAAATCTTGGTCTAGATAGTCGGGAGCGACCTCGGGATGAACGTAGCGATCCTCGATCTGGACCGGCACGCCATCCTCGCTGTGGACGATCAGTGAGTGGAAAACCGCCGAGCCGATCTCCAGCCCGAGCGCATCGGCGACATCAGGCGAAGCGGAGGCCTTGGCCAGGGAAACCACTGTCGCCTCGTGCAAATGGCCGCGTTCGGCGATCTCTTCGGCGATGTTGCGGACTTCGAAAAGCGCCGATACGCCTTTGCGTTCGGCAACGAACGAGCCGACGCCCTGGATGCGGATCAGCTCGCCCTCATTGGCAAGCTCGCGCAGCGCCCGGTTGGCCGTCATCTTGCTTACGCCGAGTTCCAGTACCAGCTCGTTTTCCGAGGGCACGCGATATTTCGGTGGCCACTCTCCGCTATGGATTCTGTCCAGAATGATCTGTTTGACGCCTGCGTAGAGCGGCGTAGCGTCATTGGCTGCCAGCTCTTTTTTCATCTCGCCGCTGCGTTTCATTGCCTAATCCCCGGGCACGATGATCAATCGCCAAAAATCTAAACTTAATTCTTGCATAACACAAATTTTTTCATATGGTACCATATACAACTTCCGCTGCTGACGCTGACGGAGGCAAGCCGGCGAAGATCGGTGGGTGACGACAAGTCAAGGCGAGCTTCAGAGGAGTAACACAATGAAATTCCATCATACCATTCTTGCGGGTGCGGCCATCGCGGCAGCGCTCTCCGCTCCGGTCATGGCAAAGGACTGGAAGACGGCGACCATTACGCTTGAGGGCGCTTACGCCCCTGGAACATGACCAATGCAGACGGCACGCTCGGCGGCTTCGAGCCGGAGCTTGCCAAGGTGCTCTGCGAACGCGCCAAGATCGAGTGCAAGCTGGTCGCTTCCGACTGGGACGGCATGATCCCGGCGCTGAACGCCGGCAAGTTCGACGTGATCATGGATGCGCTGTCGATCACCGACGAGCGCAAGAAGATCATTGATTTCACCGTTCCCTATGCTGCGACGCCCGCAGCCTTCGCAACGGCCAAGGACAGCCCCCTTGCCAATGCGGCCGGAACCGGCGCCGTGATCAAGATGACGCCCGGCCAGACCGGCGTGAAGGAAATCGAAGCCCTCAAGGAAGCCTTCAAGGGCAAGACGATCGGCATCCAGGCGGCAACCGTCTATGCCAAGTTCGTCTATGACAATTTCGGTTCGATCGCCGAAGTCCGTGAATACAAGACCGGCGCCGACCGCGATCTCGACCTGCAGAACGGCCGTATCGACCTCGGTTTCGACGACGCCGTCTACTTCAATAACGCCTTTGCATCGGCAAACGATACGCTGGCCTTCACCGGCCCAGAGATCGCCGGCTCCATCTGGGGCGAAGGCGAAGGACTTGGCGTGCGCAAGGAAGATACCGACCTGCGCGACAAGCTCAGCGAAGCCATCAAGTCGGCGCTTGCCGACGGCACCGTCAAGAACCTCTCGATGAAGTGGTTCAAGGTCGACGTCAGCCCGCAATGATCGCTGGCGGCTGACGCCGCCGCTACGCGGCCTCCGGCGCAAGCCGGAGGTCATCATTGCTATCTTGCTGCCGTAACGGACGGGGGATCGGACCTATGGCAACCCTGGGACTCCTGGGCTTTGGTGAAAATGGATGGGGCGCGCTGCTCCTCGTCGCGACGCTGATGACACTGGCCGTCACCGCGACGGCGCTGTTGATCGGGGCCGTGCTCGGCACGATCATCGCCTCGGCGAAATTGTCCGGCAATTTCCTGCTGGTCACCATCGGCAATATCTATACGACCGTCTTTCGCGGTGTCCCCGAGCTCCTGATCATCTACCTGATCTATTTCGGCGGCTCGTCGGCGGTTACCGCGATCGGCCGATCGCTGGGCTATGAAGGCTTTCTCGGCCTGCCGTCCTTCGCGGCCGGCGCGCTTGCCGTCGGAATCATTTCCGGCGCCTATCAGGCCGAAGTCTATCGCGGCGCATATCTCGCGATCTCCAAGGGAGAGCTTGAGGCCGCCTCGGCAATCGGCATGCATCGCATGATGCGGCTTCGCCGGATCATCATGCCGCAGGTTCTGCGCTTTGCCATTCCTGGGCTTGGTAACGTTTGGCAGCTGAGTCTGAAGGACTCGGCGCTGATTTCGGTGACCGGTCTTGCGGAGCTGATGCGCACCAGCCAGGTCGCGGCAGGCTCCACCCGCCAGTATTTCCTGTTCTTCATCGCCGGCGGCCTGCTTTACCTGCTGCTGACCAGCCTGTCCGACCGCATCTTCAACGGCGCCGAGCGGCGCGCCAACCGCAGCCTGGCGCCGGCTGCCATGGGGCAGGCGTGATGGATATCGAGTTTCTCACATCCACGATGGTCACGCTGCTGAAGGCCGTTCCGACGACCCTCATGCTGTTTTCACTGTCGATCTTCTTCGGCGGTCTGCTGGCGCTCGTCATCGTCTCCATGCGCGTCAGCGGCAATCCGATCCTTTCCGGTTTTGCCAAGGGCTACATCTTCGTGTTCCGCGGCTCGCCGCTGCTGATCCAGATGTTCCTGGTGTTCTACGGGCTCGGTCAGTTCGGCTTCATCCGCTATTCCTTCCTCTGGCCGTTCCTGCGCGAGCCGGTCGTCTGCGCGGTGCTGTCGCTGGCGCTCTGCACTGCCGGATATTCGGCCGAGATCTTCCGCAGCGGCATCCGCGCCGTCTCGCCGAAGGAGATCGAGGCGGCCCGCGCCATCGGCATGTCCGGCTTCCTGATGGTTCGCCGCATCATTGCGCCGATCGCCTTCCGCCACGCGCTGCCGGCCTATTCGACCGAGATCGTGCTGATGATGAAATCGACGGCGCTGGCGAGCCTTGTCACGGTCTGGGAAGTGACGGGCGTCGCGCAACGCCTGATCTCGCAGACCTACCGGACGATGGAGGTCTTCCTCTGCGCCGCGCTGATCTATCTCATCCTGAATTTCCTCATCCTGCAGGCCATGGCCCTGCTCGAATATTCGCTCTCCAAACACCGCCGCGCCGTTCCGCCGGCACTCAAGGCTTAAGGAGCAAATCACCATGCCCGGTGTGACCCGTCTTTCCGTTCGCAACATTCGCAAGAGCTTCGGCACGCATGAGGTTCTGCGCGGTATCTCGCTAGAGGCGCAGGATGGCGACGTGATCTCGCTGCTCGGAGCTTCGGGATCCGGCAAGTCGACCTTCCTGCGCTGCATCAATCTTCTGGAGACCGCCAGCGATGGCGAGATCTGGGTGGATGGCGAGCAGATCCGCATGGTGCACAAGAATGGCCGCGCGCGTCCGGCGAGCCAGAAGCAGGTCGATCATATCCGCTCGGAACTCGGCATGGTGTTCCAGAGCTTCAATCTCTGGTCCCACATGACCATCCTGCAGAATGTCATCGAAGGTCCCGTTCACGTTCTCAAGCGCCCCAGGGCGGAGTGCATCGCCGAGGCCGAAGTGCTGCTGGAAAAGGTCGGCATCGCCGACAAGCGCCATGCCTACCCGGCGCATCTTTCGGGTGGCCAACAGCAGCGCGCTGCGATCGCCCGTGCGCTTGCCATGAAGCCGAAGGTCATGCTCTTCGACGAGCCGACCTCGGCGCTCGACCCGGAACTGGTCGGCGAAGTTCTCCGCGTCATGCGCGCGCTCGCCGAAGAGGGGATGACGATGCTCGTCGTCACCCATGAAATGAGCTTTGCCCGCAACGTTTCCAACCGTGTCGTCTTCATGCGTGAGGGGCTGGTGGAAAGCAGCGGTTCGCCGGACGATATGTTCGGCAGCGGCGCAACACCCGCCTTCCGCCAGTTCATCGGTCACTTCGGAACCGGGCAATGAGCATCGTCGTTGTAGACCGCCTTTCATGGCGGGACGTCGCCAGGGTCGGGGACGGGGAGACGCTGTCCGTCTCGAAGGAAGCCGCAGCGCGGATTGCCACTGCCAGCGCGATCGTCGAAAGCATCGTGGCGGCGGGAACCCGCGCCTATGGCATCAATACCGGCGTCGGCGCGCTTTCCGATACGGTTGTCGACCGGCAATCGCAGAGCCGTCTGTCCCGAAACATCATCCTGAGCCACGCCTGCGGTGTTGGCCCGCTGCTGGCGCCACGCGAAGTCCGCGCCATCATCGCCGCGCAGATCGCCAATTTCGCGCATGGGCATTCGGGTGTCCGTCCGGAGATCGTCGCTACGCTGGCCGCGTTGCTCGAGCATGATTGCATCCCCGAAGTGCCCTCGAAGGGATCGGCGGGCTATCTCACCCACAATGCCCATACCGCGCTGGTGCTGATCGGCGAGGGCTATGCGACGATCAAGGGTGATCGCAAGACTGGACGCGAGGCGCTTGCCGCGATCGGGCTGCAGCCCCTGGTACTACGCGCCAAGGAAGGGCTGAGCCTCGTCAACGGAACGGCCTGCGCGACTGGCCTGCTCTCTGTCGCTCTCGGCCGCGCGGAGCGTCTGCTTTCCTGGGCCGATGCGGCGGCTGCTCTGACGCTCGAGGCCGTTGGCTGCCAGATGGCGGCTTTCGATGAGGCAGTCCTGGCGCTCCGGCCATCCAAGGGCATCGCCAAGGTCGGCGCTGGGCTGCGGGCTCGCCTTGCCGGTAGCGGCTTGATCGCCAAGGCCGCCGGGAAGCGCACGCAGGATGCACTCAGCCTGCGCGCCGTGCCGCATGCCCATGGCGCTGCCTGGGATGTCTTCGAGCAGACCGGCGCGGTCGCCAATCAGGAGCTGGCTTCGGTCACCGATAATCCCGCCGTCTCGGGGACGCCGGAAAATCCTGTCGTTTCTTCCGAGGCGCATGCGGTCGCTCCGGCTCTCGCTCTCGCAGCGGACAGCCTCGCAATCGCGCTCGCCCAGCTTTCGGCAATGAGCGAGCGCCGGACGGATCGCCTCGTCAATCCGCTGGTCAGCGGCCTGCCGGCCTTTCTCGCCAGCGACGCCGGCAGCCATTCCGGCTTCATGATCGCGCAATACACCGCGGCGGCGCTCAGCAACGAGAACCGCCGTCTGGCCGCCCCCGCCGCAACGGATGGCGGCATCACCTCGGCCCTGCAGGAGGATTTTCTTGCGCATCCGACGGCAGCGGCAAACAAGCTGCTGGCCATCATCGACAATGCCGAGCATATCCTGGCGATCGAGCTGATGGCGGCAGCCCAGGCACATGATTTCCTGACGGCGAACGGAACGCGCGCCAAGGGAACCGAGGCGATCCATTCGGCTATCCGCTCGGTGATTGCCCATTACGAAGATGACCGCCCGCTCGGCGCGGATATCGAGACGCTGAAATCCCTGATCACCGCGCAGATGCCGGCGCAATAATGCGAGAGACGAGAGCGATGCCCGCAGAATTCGATGTTGCCATCATTGGCCTCGGCGCAATGGGCAGTGCTGCCGCGGCCTTCGCCGCCTCGCGCGGCGCCAAGGTGATCGGCATCGAGGCACATTATCCGGCGCATGCGCTAAGCTCTTCCCATGGCGACAGCCGCCTGATCCGGCTCGGCTATTTCGAGGACCCGTCCTATGTGCCGTTGCTGAAGCGCGCCTATGAGAACTGGCGGATGCTCGAGGCGCGGCTCAGGGAAGAGATCCTGACGGTGACGGGTGTTCTCCAGATCGGCCGTCCCGACAGCAAGATCGTCAGCGGAACGCTCGCCTCCTGCAAGATGCACGGCCTGACGCATGAGCTGCTCGACAAGCACGAAATGGCGCGGCGCTATCCGGCCTTCGCGCTCGATTATGACGAGATCGGCCTGCTCGATCCGCAGGGTGGCTATATCCGCCCGGAGGCGGCGATCATGGGCTTTCTCAAGCTTGCGGTTGGTGATGGCGCCGAACTGCATTTCGGCGAACGGGTCGAGGCCATTTCGCCGGATGCGGACGGCGTCACCGTCATCTCGGCCAATGGCCGCTACCACGCTAGAAAGGTGATCATCGCGACGGGAGCGTGGATTGCCGAGCTCGTTCCGGAACTCGTCTCGAAGGCGCAGCCGATCCGTCAGGTCGTCGCCTGGTATCAGCCGGAAGACGGCTTCATCGCCCAGCCGGGCCGGATGACCTGCTTCCTGCGCGACGACGGCGAGAACGGCTCCTTCTTCGGCTTCCCGGCGATCGGCGCCGACGGTGTGAAGATCGGCCGCCACGCGCATTTCCGCGAGCCGATCGACCCCACGCTGCCCAATCCGCCCGTCAACGGCGCCGATACCGAGCTGCTCGACACCTTCGCCCGAAAGCGCCTTCCCAAGGCCGCCTCGCATCGTATCCGCGCCACGACCTGCCGTTACACGATGCTGCCGAGCGAGGACTTCCTCATCGATTTCGCCCCGGCAACCGCAACGTCGTGGTGTCCTCTGCCTGCTCCGGCCACGGCTTCAAATTCACCAGCGTCATCGGCGAAATCCTTTCGGACCTCGCCCTCGACGGCGGCACCAAACTTCCGACGTCGCTCTTCTCGTTCGAACGGCATTTTCCGAAGGGATGATGGTGCCGCGCTCCAGCCGGCACCATCATCAGCCTCAAGCGCTTGCCTTCTGCCGGTAGGCGGAAACGGTGAGCCAGATGGCCGAGACGAGGAAGTAGAAGGCGCCGAAGGCGGCGTAGGGGGCGATGTCGAGGATCGATGGCGGCATGGAGCCCAGCGACTTGCCGATCATGAATCCCCCGCGAGCGCCGATTGGGCGCCGCTGAGGATCATCGCCCACTGGGCGCCGTATGAACGCCAGCGGCGGACACCCGTATAGAGCTGCAGCAGGCCCGACAGGATCGCCCAGACGCCGAAGACGGCGAGGACCGCGTAGCTGTCCTTCATGACTGCGACGATGACGACGATGGTCATGATCGTGCTGGTCGCGACGTTCAGGCTCTGCGACCTGTTTGCCGCCAGGCCGCCATTGGCGCGGGCATCGATCAGATTGGCGAGCGCATCCCAGGCCGGATAGATGACGAGCAGCAAGGCGGCGATGGCCGGCTGGCCTGCCGCCAGGATCGCTGCACCCACCCAGACAACCGAGAAGGCCGCACGGGCGTAATAATAGGACCGCAGCCAGCTCGACTGTGCCGACGATTGAACTTGCATGATAAAATCCTTATGTTGATGCCTCCCTACTAATAGGTAGGCATATTATGGATGTCAACACATCGTTTCAGCAGGTGGGTGATGGCAGCGTTGACTGGCCATCCTACTAGCAGGTAGGTAATCGGGATGAACCAGATGACGACAGCAGACGCGATCCTCGATCACGCGCAGAAACTGATCGTGGCAGGCGGCTATAACGGCTTCAGCTACGGCGATATTTCAGATGCCATCGGCATCCGCAGGGCGAGCATCCACCACCATTTCCCGACCAAAGCCCATCTGGTCTCGGTGCTTGTCGAGCGCTATGTCGGCCGCGCCCGCGAGGGACTGCAATCGATCAAAACGCATGTCGACGATCCCGCAGCGCAGATCGGCGCCTATCTCGATTACTGGCAGCAATGCGTGACGGATGGTGCTCAGCCCTTCTGCGTCTGCGCCATGCTGGCGAGCGAGATGCAGATGCTGCCCGACGAAGTCGCGGCGCAGGTCCGCCGGCATTTCGCAAACCTCTCGGAATGGCTGGCGTCGGTGCTGCAGTCCGGTGTCGAGAAGGGCGTGTTCCGCCTCAAGGGGTCGCCGGAAGAAGAGGCGCAAATTCTGATGGCGGCGGTTCACGGCGCCTTGCTGTCGGCGCGCGCCTTTGCTGATCCGGATATCTTCCGCGCCATCATGCGCCCGCAGATGGAGCGGCTCGAGCCGCAATAGTACCCGGTTTGATGCCGGCCGGAGAGGCTGTGGCGTCTGCCACGTTTCCCTCCGGCCGAGTATGTCTTGAGCTCGTCAGGACGAGATCTTGTCGCCGGTCTTGGTCTCGAAGTCGGAGGCGTCGTGGCGCTCGCGAAGCTGCTCGGAAGGCTCTCCGAAGACGCGGTTGACCATGCGACCGCGCTTCACGGCGGGGCGGGCAGCGATTTCGGCCGTCCAGCGCTGCACGTTCTTGTAGCTCTCGACTTCGAGGAAGGTGCCGGCTTCGCCATAGGCCTTGCCCTGGGCAAGGTTGCCGTACCACGGCCAGATGGCGATATCGGCGATTGAGTATTCGTCGCCCGACATGTAGCGGTGGGTGCCGAGATGCCGATCGAGGACGTCGAGCTGGCGCTTGACCTCCATCGAGAAGCGGTCGATCGCATACTGGATGTGGATCGGAGCATAGGCATAGAAATGGCCGAAGCCGCCGCCGAGATAGGGCGCCGAGGCCATCTGCCAGAAGAGCCAGTTCATGGTCTCGGTATGGGCCTTGTGTTCCTGCGGCAGGAAGGCGCCGAACTTGCGGGCGAGATAGAGCAGGATCGAGCCGCTTTCGAAGACGCGGGTCGGTTCGGCCGTCGAGCGGTCGAGAAGTGCCGGGATCTTGGAGTTCGGATTGACCTCGACAAAGCCGGAGCCGAACTGGTCGCCGTCACCGATCTTGATCAGCCATGCGTCATACTCGGCGCCCTTGTGGCCGGCCGCCAGCAGCTCTTCGAGCATGATGGTGACCTTGACGCCGTTCGGCGTTGCCAGCGAATAGAGCTGCAGCGGGTGCTTGCCGACCGGAAGCTCCTTGTCATGCGTAGGACCGGCGATCGGCCGGTTGATATTGGCAAATTGGCCGCCATTGCCCTTTTCCCACGTCCAGACCTTGGGAACCTGGTATCCGGCGGGAAAATTGTCGGCTGGATTCTTGTCGCTCATTCTCGCTATCCTCTTGATTTATCGGCACGGACCATAGCGCAGGCCGCCACCGGGGGCAGTCATTTCTTTTGGACGATCGATATCAGGCCGTCGCCGTTTATCGAAGGTTCGACGGACATATAGTCATTGATCGACGGATAATCAGGGAGGTGCAGATCGTGGCCGGCCGCCGTGATCACCATGACGGATGCGCCGGCTGCGGCACCCGCCTGAACGCCGGCTTCGACATCTTCGAAAACCAGGCATTGCGAGGCGGCGACGCCGACTTTCTCCGCGCCGAGAATATAGCCCTGCGGATTGGGCTTGCCGACCGAAACATCCTCGCTGGTCACCATATAGCGCGGCACGGTGAGGCCCGCAGCGCCAAGGCGGCGCAGAGCCAGCACCTTGGTCGAAGACGTGACGATCGCCCAGCGCTCCGGCGGCAGTGCGGCGAGAAAATCGGCGGCACCGGGGATTGCGACGACGCCCTCGACATCCTCGATCTCGGCCTGCGTGATCTTCTCGGCTTCCGCCTCGGGATCAACACCCGGCAGACCGAGCTGACGGATGGTGTCGACGCCGCGCTTTCCGTGCATCGTCGGAAGAAACTTCACCGGATCGAGCCCATGGCGCTCCGCCCATGCGCCCCAGACGCGCTCGGCGGCCGCCGTCGAGCTCAGGATCGTGCCATCCATATCGAACAGGAATGCCGCAAACTTCTTGCCGGGTTCGGGAAACATCTTGGCTCCTTGAATTGCGTAGAGGGTCCGGGGGATATCACCCGGTGATACGGCCGAGCACGCGATCGAGCGCCTGCGTCAGCGCCGCGGCTCCACCCTTGTCCTTGAAGTCGCGCAGGACCTGCTCGTTCAGCCCGCCCGCGGTTGCGAATTCGCGGCTCATCTCCTGAAAGTCGACGTGGCTTCCGGCAAGTACAGCCGTTTCAGACAAGCCCGCAAAGAGTGGCGCGAGATAGGCGCGGCCTTTTTCGGCGGGCAGTCCCTTGGTCTCCAGCCATTCCGTCGTCTGCTGCATGATACCGAAATAGGTCGCCATCAGCGCACTTGCTGCGGCAAGCAGATCATATTCCTGCTTGGTCTCGCATTCGACGGCATTTCCCATCAGGTTGAAGATCGCGGCCGTCCGCGGATCCGGCGGGTAGACGGCGGTTACGCCGCTGCGCCTGGCGACGAAGGGCAAGGGGATCGCCTGCGTCAAGCGTACATCGGCACCGATCCAATCCAGAAGCGCGTCGCGCCCTGTCGCGGCGATAACGCTGATGACCGTCTGGCCGTCCCGGAAGCGAAGCGGGCGCACGACTTCCTCGGCGACCTGTGGGCGGATGGCCAGCACGACGACATCGCAGCTATCGACGATATCCTGATTGTCATCGCTGACATGCACAGCCGGAAAATCGGCAGCGAGCTTGGCCGAGATCGCCGTGCTGCGAGAGGATACTACGGCTTGCACCGCGGCGGCAGGCTCGATCAGAAGACCGCGTACCATTGCGTCGGTGATGGCGCCTGTTCCAATAAAGCCGATGTTTTGCGGGAGGGACATGCTCGTATGCCGTTGTCAGATAACAGGAAATGTCGGCCGCCGAGGACCGGCAGCCGAGGTCGCGCCGGATGCTAGTGAGAAATCCCGGCTGAGACAACCGTATCCGCGTGCTTTACGGATTGAGACCGGCGCAGCGTGCAGTGTTGAGCACGTGGTTTTCCATTTCCTGGCGGGCGCGCACGGCGTCGTTGTCGCGCAGGGCCGCAATGATCCGCCGGTGTTCGGCGATCGAGGCCTTCATGCGGGCGGGCTCGGTGATCGGGATCGGCTGGCGCTGCGTCTCCGTCAGTTGCTCGCGGACCACCTGGTAGAGGGCGCGCATCATGGCGTTGCTGCAGGCCGATGCGATGATCGCGTGGAATTCGAGATCGGCCTCGACATTGGCGAGCAGATCCTGCTTCGCCCAGCAATCCTCCATTTGCTTGGTCGCCGCTTCCATCGCCTGCAGTTGGTTGCCGGTGAGGCGACCGGCGGCGAGCGCCGCGATATTGCCCTCGAGCATGATGCGGGTCTGGAAGACATCGAAGACCGAGTAGCTGTCGGAGTAGCGCCAGGGCGCCATGCCGCTGTTTGCGGCGCCGCCACGCTCGGCGACGAAGGTTCCCCGGCCGGCTTCCGTCTTGATGAGGCCGAGCGTTTCAAGCGTCAGCAGCGCCTCGCGTAGCGATGCGCGGCTGATGCCGAGCTTGGTGGAAAACTCGCGCTGGGAGGGGATCTTCTCGCCGGCGGCGAGCTCTCCGCTCTGGATCATGTCCTGTATCAGGCGTGCCGCCGATTGTGGTACCAATGTCCTGTTGAGCATTCTTTCCATTCTCTCGGCGTGTCGGGTGAGGCCACCCGGATTGTCCCAGCATTTAAATCCATCAGTCGCTTGCAAATGACAAGAGAGCGTGCTTGATTTGGCCTGACTGGTCAGACCGGTTAGACCAATAGCAAAAATGCGCAATACAAAACAAGGGGAACCTAAATGCGTCGTTTTTCGATTTTGAAGACTGCCCTGCTGTCGGGCGTTCTGGCATTTGCCGGAATGGCAGCCCATGCCGCCGATCTCTCGGTCGGTGCCAATATCGGTAACGTCCCGTGGGAGTTTCAGGACGAGACCGGCAAGACCGTCGGCTTCGAGGTCGATCTCGTCACCGAGGTCGCCAAGCGCCTCAACAAGTCCGTCGAGTTCGTCAACATTCCGTTCAACGGGCTGTTCTCTGCCGTACAGTCGGGCCGTATCAACATGGCGGTGTCGTCGATCACCATCACCGAGAAGCGCCTGGAATCCGTCAGCTTTGCCCAGCCCTATTATGACAGCGATCAGTCGCTGACCGTCATGGCGGCAAGCGGCATCAAGGACCTGAAGGGCATGAGCGGCAAGGTCGTTGGCGTCGATACCGGCTCGACCGGCGACATGTGGGCAACCAACAATACCGCCAAGTACAGCCTCGGCGAAATCCGCCGCTTCGAGGGCCTGCAGCCGGCGATGCTCGATCTCGCCGCCGGCCGTATCGACGGCTATATCAGCGATATCCCGGCGCTTCAGTATTACGTCAAGGACAAGCCGGAGATCAAAGTCGTCGAGCGCATTCCGACCGGCGAAAAGTATTCGATCATGTTCAACAAGGGCGACCCGCTTGCCAAGCAGGTCAACGACGTGATCACGACGCTGAAGGGCGAAGGCTTCATCGCCAAGCTGCATGAAACATGGTTCGGCGCCAAGGCCGAAGACACGACCTCGACCGTGAAGGTCGAAGACATGCCTGCCGCAAAATAAGGCCGGATGGTCAAGGATACGGATGACGGGTTCGCCCGTCATCCGCCCCGAAACGGCTGATCGGTTTTTCAATGGATATTTTCACGACCTTCTTCAATCTGGCGGTGCTGGAGCGCTCCTTTCCGCTGCTCCTCTCCGGCCTGTGGATCACGCTCGAGCTCGGCCTCGTCAGCATCGTCGGCGGCCTCATCGGCGGTCTGATCCTAGCATTGCTGCGCCTTTACGGGCATCCGGTGATCCAGGCGCTTGCCAAGATCTATATCGACATCTTCCGCTCGATCCCGCTGCTCGTTCTGCTGATCGTCATCTACTATGCCCTGCCGTTCGTCGGTATCCGGCTTTCGCCCTTCGTCTCGGCAGTCAGCGCGCTGACGCTGGTCTCGACGGCTTACACGGCCGAGATTTTCCGCGCCGGTATCGAGGCGATCCCGCGCGGGCAGTTCGAGGCATCCGAGGCGCTCGGCCTTTCCTACCGGCACATGATGGCCGAGATCATCCTGCCGCAGGCGGTCAAGATCGTCATTCCGCCGCTCACCAACAACTGCATCAACGTCATGAAGGATACGGCGCTCGCCTCCGTGGTGGCGATGCCCGATCTTCTCAAGCAGGCAACCCAGGCCCAGGCGCTAACGGCCAACCCGTCGCCGCTGATCGGCGCCGCGGTCATCTACATCGTCTTCCTCTGGCCGATGGTCATCATCGTCGCCCGGCTCGAAAAACGCTTCAGTGCGGGGAGGCGCAGATGAAAACCATCGTCAACATCCAGAAGCTCGACAAATCCTATGGCGATTTCCAGGTGCTGCACGGCATCGACCTGTCGATTGCCGAAGGTGAGGTGGTCTGTGTCATCGGCCCATCGGGCTCGGGCAAATCCACCCTGATCCGCTGCATCAATCACCTGGAAAGCTTCTCCAGCGAAAGCCGCATCGAAGTCGACGGCATCAAGGTCGAGCGCGGTCGCAACCTTGCCCGGGTGCGGGCCGAGGTCGGCATGGTCTTCCAGTCGTTCAACCTCTTCCCGCATCTGAGCGTCCTGAAGAACATCATGATCGCCCCGATGCGCGTGCGCGGCACGCCGCCTGACGAAGCGGCGCGCAAGGCGAGGGACCTGCTTGCACGCGTTGGTATCACCGAGCAGGCCGACAAGTATCCCGAGCAGCTGTCCGGCGGCCAGCAGCAGCGCGTAGCGATTGCCCGGGCGCTTGCGATGGAACCGCGCGTCCTGCTGTTCGACGAGCCGACATCGGCGCTCGACCCGGAAATGGTCGGCGAAGTTCTCGACGTCATGCGCAAGCTTGCCGGTACAGGTGTGACCATGATCGTCGTCACCCACGAGATGGGCTTTGCCCGGCAGGTCGCCGACCGCGTGATCTTCATGGATGGCGGCCGCATCGTTGAAGCCGGTACGCCGGCCGAGATTTTCGACAATCCGCGCGAGGAACGCACGAGAAGCTTCCTGCGCGCCGTTCTCAATCACTGACAAGAAAAGACAAGGTTCCGGAGGACCCAATGGAAACGCAACCCCAACTCGACATCGATTTCGTCCGGAGCCAGTTTCCCGGCCTCGATCATGGCTGGGTGTTTTTTCGACAATGCCGGCGGCTCGCAGATCCTCAAGCGGGCCGTCGAGCGGATTAACACGTTCCTCTACGACAAGAACGTTCAGATCGGCGGTAGCTACGATGTTTCGCAGCAGGCGGCCAAGGCGCTGATGGACAGCCGCATCGCGGCGACCCATCTGGTCAATGCGCGCGGCCGGAAGAAATCGTCTTCGGCAGCTCGACGACGGTGCTGCTTCAGAACCTGGCGCGCTCGATGCGCAGCCAGCTTTCGGCAGGCGACGAGATCATCGTGACGATCTCCGATCACGAGTCGAATATCGGCCCCTGGGACGGGCTGCGCGACATGGGCGTCGTCATCAAGTTCTGGCCGCTCGATACCACGACCTACGAACTCGATATTGCCGAACTCAAGCCGCTGCTGACCGAGAAGACCAAGCTCGTCTGCGTCACGCATGTCTCGAACATTCTGGGCGCCATCAACCCGATCGCCGAAATCGCCGAGGTCGTCCACGCCCATGGGGCGCGCATCTGCGTCGACGCGGTCGCCTATGCGCCGCATCGCGCCGTCGACGTGCAGGCCATGGATGTCGATTACTACGTCTTCAGCTTCTACAAGACCTATGGTCCGCATTACGCGATGATGTACGGAAAGTACGAGCATCTCTTGGAGCTCGATCCGCTTTACCACTTCTTCTATGGGCGCGACAAAGTGCCGGGCAAGCTGGAGCCGGCAATCCGAACTATGAGCTTGCCTATGCGGTGACTGGGATCGTCGACTACCTCTGCGAACTCGGCACGAAAGCGGGTTCGAAGGGCTCGCCGCGTGAGCAGATCCTCGCCGCCTTCGAAGCGATCACCGTGCAGGAGAACGCGCTGACCGAGCGTCTGCTGTCCTATCTGCGCAGCCGCAACGACTGCCGCATTATCGGCGAGACCTCCAACCGCAACGGCAGGCGCATTCCGACGATCAGCTTCGTTTTCGAGGGCCGGAATTCGGAGGACATCTGCAAGGCGATGGACGCCTACAAGATCGCCATCCGCTTCGGCGATTTTCATGCGCGCCGCCTCGGCGATCATGTCGGCCTGCCGCAATATAACGGCGCAGTCCGCGTTTCCATGGTTCACTACAATACCATCGGTGAGGTCGACCGGCTGATCGCCGCGCTCGATGAGATCCTCGCCGATCAGAAGAGGGGCGCTGCCTGAATGCATTTCGACACAATCATCAAGAACGGCACCGTCGTTACCGCCAGCGATACGTTTCAAAGCGATGTCGGCATTCGCGACGGGAAGATTGTGGCACTTGCAGCCTCTCTTGATGGCGCGGACGAAATTATCGATGCCTCAGGCCTCTATGTGATGCCGGGCGGGATCGACAGCCATGTCCATCTCGCCCAGCCATCCGGCGACGCATCGTCGTGGCCGACGACTTCGCGAGCGGCACGCTCTCGGCAGCATTCGGCGGCAACACCACGGTTCTGACCTTCTGCATGCAGGAGAAGGGCACGACGCTGCGTGAATCGCGCTGAAGGCCTATCATGCGAAGGCCGAGGGCGAGTGCTATATCGACGTGTCGTTTCATCTCGTTGTGACCGACCCGACATCCTACGTGCTCGGCCAGGAGCTGCCGGCTCGTCGAGGATGGCTATACCTCGCTCAAGGTTTTCATGACCTATGAGAACCTTCGCCTGCGGGACGACCAGATCCTCGATACGCTGGATAGTGCCAGGCAATCCGGCGCGCTGGTTATGGTTCACTGCGAGAATGAGGATGCGATCCGCTATCTCATCGGAAAACACGAGCAGAACGGCGAGCTCGCGCCGAAATTCCACGCACTGAGCCGGCCGGCCGCCGCGGAGCGCGAGGCGACGCATCGCGCCCTGTCGCTCGCCGAAATCGTCGGAACGCCGATCGTTATCGTCCATGTCTCGAACCGGCAGGCGATGGAAGAGATCGAGCGTGCCCGCAAGCGGGGCAGCAAGGTGGCGGGCGAGACCTGCCCGCAATATCTTTCTGACCGCCGATGATCTCGATGCCGCCGAACTCGAAGGCGCGAAATTCGTCTGCTCGCCGCCGCCGCGCGACAAGGAGAGCCAGGTCGCCTGCTGGGAAGGGCTGCAGAGCGGCACGTTCGAGCTCTTTTCCTCCGACCACTGCCCCTTCCGCTATGACGATGAGAGCGGCAAGCTGAACGAGAAAGGCAAACGCCATTTCCGCTGGATCCCGAACGGTATCCCAGGCGTCGAAACGCGGCTCCCCATCCTGTTTTCCGAAGGCGTCAGCAAGGGCCGCATCGATATCAACCGCTTCGTCGCCCTGTCATCGACGAACCACGCCAAGCAATATGGCCTCTATCCGCAGAAGGGTACGATCGCGATCGGCTCCGACGCCGATATCGCGCTCTGGGATCCGCAGAAGCAGGTGACGATAACAACGATATCCTGCACCATGGGGCAGACTATACGCCCTATGATGGTCTCGATGTCCGCGGCTGGCCGTCCGGGTGCTCCTGCGCGGCAAGACGATCGTCGACGGCCCATCCTCGACCGGCACGCTGGGGCAGGGCGCCTATCTCAAGCGCAAGCGCTCTAGCTAAACGCTGCCTATTTCAGCGGAGCTTGCGGCGCCAACCGCGCAAGCTCCGTTTCGATTCCGTCATGCCGCCGCGCGCGTGGGGCAATATCCTTCATCGCCTTGTCGCGGCTTCGAGTGCCTGGTCGATATCATCGGCCTGGTGGCGCTGCAAAGGAACATGTTGTGCTTCGGATGCAGGTAGATGCCATAGCGGAGCGCGGCGGCGCAGAAGGCGTTGGCGATCTGCAGGTCCGGGTCGTCCTGGAAGCGCAGCATCGGCATCTGGACGGGTCGGTCTGGTGCAGAACGAAGCCGTGCCCTTTGGCGATCGAGGCAAAGCCGTCGCGGAAGCGGGCGCCCATCGCTTCGATATGAGCGAGCGCGTCGGTTTCCTTCAGGATGCCAATGGTCTTGATGCTGGCCGCCATCGAGGCGGAGCCATACCAGAAGGAACCCGTCGTGAAGATCTTCGAGGCGCCGTCCAGCATGCGGCGGCTTCCGGCAACCGCGGCGAGCGGCCAGCCGTTGGCGATCGCCTTCGAATAGGCGCCGAGATCCGGCTTGACGCCGTGCTTGCCCAGCTGCCCCTGACATCGAGGCGGAAGCCGGCGCGAACGTCGTCGAGGATGAGGGCGGCACCCGTCTTGTCGCAGATGCTGCGCGCATGCCTGAGGAAGGCCGGATCAGGCATTTCCTGATCGCGGTTCAGGTCGTGACGGAAGGCGGTGAGCAGGATCGCGGCGAGATCGTCTCCGGCT
>NZ_CP044127.1:600000-790983 GCF_016864575.1 Rhizobium sp. BG4
CAGCCAGGCAGACTGCCATAGGCATAGAGGTGGATTTCTGGCTTGCCTGAAAAGCGGAGGTAGTGCGTCAGGCCTTGTAGCTCGAGGGCACTGCGGCCGCCTACGTGCACGGATTTGCCCAGAAGTCGCTGGAGCGAGATGATCACGCGCTGCCAGGCTATCGCCTGATCAACGTTGCCGGTCGGTCGCTGATAGACGCCACGAACGACACCTTCCAGCCAGCCCTGCGCCACGTATTTTTCGCGCCACTGCCGACGGTATCCGTGTTTTTCCAGCCACGCGGTGTCAACCAGCAGCCCCTCGGGGACCAGGCGGCGAAGTTGGTTTATCTTTTCGTTTTTTTGACCTACCATTAGTAGGTAAAATTAGCATGAGTCCAAACTGCGAGCAAGTTCGAAGTTTCGCATTTTCGACCCATCAACGGTAGGCAAAAAAACCTAACATTCAAACTAGCAATGCACGGCCGACGAGAAACAAGCGAGCCGACCGAGCCGGGCCGCTTACAAGCCGTTATACGCGAGGAGAGCAAAGTCAACTAAAGGTTCTCTCAAGACCCGTTAAACTCTGCATCTTACCGACCGAGTGCCCGCTGTCACGAGCCAACTGCGATTGCTGTTAGCGGGTTCTGAGGCACGGGATGAAGTCGTGTAACCATTTCGGTCGTAGCCGCTTGGTGCCGAAGACGTGGACCACTCGGGGCGTCCGAATGAAACATATGAGCGCTCACGGTCATGGGTGACCCTGAGGGCCCTTCCTTGTTTCTTGCCCGTGGAAATTGTTTTCATCGGAACCATGTCGGCTCATCGACATTCCCCTTTCCGAGCGCGGGCCGTGTCAATCGGACGTGACAGGGATGGTGAACATCACGGTTTTTCCGATTTCCCGTGATGGCCAACGAAATGGCAGACGAGCGCCCCACCTGTCCGGCATCGCCTCACCTCTTCTTGCCGGAGTTCACATGATCGACGATCGTCTACACGTCGGGCCCGTTGAGTTCTGCTGCCAGGAAGTGGTTCTTGTCCGTTCAGACGGCATACCGCGCACGTGGGATGACGCCAATGCTTTCACCGCACATAGAAACTGGCGCGATGGTCTGCGAACGCAGTCTAGCGTCGACCGTTTCAGGCGCGCCGACGAAACCGAAGTCTTCGGAACGATGGTCACTGGAGGCTACCGGCTGCGCTGCGTCGATCTTCGCGGACAAGACGGATGACGGCAAAACAGGTTCATGAGAAGGCGTTCCTTGAGACGCCCGACGGCCGTTACATCATCGTTCGCGGACGCCTCTGGAGAAAGACAAATCCCCGTCTGCCTGAAGAAGAGCGAAAGCTCCTCGTGTCAAAACTGATGTCGGCAAGGAGGGCCGTTAAGGAAGCAGTCGGACGAGCCGATGAGCTTCACACCGCAAGGACAGCAGTTAACGCCGCAAAGATTGCGCTAGGGGAGCGCGGACCCGTCTGGTGGACAGATGGAGCGCCGGACTTAAATCGACATTTGGTCAAGAACACCCCTTACGCCGACTGGTTCGAAGGCGCGAGAGGCTGAAACATTTGCCGCGCGCAAGGTCTGGGAAACCCTTGCAGGAGACAAAGCAAAAAACCGGCTGGACGATGTCGACATGCCCGGGTGATCTTCGAAAGAGCTTGTCTACTTTCGCACGAGGCTAAAGGAAAAGTGGCTGCCCCGGTGATAGTCAATCGCGTAGATCACCGGCACGCCGGAAGCGTTGAAGCATGTCTCGGTGATCAGCAGCGCAGGCCCGAAATCCCTCAGATCGTGGCGTTCGATGACATGTTCGGGAAGCATGACGGCACTAACCGAAGCCGAGGACATGCGGGGACGCTGCTTGTATTGATCGAGCAGCGACAGCAACGAGCCGCTCCAGTCGATGTCATAGAGACGCATCGGAATGATGCTGCGAGGCACGTAGTCGACGCAGTACATGATGGGCTCATCATTTTCGAGGCGCAGGCGTTCGATACGGATGACGCGATCCTTGTCGCCAATTTGCAGGTGCTTTGCGGTTGTCGCTTGCGGCTCCTCCTCCGAAATCGACAGGACCTTATTGATCGTCTTATAGCCATAGGCTCGCGTCATGTCGGTGACGCTTTCAAAGACCGTGATCGGACGGTCAACCTGAACTGCGGAGATCGCTGAAACGAAGCGGCCGCGGCCATGCTCGACGTATATCTCCCCTTCCTGTTCGAGCAGCTTTAAAGCTTCCCGAAGGGCTGGCCGTGAGACATTGAAACGCGCCGTCAGCTGGGCTTCGGTCGGCAATCTGTCACCGGGCTTCAAGCCCTTGTCACGGATAAGCTCGGCGATGCGGTCGCGCAGCTGGATGACAATGGTGCGCGTATCGCGAATGGAATCGTCCAATCCAATGCCTCACTTGGTTCCATTATGGTCCTTTTTCTTGTCTGACGAATTTTGCCAGGTCAAGGCGTTCCTGTCGAGCCGCGCGGGCTGCCAATCACTTTAATGCGGCTGACCTGACCCTGGAGCTCGCTTGACACCCGCAACGGAAGATGTCAGTTGTCTTACAACATTGAAAGCGTGCTTCCGAAACGACGCCATACGGCGTCATCAACCGATGAGAGTTACATGTTAAATTTCGACGAGCAGCGGTTCCTGCGTATCCAGTCTGGCGCTGTAGGCCTGGCCCCCCGCATCGACGATGTGATCTCCTCCTGCCTTGAGGCTGGAGCCGACAACATCTTCTTCCTAGGCACTGGGGGCGCGGGCATCCTGATGCAACCGGCTGCCCAGCTGCTACAGCGCAGGTCGCGCTTCCCAGCATTCCTTGATCTCACCGCCGAACTCTTCGTCGGCGGGTCGGCAAATCTCACCAAACAATCTATCGTCGTCATGCCTTCGCTTTCGGGTACGACGAAGGAAAGTGTCGCGCTGCTGGCCAAGCTGAAGGAGGTGGGTGCGACGGTGCTGACGATGGTCGGCCACGAGGAGACGCCTCTCGGCAAGGGTGGGGACCATGTTTTCGTGAACTTCGCCGAGGACGATACTTCCTGCGAATCCTTTTATCTGCAGTCGCTCTTCATCGCGCTATCAATCATGAAACACCGTGGCGAGATCGCCAATTATGATCAGCTCAAAGCAGAACTGACGCAGCTGCCAGCCTTGCTTCTGGAAGTGAAGCGGACCTTCGAGAGCAAGGCGGAGGCTTACGCCAAAGCCTTCGCCGGCTCGGACTACCACATCGTCACCGGCGCAGGAAATGTCTGGCCTGAAGCCTTCTATTACGGCATGTGCATTCTGGAAGAAATGCAGTGGATCCGTACCCGCCCGGTCCACGCCTCCGATTTCTTCCACGGCACGCTGGAGCTGGTCGAGAAGGATGTCAGCGTCATCCTCTTCAAGGGCGAGGATGCCTATCGTGCGTTGGCAGAACGCGTCGAAAATTTCGTGCCCAACTACACGGATAAACTGACTGTTCTGGATACCGCCGAATTCGAGCTCCCGGGCATATCGGCGGACGTCAGGGCGCTCGTATCGCCGATCCTGCTTGCAACCGTTTTGGAACGGATAAGCGCGCATCTCGAAGTCATGCGCAATCACCCGTTGACGACGCGCCGCTACTACAAGCGCGTCGCATATTGATCTGCTAAGCTCAGCGCAAGCCGCGACACGATCGTGTTCGCGGCTTGCGTCCGTGTAAAGCCAAGCATCAAAGGTAGACCTAGAATGGGGCATTTTCGTTTCGCAGCCGTTGGCGACAATTGCGTGGACCGTTTCCAGGCGCCGATCAACCAGTCGCTGATCGGCGGCAATGCCGTGAACGTCGCACTACAGCTTGCTCGTCTTGGACACAGTTCCTTTTATTTTGGAGCGGTTGGCAAAGACGTTGATGGTGAGCGCACGACGAGGGCATTGAAAGATAATGGTGTCGAAACGTCGTGTTTGCAGCTGCGTCCAGGCAACACTGCCTATACCAACATCGAGCAAACCGCCTCTGGCGACCGGATCATTGCCTATGAAGATTTCGGCACATGCGCCGGTTACAGGCCGAGCGAGGAGGACATCGCTGTCCTCAAGACCATGGACCACGTGCATCTCGGCTGGCTGGATGACGCCGGTGAATTACGGCGCAGACTTTCGAGCGAAGGTGTGAGCCTGTCCCAAGATATTTCCGTCAACGCTAACCCGGAGAACCTCGGCGTCGCTGGCCTGACCGTGGCCTTTGCCTCGGCTGGCGCGCGCGGCGCGCCGGCCGAAAGCTTGCTCTCCTATCTGCTTGCGAATGGCGCCGCTTGTGCGGTCGTAACCTGCGGGAGCGACGGTGCGCTGGCGCGTCGCGGAGAGGAATTCGGGGAATCCTCAATCGCGCCGGTCACGGTCGTGGATACGACCGGCGCGGGCGACAGCTTCATCGCCGGATTTCTGGCGGCCTTCGTGGCACAGCAGCCGCTCGTCGCCTGCCTGGAACAAGGCCGCGACTGCGCGGCCATCACTTGCACCCATGTTGGTGGATTTCCCCAGCAACCGCTGCCGCTATAGCTTCTCCGCAAACAGCGACAACAACAAGAAGGCGGCAGGTCATTCGATCTGCCGCACCTTTCAGGTTCAGTGCAGGATCTGGCTGAGGAAGAGCTTGCTGCGGTCGTTTTGCGGGTTGTCGAAGAACTCGGCAGGCGCTGCCTCCTCCACGATCGCACCGCGGTCCATGAAGATCACTCTGTCGGCGACCTGACGGGCAAAACCCATCTCGTGGGTGACGCAGACCATGGTCATTCCCGTTTCGGCGAGTGACACCATGGTCTCAAGCACTTCCTTGACCATCTCCGGATCAAGCGCCGAGGTCGGCTCGTCGAACAACATGACCTTCGGCTGCATGCAGAGAGCCCGGGCAATGGCGACGCGCTGCTGTTGACCGCCGGAAAGCTGGCCCGGATATTTGCCCGCCTGCTCGGGAATGCGCACACGCTCGAGATAGTGCATGGCGATTTCCGTCGCCTTCTTCTTGTCCATCTTCCGAACCCAGACGGGAGCCAGAATGCAGTTCTCAAGTATCGTGAGGTGCGGGAAGAGGTTGAAGTGTTGGAATACCATCCCGACTTCGCGGCGGATGTCGCCGATATTCCTCTCGTTTTCCGAAAGCTCGGTACCTGCGACGACGATACGACCTCGCTGATGCACCTCAAGACGATTGATGCAGCGGATCAGCGTCGACTTGCCCGACCCCGAGGGGCCACAGATAACAACGCGCTCACCCTTGCGGATCGTCAGGTTGATCTCGTTCAGAGCGTGGTATTCGCCGTACCATTTGTTGACACCGGTAAGCTCGATTTCAGGCCGCGGATTGAACGTCAAGTCATATTCTCCCTAGACTATTTGAGCACAAGCCAGCCGGAGAAGATGATGATGACACCTCCGACGATGGTGTAAGTTTCAATCGGAGCACCAAACAGCACTGCTCCGTAGAGGCAGCCCCAGACAATCTGGCTGTATTGGAAGGCTGCAACGACCGACGCGTCGCCGATACGGAAGGCCCGCACCAAAAGAGCATGGCCGACGTAAAGCAGGGTTCCAGCGAGAACAGCGACCAGCAGCGCGCCCGGTCCGATGGCATCGAACCCGCCGGTCGCCATCGCAACAATGAAGGCCGTGACGGTCAGCATCACCAGCATTGTTGCAACGAGCGCATCGTCGGATTCCTCGGATCTCGTCTTCCGCAACAACGCGAGCGAGAGCGCAAAGAGAAGAGCGGAGCCGATTGCCGCCATGTGGCCAAAATTGAGCGCAACGGCACCCGGTCGCAGCGCCACCGCGACGCCTGCAAAGCCGAGCCCCACACCAAGCCATCCGATCAGCGACAGCCGTTCGCCAAGAAAGACGACGGCCAGAATGGCAACAAGAACCGGAGAGAGGAAAGCAAGGACATAAGCTTCAGCTAGAGGCAGCGCTGCAAACGCGTAGTGGATCAGCAGCGTATCACCGGCAAGCAACAGCGCGCGTATCAGCGCCAGTCCCGGCTGCCGGGGTACGAGTTCGCCCAGCCGGCGGGTGAATACTGCGCGGCCGCTGACGAGGAGGAGCGCCGCCAGGGTGATGAGGAAGGTGACTTGCGGAACCCGGAACTCGGCGCTCAGGAGTTTGACGAGCGCGTCGGTGCCGGAAAAGGCTGCAAAGGCGGTGATGACAATGGCTGCGGCCCGCAGGTTGGCGTTGGCGCCGGTCCCAACTGCCGACGCCGACCGGATGCTATCGGACATTGAAGCGGCCAAAACGTTCTTCGATCCTGGCCTGGAGGAACTCAAGGCTAATCGACAGGAGCCAGTAGATCATCGAGGCGGTGATCAGCATTTCGATGTGGCGGAATTCCGTTTGGCCTTGGGTGCGGGCGAGATACATGATTTCCCACACACCGACGACGGAAACCAGCGACGAGTCCTTCAGCATGGCGATGAACTGGTTGCCCGTCGGCGGAATGATGACGCGCATCGCCTGCGGCAGGATAACGAGAAACATCGTCTGGTTGGGACTTAGGCCAAGGGCGGTAGCACCTTCCGACTGGCCGCGCGGAATGCTCTCGATGCCGGCGCGGAAGATCTCCGTCATATAGGCGCCGTAGCAAAGCGAGAGCGCCAGAATGCCGGCTGGAACGGCGCCGATGACATATCCGACCTGCGGCAGGCCGAGATAGATGATATAGATCTGCATCAGGAGCGGCAGGCCGCGAAAGAGTGAGGTGTAGAAGGTCGCAAGACCATAGACAACGCCGTTCTTCGAGAGTTTTGCGATCGCACCGGCAAGCGCAATGACCGTAGCGATAACGATCGAGATCGCCGAGATGTAGAGTGTTGTCGTGACGCCCTGGGTGATCAGGAAGCCAATCTTCTTGGCGATGAAAGCAAAGGACAGATCGAAGGAGTAAAAGAACATCATCAGCAGAGCGAAAAGCTCTACCCAGACACCGACGATCTGGTGGCGCCGAGAAAGAAGCCGCAGAAGCCTGACGTTGACGGCGATAATGAGCGAGAGCAGGACTGCCGAAACGACGCGGCTTGTCTGAGGGCTGTCAGAGACCCAGCCGATGGCGACCGGAAGGAGCTTGCCGATCCAGGCCGAGCTGACGCCGAGCGCATAGAAAAGTGCTGACAGCAGCGCCAGCATGAGAAGGATGCCCGTGCGTCTCGTGGCATCCGGATAGTTCAGTATCAATCTTCCAAACATTCGGATTTTCTCCCGCGGCGTTTTCTTCAGGCGGCTCTCTCTCGCCACCAGTCCTGCGCCTGCAATTTCCAATAGGTAAGCTGTGCCGCCGCCAGCCCCGCAACGCCGCCGGCCCAGACGAGTCCGAAGGGCTGGAAGAGGCGGTACCGGTCGGATTGCCCGAGAATGCCCTCGGCGACCACCTTGCCGCCGATTGCCGTGGTGTTGAGGCCATGGCCCCCAAACGCGGTACAATGCCAGACCCCTGGCATCATCTCGCCGATCTGGGGCATCAGGTGGCGGGCATAGGACATCAGGCCCGACCAGGCGAGCTCTGTCTTCAGTCCGCTCAGCTGCGGATAGGTGCCGACCATCTCGTGGCGCAATTGACGCGCGAGGGCGCCAGGCGATGCGGCGCGCGTTGTGATGCGACCGCCCCACAGCAGACGCTTGCCTCCGTCCACGAGCCGGTAGTAGTCTCCAGCGCGGCGATTGTCGCCCACTGCGCAGGACGTGGCGATTGCCGTGGAGATCAGTTCCGGGTTTTCCTCGGAGATCATCACGTAGGTTGCAATCGGCAGGAATGAGCGCTTGAGCCTGCCCACGAGGCGACCCGTATAGCCGCCGGTGGTCAGAACGGTCCGACGCGCCCTGACCCGCCCGCCGGCCGTCGTTACAATCTTTTCGGCGCTGGCAAGCTGACAGTCAATTGCGGCCGAGTTCTCATAAATGCGCCCGCCCAGCCGCTCGATTTCCGCCGCCACGGCCCTCAGATAATTGAGCGGATGCATGTGGAAGGATTTCTCGCTGCGCAATGCCTGGAAGTAACGCTCAGACTTCAGCATGGTGCGAACCTGATCGCGATCCATGAATTCCAGTTCGCTGCCGTAGTCGCGGTTCATTTCCTCGGCATACAGCTTGAGGCTTTCGCCGCCGTCGTAGCGCAGTGCGCTGATGATGCCGCGCTGCGGGTTGGCATCGATGATGTCGAGATCGCAGATGGTGTCACGAACGAACTCGACGCCTTCGACAGATAGACGATGGATATTCTTGGCGGCCTCGTCGCCGACGACGCGCGCAATCGCTGAATTGTCTGTGGCAAACCCAGCGCTGACGAAACCACCGTTGCGACCGGAAGCACCGAAGCCCACGGATTCAGCTTCGAGCACCAGGACAGAAACGCCAGCGCGCGCAAGCTGCAGCGCCGTGGTGAGGCCGGCAAGGCCCGCGCCTACGATCACCGTGTCGCACTCTGTCGGGCCGCTCAGCGCAGGGCGAACGGTGGTGTCTGTCATGGTGCGGCGGTAGTAGGTGTCAGGGTAGGACATGGTGGCTCTTTCAGGACGAACGGCAAATGGAGGGGCCCGGGCAGCAAGATCGCCCGGGCCCAGTCTCGCTTAGTCAGCACTGTAGTCGGCGCCGTACCACTTCTTGGTCAAGGTGCCGAGCGTGCCGTCGGCCTTCATCGCCTTGATGATTTCGCCTATTTTGGCGGTCCATTCGGCGTCGCCCTTTTCGGCAATCACGACGAGCGGCTCGCGGAACGCGTACTCGCCTTCAATGACGCGCAGTGGGTAGCCGTTCTTGATGGCGTTCTTCGCCGTCTGCTCCGGCGCTACCACGGCGTCGATACGTACGCCAGGTCCAAGGCGCAGGTCATCGAAGGGCAGCATGGAATCGGCGAACGTGCGGATCTCGCCAGCAGTGACCTTGTACTCGATCGGCGGCAAGCCGGGGGCATCGATCTGCAACTGGTGACGCATGAAGTCTTCGGAAGTGGTGGCGGTTTCGACACCGATCACCTTGCCATTGAGGTCAGACACGGTCTTGACCGGACTGTCCTTGTGGACAACGTAGACATAGGGGCTGTAGTAGTAGATGCCGGCAAAGTCGATGACCTGGGCGCGCGCCTTGGTCGGGGTAACGGAGCCAACGCCGACGTCATACCTCCCCTGCCAATGTCCACCGGTAAGCGTCGCCCAATCGGGCGTGTCAAAACTGACCTCGACGCCAAGGCGCTTGGCAATTTCGTGCGACACGTCGATGTCGAAGCCAACCATCTGATTGTTATCATCAAGATAGCTTTGCGGGGGCCAGCCGCTGTTAGTGGCAACGACCATTGCCTTCTTCGACATAACGCGGTCGAGCGTCGCACCGGCATGAGCAACGGAAGCAATGGCGAGCGCGGCCGCGCCGATCGCCATTCTCTTCAACGATTTTTTCATATTTCCTCCAAGACGTCAGCCCTCGTTCCGTTTATGTAAGATGTCTGACAACACCACTAGATGGCATCGGTTATGGGGTGTCAAGACCTCCCTTCCCCGAGTTGATGAATCTTGAGCACTACCCCATGTCGCTTACGAATGAGAATGCACACCCCGATGTTGGTCACCGAGGCCATATGTCCGGTCATCGGACAACCGCCGCCTTCTGCAGATTACCTCGACGGCTAATGTCGATATGCGGCCGTAGTCCGCCTGGCCCAGGCCGCATCGTAATGCATTCGATCGGATGTTGCTCGCCGGCGACGATTAACGGGTTCCTCGACAATTCGAGCAACCGTAAGATTGTAGCGAGGTAGGAGCTTGTAGCTCAAAAGCGCAAAACACCCTCGAGAGAAGGTCCACATGTGCCGGCGTCTGACGCGGATTTTTTGCATGACCTTGAGTGTCTTCCATATTTCGGGCATACACTTCTTGCAGCAAAAAGGCGTAACCTGAGCCAGTCGGCGCTCGGGGATGTTGTCCTCCGAGAGTGTGTCCGTGTACGGTGACGCGGTCGGTGTGCTTGGCGCCTTTCAGGGGGCCAGCCGTTTATGACGATGCCCGGCAAATCGTCGATATGAGGTGGGCCCATTCGAGAAGGTCTGAGCCGGTTCTGCTGCAGGTTGGCGCGTACGCTTGACCCTCACGTGGGGTTTTTTTGAGCCATAGAACTGCGCCGCATTTTTTGAGAACCCGCCGGCTAACTGCGCAGGCTTGATAACGAGGCAGCGATCACCACCCGAAATACGGCTACCACCCAAGAAACGCGGCCTTCGTATGCGCTTGACCGGCGAACAACTGCGATGCCGTCATTTCATCGGGGCGACGATAAAACGAACCCGATTACAGTCTCGTTCTTATCGACATTCTCAGCAACCTGAACCTCGCCGTCCTCAGGCGCTGCTTCTCGGCCAGGTCCTCGGATACTGTCGCGACGCCAGCGCCACATTGTGCCGTCACAAGGCATCGACCGTCTCCGGAAGCCAAATTCGCCGCGCGACAGTGGAGCCAGAAAGCAACGTCTATCGGAGCCGTGTTAGAGTTCGCGGTCTTCATGCGGCAATAGCAGCGTAGCCTGCCTGGGCGTTACTTACCGCCACCCTTTCCCCGTTCCCGTTACCACCGCCATTGCCGCCGTTACCATTGCCACCACCGTTGCCATTTCCACCGCCATTGCCCTTGCCACCACCATTGCCATTTCCGCCGCCATTCCCATTTCCGCCGCCGTTGCCGTTTCCACCGCCATTGCCGTTTCCACCGCCATTGCCCTTGCCACCACCATTCCCGTTTCCACCGCCGTTTCCTTTTCCACCGCCGTTGCCGTTTCCGCCGCCATCTCCATTCCCGTTGGAGTTGCCACCCTTGCCAGAATTGCCCTTGCCCTTGCTGTCATCGGCAGTGTTTGCACTGGTGTCGTCAGCGCCCTTTTTCGATTTGCCCTTGTCGTCAGGCGCGGCATCCGGTTGGCCGGACAGCTTCGTGGCCCCGATAGCTGGGACAACCGCAACGGATGGCGCGACGGACGTTATGGATGGCTTCGATACCGCTCCCGCGACGTCCATACCGGCTTTCCTGTCCACAGTCGCGCTCTGTCGGGGTCCAACATTGGCTTGTTGGCCGCTTGCGAAAGACGTGACCTGTACAAGCCCGCGGTCGACGGCGACCGATGCCTTGCTCTTGCCAACCGTGACATGGAAGATCGTACCCTTCACGACGGCAGCCAGGTATGGCGTCTGAACTGTTGTATGCGGCTGGCTCCGCTTTTCAATCTCAAGATCGAGCGCGCCGACCTGCTGGAAGATCTCGGTTTTACGAGGTGACAGGAAGCCGCCCGGCTTGGTCGTGATCGCAGCCATTGAGTTCGGCTGGAACCCGATACTCTCGACCCCACGCACGAGCTGAGCACGCCCGCGGGGGCCTGTGGAGATCCAAGCTTTATTCGGCACCACATCACCAGCACGCAGGTCGGTCCACTGTTTCTGGTCAATGGTATACCGAACCTGGCTCGTGGCCTTGGCAACCTGCCAGTCATCCCCGGACGCATGGGCGCCAAACGGTGCCAGAAGAAAGACGAAGAGTAGCATTCGAGCGAAGAAAGACATGGAGACCCCCCAGATATTAAGGGTACCTAATCACGACCGAACTTAAGAATGGTTTTAAATCGCCATGTCATTTGGAGGAATGTTGACCCTTGGTACGATACCAGACAGAGCATAGGCGAGAGCCGCGGTCAGCCGAAACATCGACGACAGCCCAGGCGCTCACCCAGTCCTCGATGACGGAAAAGCTGCAAACTCTAAGGCTGCCCGACAAAGATTTCGGCATCATGGCCAAATAAAGCCCACGAAGGCGCAGACGCTGTCCATATCACGATGTTTGAGCCCAAATTATCCCGATCATCGAGCGCCCCGACGCGGATGACCCGATAATCTGGCTCTCCAACGGCTTCGCAAAACATGGGCGTCCCGCAGTTTGGACAGAAACTACGCCGGATCACGTTTCCACTGTCGCTTCTGCTCTCGTAGGTGGCAAGATCACCTTCGACCGCAATACCAACCGCTTCGACGATGATGTTGACGGACGCATTCCCGCACGCGAGATACTGGCAATCCCGGCACCAGCATGATCGACGCGCCAGAACCTGTCCGCTCGACTTGAACCTCACTGTTCCGCAGAGGCAGCGCCCACTTATGTCGTTTTGCTCCATGGCGATCTCACGACGCGCTTCTGTTAAAAACGCCGCCTCACTAGGAGGCTGACGGTGGGAACACAGTAACCTCCGCGGCCGCGTCATTCAAACGTCCTCAATCCGGTTGACACGACTTATGAGCGGCCTATCGGCCTTTAGTCTTGGATCGCTCGCAGGCCTGGGGCCTGCACGGCAGCTTCAATTGACCGGGTCCTCTTTGCCGCCCCTCGCACTGTTGGTAACATAGCGCCGCGGAGGCAACCGTGGAACGTCGTTTAGCAGCAGTGTTGGCAGTGGACGTGGTCGGCTACAGCAGAAAGATTAGCGAGGCCGAGACGGCAACGCTGACCTCCCTGCGGGAGTGCCGCGAGAAGCTGAGGAGCGGCCTGGATGCCATATCCGGTCGCATCATCAATACCGCAGGCGACAGCGTGCTGGCAGAAGTGCCGAGCACGGTGGAGGCCGTGCTTTGCGCCCATCAGTTTCAGGAATGGGTCCGCGATAGAAACGTCGGACGGTCGCTCGCGGAGCAGATCAAGTTTAGAGCCGGCGTTCACCAGGGCGAACTCGTCGAAGAAAATGGCGACGTCTTTGGGGACAGCATCAATATCGCCGTGAGACTGGAGGGCATCGCTGCTCCAAGCGGAGTCGCGATATCTGACAGGGTCCACGACGACGTCGCCGGCAAGTTCGACCTTGACTGGACAGATGGGGGCGAAATTCAGCTCAAGAACATACCAAAGCCGGTTCGTACATGGTTCCACGGCGGCATTCCCAAGCGAGCGAATGATCCATCACAGGCGTCGCGACCATCCGTGGCTGTTCTTCCCTTCCTCTGCAGCACAGAGGACGAGACGATGTGCGACGGAATTACAGAAGACGTTATTGTCGGCCTGGCTCGATTCACGTCGCTATTTGTCAGTAGTCGGTCTTCTTCATTCACCTTCCGCGACAGCAAGGAAAGCAGCTCTGCGATCGCTCGAAAGCTCGGGGTCTACTTCCTGGTCGAAGGAAGCCTTCGGAAGTCGTCGGACAGGATCAGAATTTCGGTCCGACTTGTGGAGGCAGCGTCCGACTCCACGATCTGGGCCGAGCGCTATGATCGCGCGATAGTCGACCTCTTCGAGCTCCAGGACGAAATTGTCAGCACGCTCGTTGGTACGCTGGCTGGCAGGATCGAGAGCTCCCGAACCGAGATGTCGCTGCGTAAGCCGCCAACCAGCCTCCTGGCATATGACGTTCATCTACAGGGACTTGCCCGTTTTCGCGCATACGATGCTTCGTCCAATGCGGACGCGGTGGTGCTATTTCGCACTGCTATCTCGCTCGATCCACACTATGCCCATCCGCACTCATTTCTCGCACTCGCATTGCTGGCCCTCGAAGGCTACGGAGGCGCCAGCCCTGAGACGCGAAGCGTCGCGATCGAGCTAGCGCGCAAGGCTCTGGAAATTAGCCCGCAGGACGCCACCTGCCAGCGCATCCTTGGTCACGTCCTCCTGTACGACCGCCAATACGATCTCGCCGAATACCACTCCATGCGCGCCGTTCAGTTGAACCCGAACGACTCCGACTGCCTCATGTCGCTGGGCTACCTGCTGGTGCAGAGGGGAAGCGCGGAGAAGGCGCTAGCTTTTATGGAGCAGGCGGTTCGTCTGAACCCATTTCATCCTCCTTGGTACCATGCCCAGATCGCCGGTGCGTACTACACGCTCGGTCGATACGAGCGCTGCCTGTCGGAGACCCGGAAGATGCCTCACCAGGGAGGATGGTCATTCCGCGCCGCGGCGTCCTTGGGCAAGCTTGGCCGAAGTGCTGAAGCTGCTGTCGAGGCGGCAAAGGTTCGTGCCGCGAACAAGGATTTTTCCGTATCCGGCTTCATGCGCTCGACCATTCTCTTGGAGCGAGAAGAAGACCGCGAGGACCTGCGGCAGGGCCTTCTTCTCGCGGGGCTGCCGGAGTAGCCGCTGTCTTGACCTTGGGCGCCCAACTGCGGGCTCGGGAGAAGAATGCCGGGGGAAACCAAGCTTAAGCGCTTCGCCAATAGCTGCAGCCGCTGACGGCCAACGGGCGCACATCCGGGTTCGGACACGATTCTCCGATGGCTCGAGAGCCACCTGCCGCCGAACCGGTCCATCTTCCTGGTCCAGCTCCGGCAAAGACGAACGTGTCTTCAATGCCTCCAGCTGGTCGGGCAGACGGACCGTCCAGTCCTCCGTGATGGCTTCCTCTTCGTTTGACAGGGTTCTCGCTGACTTCGATCCACAGCGCAACATGGTCGCCGGTGAGCCTCTCTCGGGAGCACGGCCTGTCACCAGTCGTGCCTCCAGCTCGCCCACATAACGTCGGACCCGTGTCGAATGTGACGGCACGCGCCTGCCAGCGAATTGGTCGATCGCACGCGCATATACCCCTTGCGATCACGCCTCGATCACGAGAACGGCTGCGTTGTCCTGCACGTCGCGCAGGCCTTTGTAAGAGGCATGCCGAAGCTTGCCGTCGTTGGTCCAAGAACGGTATTCGATCTCGGCTATCAGGGTTGGCCGCGCCCAGGCGACATTCTTTCGTGGTCCATCGTAAAAGAGGGGCGGCTTCTTCATGGCCAGTTTGTCGAGCATCTCGCGCAGTTCCGCGGCGTCCTTGGATTTGAATCCCGTACCGACCGAACCGACGTACTGAAGGCCGTTGCCCTTGTGCGCGGCCAGCAGAAGGCTTCCGACGCCGCCACGGGCGACGGCCGACTTCTCGTAGCCAACGATGAAGAAGCTCTCGGACTGGATGCACTTCACCTTGATCCAGTCGCCCGTCCGTCCGGAGCGATACGGACTATCCGGGTCTTTGAAAATCACGCCTTCCAGCCCGTGTTCGCATGCCGCGTTAAAGATCGAGACGGCGTCGCCCTCAATCTGCTCGGAAAACCGGATCGCCCCTTCCCGGCCGTCGAGCAGCTCCTCCAACAGATGCTGCCTGCTCGACAGTTCCATCTTCTGGAGGTCATGCCCGTCGAGGTAGAGCAGGTCGAAGGCGTAGAAGACGGAATTGCCCGAGGGCAGCTTGCCACCCCTGCCGCCCAGCGAACGCTGCAATGCGCCGAAGTCAGATCGTCCCTGTTCGTCCAGGACAACGGCTTCGCCGTCGAGGATAGCACTCGCAACGCCCAGCTGGCGCGCGGCGTCGGCAACGGCCGGGAAGCGCTCAGTCCAGTCATGGCCTCCCCTTGTGAGGAAGCGGACGCCGCCGGGTTCAATGTGGATTGCGCCTCGATAGCCGTCGAACTTGACCTCCGCGATCAAGCGCGGATCGCCAGGCGGACTGGGCTTCAGCAGCGCCAGAGCCGGTTCGACGCGCAACGGCATCGGGTCCAGAAGCAGGCTCGGCTGCGTTGGGTCACGTCGCTTGTGAGCCGAGCTCTTCAGCGGCTTGTCGTCGGCTAGGAGAGGCTGCGGTCGCTTGCTCATTCGGACCTACACCAGAAGGCGGTTACGCATGATTTGCCCAGTGCGGCGGCCAATGCTACACTCAAACAGTGTCGTCCGTTCCCGGATGGACCACTCTCCAACTGCCCCGCTCAATCGGGGCCTTCGTTTTGGGTCAGCGGCCTTGCGCATCTTAGCCATGTCGCTGGCAAGCACCTGCATTCCAGCCGCAGGCGCGCCACGCTCGCAGGCGCCCCGGGCCGTTTCTGCATACAGCTCCAGCGTATCAAGTGAGGTCGCGGGGCACCGTGGAATACCGGATCGATCCTTCCGGCTTGCGGCCACCCGCCACAAAGAAAGAGCGCGGTGAGGTCGCGGACGCGACACGCCTGCCGATACCTCCCTGCGTCTATCTGGACATGAAGCGGACGGACTGGGGCTTTCAGATCCGGTTTGGTCATACGCAGTACCCTTCGGTGATACAAAAGAGTCACATGGGACGTGACTGGTCTAAGTCGAGTCGGATCCCCGCAAATCGTCAGCAAGCGCCAAACTCTGGCGGCCCAGCTTGGATTTGCTCTAAGGCACGAGCAGATTGATCTCCTTATTCTCAAGAGGCTGTTCCAGAAGGTATCTCAATACGACATCGCGTCTATCGTCGAGGCGGGGCCGACTGGTGCGTCGGCGCGCAGGTTCTGGTTCTTCTACGAGTGGCTCATACAAGAGTATCCGTGTTGATCAAGCCATCTTCGGGACCCATTTCTGTTTTTTTCGCAGCAGTGCGTTAGCCAATACGATGAGCTTACGCATGATCGCGGTTATGGCGACCTTTGGCGCTTTCCCTGCGGTTTTGAGTTGGTCGTATTTGACGCTGAGATCCGGGTTGAAGCGGCAGGCAACGAGGGCCGGCATGTAGAGTGCCTGGCGGACAATGGCCCTTCCGCCAGCGATGAAAGCGTTCGTCCGGTCCATCGTCCGGATTGGCGGCTCATGGGGGCAAGACCGGCAAGGGCTGCTGCGGCCTTCTCATCCAGCTCGCCGAGTTCCGGCATTTCGATAAGGAGTGTGAAGGCCGTGACCTGCGACAGGCCGGGGATTGAAACGAGGATATCGAACCTGGCCTTCAGGTTCGCGTCTTCGGCAATCAGGGCCATGATGGCGTCGTCCACGGCCTTGATTTGCCGCTCGACCTGCCGGAGCCTGTAGCCGTTGTGTCGCTTCAAGAGCGGGTTGGAAAGGTTCTTTCCCTGTTCTTTGCAGCAGTCCTGTCCTTGATCAGGGCAAGGCGCGCCATATGCAACTCTTTCAGGTCATTGTGGATTTGCGCACTTGCCTGCAGGAGACGCGGTTCAAGAAGCGTGCCGTAACGAGCCAACAGTGCGGCATCGATCCTGTCTGTCTTGGCAAGTCTGCCTGTGGCCTCTGCAAAACGTCTGGCAAGCCGGGGATTGACCTTGGAGAGAGCAACTCCTTGCACCATCATGAAACGCTCGAATGCCTTATGGTAGGCACCGGTTGGTTCGTAAACGATCCGCTCTATGCCATCAGCTACCCCTAAGCAGGGCGGTCGGCGGGATTGAATGTGAAGTGCCGAACGCTATCTGAAGACTTAGCTCTTCGGACAGTGATTGTTTGCCGTTTTCTCGGTCATTTTCGGAAAGCTCCGCTGTCGGGAGCATAAAATGCCAAACGCAAAAACTGTTGCAGACATGAGTGTCGAAGAGCGAGAAGCAATACTCAGCGCTCTATCAGAGCGACTTAGCTTCTCTGCTTCCATTGCAAATCACGACGGTGACCCTGATTCGCAGGTCTTGCGCGCGCTCAGCGAGAGGCTACGTCGGGATGGCGCAGAGATCGCTAATGACACTTGCGATGCGGCGTCTACGGTGGTCCTAGAGGCTATCGAACTTCTAGCGAAATTTGAGATCGGCCGTCCACCCGACTCATCTACTGTCCACTAATATCCCGCCCATCCACGTTCCTATACCGACCTCCAACCGCAGTTGTTCGCCGGCTAGATAGAGCGAGCCATATATAAGCCGGGCCCCACATCACCGCTTTTCACGTCGGTCAAGCAGATCATTTACTTGCGCCTCCTCTTCGCTGGTAAGTGGTCCGGCGGCAAGCCAGCTTAGAAGCAGTCCTATTCGCTGGAGCGATTCGCGCGGTGTCTTCCCAGATCTCAAATCTGCGGCGATCTGGTCTCTCAGCATGCGGTCTATTCTGTTCATTCTGCCCTCCCAATGCAGATGAAGCCCGCAAAGACGCTTTGCTTTGCGGGCCTCATAAAGCTCAGATGCAGTCGGGAACGGTCCCCAGGAACCAAACTACCGCCGGGCAACATCACGTGGTCACAATTCCGAGGGATTAGCGAATGAATTCGACTGATAGACCCACCGGCTAAGGGCCTCGATGATCCATTTGACACGGGATCAGCTTGAGTTGCTCGATATGCTCGCAGATACGAGAAAACGGTAACGCGTTCCCAACGTTTCCACAAATCTCGTCGCGCTCGAAAAGCTCGGCCTGATTGGACATGACTCCAAGCCGGCAGAGGATGGATGGCAAGTTCTGGAAATCAGTTGCAACGGTCGAGTGGTAGTCACTGATTCTGCCGCCTGCCTTTCTCCATCCTGTGTGATATATTGCTCCTCGATAAGGATTGGAGGGGCCGCAATGGGGGCGGCATTGGATCTCACGGTCGTCGACCAATGTATCATGGCGATCACCAAGCGCTTGGCAACGCTGAAAGATGAACGGGAAGGCTTTGTCAGTGTGAGTGATATCCTAGAGGCCGATCGGGAAATCGATCGGTATGAACGGTGGAGATCTATTCACCAATGATTACGCGACTTGCTCGCCGAAGATTTGTGAGCAAACGCCGCCAATTTTCGCGTAAAAACCCCACCTCCCCATCATCGCCAAAAGCGTACGGTTGCAGACGATCTCAGAACAGCTCCCCACCTTACGGGAACATCTCGGCACCCCGCCGCCCCATCATCGATTAGGATCAGCTCGTGTTTCGAGACCGATGGCGGTCATGTTCTCGCCGGTAAGCATCACCGGCAGGGGTGAGTTTGCAGCGAGGTTTGAAGCTTCGATCCTCGACTTGAATCCATCCGTTGAACATGGCGATGTTCACTGATTTCCTGCCGACGCCGTGAGGAATGTGCGTAAAGCCTCGGGTATCGAGACCGCGCAGGAGAGACATCATTCGGGATGATACAAGAGGTTGCATAGAGGTCGAACCTTGGCCGCCCAGGATGGTTCCCTTTTTTGTTGAACACAGAAGGAGCCCGCTATGGGGTACAAAGCAGGCTCCAAAAAGCTCAGAAGGTCGGCCTCCAGGAACGGGCCGCACCGGGCGATTAGTACTAGCTCACACATAGGGAACAATGGCGAGTGAATTAAATTGATCTCAATTTGCTAATTAAAAAAATATTCCAAACCAGCCTGTGGTAAGACAACGAATTGAATAAATTTTCGGATTGGAGCTGCTGTGATGAAATCACTTTTCCTGGCCTGTCGTCGAGGCAGATTGTCATCTTCATGATCGAAACTAGCGTTGTGAGTTCCGGACTGTTCGCCGTGCTCGCGCTGACGGTTCAGCTGCTCTACAGCTAACGCAAAAGGCCCGCGTCCTGTCACGGCAGCGGGCCCTAAGCTGGATGGGTCTATCCAGGTGGTGGGGCGGCTCCAAGTCACCCCGCCGGGAACCAACTGCTTACAGCGGTACGGCTTTTGTAAGGCTCCGATCGCCTTTGCGACCGGCCATCAGCGGCGTCTCCCGTAACCGGTAGGCGCCGCTTTTTTTGGCCACGACCAAAAATCAAAGAACGATCCATGGAAGACACCGCAACGGGCAGGCGCCTCGATCGCCGCAGAGGACCGCGCGACGAGCGATCAGCTGAAGGTTCGGCTGGACGACGAATTAGCAGGCCGATGTGCACACCCGCGCTGCGCGAAGAAGGAAGCTTGCCGGCGACGGCGCGGAGCTTCATATGCCGGACCGTAACGGGAACAAGAGATCTCACCTTGGAAGACCGAATTTGAAAATGGAACTTAGAAGCCAAAGAAATGATACGACAACAAGAGCTTACGGGAATCGATGGTGGGTGCGGGAGGGGCCCGTGACCATGTCCGTTCCCTGATGCTCTGTCCTCGGAAGACGGATTGGGATCGTCTGGCTTGCGCCCCGCCAGTTGGAATGAAACGTTGGCACACCAGTGCCGTTGGACTACGGTTTCCGCTCGTGCAGGAGGATGGCGAGCAATGTGCAATTTGTATCGCATGGAAGATCGGGATTGGGTTTCGAAATGGGCTGCAGATGCTGAGAGCCTGATAAACCTCATGCCGGCCTACCAAATGAACCCGGATCAGCTCGGACCGATTATCCGCAACACCAACGACGGAAGGAAGCAGCTTGTCCACGCGAGGTGGGGCCTGCCCTCACCGGTCTTCGTCCAGAAGAAGGCTGCTGAGACGCGCGCAGCAAAGCTTGCTGCCAAAGGCAAGCCTGTAGACATGAACGAACTGCTCCGGATGGAGCCGGATCGCGGCGTCACCAATGTCCGCAAGCTCAACTTGCCGCATTGGCGGCGATGGTTCGGAGCCGAGCACCGCTGCCTCGTTCCTGTAACGACCTTTGCGGAACCCGACCCTATCAGCCAGGAGCCTGGAGGCAAGACGCCGAATGCCTGGTTCGGCCGCGCCGACACGACGGATCTTATGTTCTTTGCAGGCATTCATGTCCCGCAGTGGCAGAGCGTTCGCAAGGTAAAGGACGGGCTGACGACCGATGATCTCTACGGCTTCTTAACAACCGCTGCCAATAACGTGGTCGCTCCAGTCCATGAAAAAGCGATGCCGGTCTTACTGCTGACTAAGGAGGAGACCGACGTCTGGATGCGCGCACCCTGGGACGAAGCCCAGCACCTGGCACGTCCCGCGCCGAACGACGCGATCCGCATCGTGGCAAGGGAGCCATACGGCTCGACGATCGTCGATGTGGCCGGCGAAATGCTGACGGAGCCGGATCTTTTCGGCTAGAGGACGCGAGCGACGTTCATGAGGATGAGTAACCGATGGGCTGTTGATCCTGCTGACGCGGGTCGAAGTAAACTCTGATCAGTCACGACAGAAAAAGCGGGCAGCAATCTTTTGATAAGCCCTCGCGGGCGGTGAAGTGCACGCCGAACCCTGAACCCCGTCTCAACCTCGAAGGTCTTGTGGGTAAACGGGTAATGAATCTCTCCGCGGCGAATATCGAAGAACCATCAGGCAAACGGTCTATGCGATGGATGCGATGTCCCGCAACCGATGAAAGGAACAGATTTGTTTCTGGCTCGTGCCGTAATTTATTCTCGCTCCGTGAGGCGGAAGACATCATCTTGATCAACGCGTTTCCGGAGCGGTGAGCAGATTCTAAGAGAGCACAGCGATGAAGAAGCCCACGCGAGGGCGGCGCGCGGCTCTGATGATCTCTGCAATGGGTCGAGGGAGAAGAGATTGAACGCGTGCGGTGGGTTACCGACAACGTTCGCCGTCTTAACTTTAATGTCAGCAGCAGGTTCGACCGGCTCGCAAAAAATTCGGCTGTGATCCGCGTTGACAAAACGGGCTTTCATATTTTAGCAATTTGCTCGTTGTGGACCTGAGAGACCCACAACACGAAATGATGGTGTGCATGAGAAGGCTTCGGGCCATTAGGGCAATGGTGGTTCCGAGGCCTTCTTCTAACACGTGCTGATGTGCAAACCCGCGCCGAGTGACGGACGTAACAACAACCGGGGGTCTCCGGGTAACGGGGTGTGCGGGACTACGTCGGTTAGGCACGGCGGCCATGACCTCATGCCATGATCGCGCCACCGGACACGAAACCAGATGGGAGAAATCCGTCATCCCTCACGGCTATTGCCGCGGGCGACTGAGGTCTTAACTCCCGCAGTACGCCGAGGGCACGGAGGCGCGGATGCTTCGTCCCATTACCGGAAGCGGGCGGCAAGGGAGGTGCTCGGTAAAACCAGCAATGACGCGCTCACCACACCGACCGCCGTTACATTATCGTTCGCGGCCGCCTTTGGCGGAGGTCGAGACCTGATCTGACTGAAGGTGAACACAAGCGTCTCGTGGCGGAGCTTGTGTCTGCACGCAGGAAAGTGAGAGAAGCCTTTACTGACCCGGCGCGTCTGCTTGAAGCCAGAAGGACAATCGATGCCCCAAAGGTCTCGCTCGGGAGCGAGGGGCGGTCTGGTGGTCGGAGGGAGCCCCGGCCCTGAACAGGCGCCGGCAAAGACGACGCCCTATGCCGTCTGGAAACTCGAACAAGCCTCGGAACGGTTGAGCGTTATCCCTCCTCCGCGCAATCGATGCCGGATCACGGCTTGACTATTGGCGATGGCGGATGTCGGCGGCCGAACGCCTCACGGTGCGAGTGAACGAATGCAGCTTTTAACCGAGCACTCAACAGGCGTGAGTGGACGGCATAGGACGACGTAGCATTCACACGGGTTGCTGCAATCCCGACGACGTCTGAGATGAGGGTGGCGGCCAGCATTTCGAGGGATCGACAACCGTTCGCGTAAAGCTTGATGGCCGCGTCGCAAAGGAACGAAGACGCATTATCGTCCCAGCCGACACCATAGTGCCGATACCAGGCGCTAACAGCCTTTGAGATCAGGACGTGATCTTCCGGAACATTGGACATGGGTGCCTCGTCGATACGGGTGAAGCGGTTGTCAGCAAACGCAGGAAGTTTTTGCTGGTTCCACCAATTCAGTGCAGGCTTGCTTGACAAAGCGCGTGCGCTCGACGAACGGGGCCCGGCGCTCGCCAGTCATTATCGCGATACTTTTATGCCGAGCAGGGGCCGAATGGCCGGCGCGGCTATTTCACCGCGGGATCCAGATGACGGCAACTTTGGCCTCTTTTGCCGCTGAGTGCATCATCACAGTTCACGCAGATGCTCGGCTCTACCGATTGGCTGCCTGGCGGCGGCCTAGTCCTCGGCTGGTTTCGGTCCCCTACTTGGCCTCTCGCTCTGGATGCATCGCAAGCTGCGCGGATTGCCGGCCTTTTAGAGATGAAGGCCGAAGCAGGCTCGAAGGCGCCACTAATGGAAGCCTTTCGAAATTGTCAGACGGTGACAGGCCAATGAATCAATCTCAGAGCGAAACGCCCTAAGCCTTTGAAAAATGATTCGTTTCGAGTCGGAACGAATCACCCGTTTCGGACTTGAGTCGCAACTGGGTGATTCGGAGTATGGCGTCATGGCGGGTGGTCAGCGTGCCCAATGGAAAGGTTTCCTGAAGTTTGGCGAGGTCTCTTGCGGCGTCGCCCTGTACACCGCGGCCAGCACCTCGGACAGGATCTCGTTCAACATGATCAACAAGGCGTCCGGCAACAAGGTCAACCGCATCTATGTGGACAGCGAGACTGAAGATCCGGTGCCGCGCGAGGACCAGGTCAAGGGCTTCGAGATCGACAACGGTCAATATTTGCAGATCGATCCGGAAGAGATCGCTGCCACCATTCCCGAAAGCAACAAGACGCTATCAGTCGCGGCCTTCATACCCTGCGATGAGATCGACGATGTCTATTTCGACAAGCCCTACTATCTCACGCCTGACAAGATGGGCGGAGACGCCTTCGTCGCGCTGCGTGACGCAATGAGAAAGTCGAAGGTTGCGGCCGTTGCGCGTGCAGTCCTCTTTCGAAGGATGAGGACCGTCCTCATACGTCCCCACGGCAAGGGCCTGATCGCCACTACCCTGAATTACGACTACGAGGTGCGTTCAAGCGCCAAGGCGTTCGAGGAGATGCCCAAGCTGAAAATCGAGGGTGAGATGCTGGATCTCGCCAAACACATCATCTCCACCAAGAAAGGCGAGTTCGACCCAGCGACTTTCAACGATAGGTACGAAACCGCCCTTGCCGAACTGGTCAAGGCCAAGATCGAGGGCAAGGCGCTACCCAAGCCGAAGAAGGTCGAGATCTCCAAACCCAACGACCTGCTTGCGGCTCTTCGCGAGAGTGCAGGATTGCTAGCCTCCGGCGCCAACGGCAAAAGCAAGGCGACGCGCACGGCGGCCAATGCCAATCAGGGGTCTTCCGGAAAGGCTGCCCGTGGAACGGCCTCGAAGGCCGCCCCGTCATCGAGATCCACGTCGCACCGGAAGGCAAGCTGAGGAGATCGACCATGGCCCCTTATCGTTGGAAGGGTTATCTGAAGCTTTCGCTGGTCACCTGCCCGGTTTCGATGACCTCTGCGACATCGGAATCGGAGAAAGTCCGGTTTCATACGCTCAACAAATCGACGGGAAATCGCGTCGTCTCCCAGTATGTCGACAGCGTAACCGGCAAGCCTGTGAAGGACGAGAACGAAGCCAAGGGCTACGCCCGTGGCGAGAACGACTATGTCATACTGACAGACGACGACCTTGACCGCGTGACGCTCGATACGGTCAAGACGATCGATATCGAGAAGTTCGTACCCGCCGAATCCATCGAATGGGTCTATCTGGAGAAGCCGAATTACCTCATGCCTGACGACCCGGTCGGCAACGAAGCGTTCGCCGTCATTCGCGACGCCATGAAATCCGATGGCGTCGTCGGGGTCTCCAAACTCGTAATGGGCCGCCGGGAGCGTGCCGTCATCCTGGAGCCGCGCGGCGAAGGCATCGTCCTCTGGTCGCTCCGGTTCGGTGATGAGGTCCGCCCGGAAGAGAACTACTTCGACGATATCGAAGACGAAGGCGATCCCGACCTGGTGCCGCTGGTGCAGAAGCTGATCAAGCAGCAGACATCGCATTGGTCACCTGACATGGTCAGCGATCCGATCCAGGAAAGCCTCCTGAAACTGATCGAGGAGAAAAAGAAGGCGCTGAGGCCGAAGAAGTCTGCTAAAGGCAAGACGTCCGAGGCGTCTCCGAAGTCGAACGTGGTCAACATCATGGACGCGCTGAAGAAGTCGGTGGCGGAGGAGTTGAAGAGCAGGAAAGCAGCCGGGTAGGTACCTGCGTTCATAACACGTCCAAGCGAGCTGAGATCGCTCTGGAGCTTCAGGAGGCCCAAATGCAAAAGATTGCAGTCTCGGCAGTATGTGCTGCTCTGGCTCATGAGGGAATGATCACCTTACAGCTCTATGACCTGGACGCCGCCTCCGGCGGGCTGGCGGGAGCAACGGTCGGCGGTCTTGGCATCACCATTGCCAGAATCCGGCGCTCAGCGACCCGGCGAAACGTCCGTCGAGAGCGTCGGCGTTCTTGATGCAGCTCCGTTCTTTTAAACGGGCCGACGCTCACGCTCCTCGGCCTTGTCCTCTGCGACTTCCTCGACGCATTGAGCCCTCTCCGCCAGCTTCTGGCTCATTTCCCTAAGCTGCTGCTCGTCCAGCTTCTCGATGCCGACGAACTTGTTCTGCGCTTGCGATGTCAGGATCAATTCATCGAGCTTCGCCTGCAAAGCCTTGCCGTCCCGGTTCTGCGAGTTCTGCAAAACAAACACCATTAGGAAGGTGATGATCGTAGTGCTCGTATTGATCACCAACTGCCAGTTTTCGCTGTAGTCGAAGACCGGACCCGAGGCGGCCCAGACAACAACAAGTGCGACCGCAAGTACGAACGTTGCCGGCTTGCCAGACAGATCCGCGATCAGGGTGGCAAATTTCGAAAAGCCTCTGGATATAACGTTATCGCTCATGGAAATCTCGCTGTTGCCCGGCCAATGATAACGCAAACAGGAGCAGAGCTGTTCCAGTTGGAGCAGGTCTTGGGACTTTAGTCTGGGTTCGGACCCACCCGACGTCGCAGACCGTTCCTCCGTATCCAGCGCAGCGTCGAATGGAACGCCCCACACTCCCTTGCCCGGTACTCGAATTGAGGGTGACGTACTTTGCGAGCTCTTTGCCCTTTGCATCCCTGCCGATACGGGCGACCCCGCGGCGCAGACGAGGAGGGCTTTGAGCTCGCATTTGCCGGCAAGATGAACTTCAAGCGTGTCGCATTTATTCGGCTTCTTACACTGCTGCTTTAAAGAGGCAATGACCTTAGAATCATCCGTGAAGGTGAACGTGCCATGATGGCGATGGTATGTTCAATTTTTCCTGTTTCGTAAGGTGAAGGACAGTTTCTGACCCTATCAGGCGTGAAGTACATCTGGGCCTATCTCGGGCTTGGGGCTCTTCTGTGGTACGCCGTCTTCCTGTCGGTGACTCACGCCACGCTCGCAGGCGTCGTCCAGGCGCTTCATACCGCTGAAAGTCACACACGGCGATATCGAAGCTGGGCACGAGTAGTCTCCGCTCCACAAACCCGAGCACGCACTCCAGAAGCCGGTGGCTTTCTTCATCGTGTCGGTACTGCGCTTCGCAAATGCCGTTGTCTCCTTCATGGGCGCGTCCGCAAGCGTGCTGGCGGAGCCAGTCACTTCGGCGTCGCCTCTGGACTTAACCTCGGGAAGCTCGCAGGCGCACTTGGAATCTGGCGCTTCAGGTTAAGTCCGGGTCCGCGAAAACTCTGGCTCCTCCTTCTTCGCACAGAAGCCGTTCAAGCTGATCCTGCCCGACTTGCTCGATCTCTACAAATACCTCGACGCTTACATCGACCGCCATCGTGGTGTTCTGCTCGACGGAGCCTGTTCGTCAAGACGCTCAAGACCACCAGCCTTGATGCGGCCTACAACTCGACAACCTTCTGCGATGCTTGGCGGACGGTCATCCAATGCTATGGCATCTATAATGCCTATACCGGACGGGGGTGCGATCAAGGGCTTGTTGCCGCATGGACCCCATAACCTGCGCGACATTCTTGCGACGCATATTCTGAAGCAGACCGGATCCTACGAGCAGGCAAGCTACGCCATTCAGGACATGCCCGACGTCGTGCAATAGCACTATGGTCGCTCCCTGCCACAAGACAAGGCCGCACTTGCGGCCAAGATCCTCAATCAGGCTTGGGAAGCTGCATAAAATCGAATGAGATGCTCGCCTTGGATGTCGGCTACACCCTACGTCCGAGCCGAGCTCGTCGTTTCGCTCTTAAGGGATGTGAACCATCGCTTCCTATAAGGTCGCGGCGGTCTATTGATTTTATTTGCTTTTCAGGTGGGGCCGCACAATCTGATGCGAATGAGTATTGTCATAGGCGTTCCTTTTGAGCAGGCCTGACCTTTATCTCTTGAGAATGCCAACCATTCGATTGATAGCGTCCCCATATTCCTTGTGCATGGTTTCGGCTGCTTCCGAGATGGCCAGCTTCCAAGCAGGTCCGCGATCCCATGCCTCTTCCAGAGCGTCAGCCAGTGATGGCCCATGGCCCGTGACCGGCAGGACCTCGAATAGTATTCCTGCCTGTCTAAGGTCTTTATCCCGTTTGGCCTGGCCGCCGGCGTCATTCTGACGGCGGCCGGCAATGATAAGCTTGTGCACCGCGTACCTGCAAGGATCAGGGATAGCAACTGAAATACCGGCACCATGTAGCAAGATCGAACGAACGGGATCGCGGATTAAGAAATCCATGAATCTTAGCGGTTCGGCTGACGCGCCTCCGAGAGCAGGCATGTTGGCGGGTTTGTCCGAATATTCTTCGGCTCCCCTGTTTGTCGTCATGAACTCGACCCTGTAACCGCTCTGGTTCCGGAAGGCATGAGATCGAGAGCTGCCGCTGATATGCGGCACTGCGCGGAACGTTGGATCAAGCCCTTTCAGGAGATCGAGGATCGGCGGCAGCGAATCTGCCACCTCGGCGGAGATCGCGAAATCCTGGGCCAGGTCTGCATCACCTGTTAGGATCGCCGCCGAAGGCAGACGGATGCCAAGATATGCCGAGTAGCATTGAAAAGCGACAGTGCCGATGAGAACACCGCGCAGCCGGAAGAGACCGGCCTTGGCAAGCGCCTGTACGATATCACCGGTAAAGCGATCAGCGGCAATTAAACCGGCTTCGCGCGTTAGCGTAGAAACGTACTTGCGGCGAGCCTTATAGTCAGACTTCTCACCCTTGAAGGTTTCGACCCGTTCCGAAATCAGGGGGTCGTCGGCAGGCCCGACATAACGGCGTTTCTGCCCACCCTCTCCGTCGGGCTGGTCGAAATACCAGTAACGCCGGCCATCAACTGCTACTGGCACGAATCTACCCGATGGAGGGAAGTCTTCCGCCCAATCATCATCAAATGCCCGTTGCTGGAGTTCCGCGACCATGGTGCGAAACATGAGGTCAATCTGCTTAATCATGCCACCTCTATATCTTTTTCGCAAATCTAGTATAGCAAGTTTTGCGGCTTTCCCCGGTGGACGCTGCCCGCCTCTGCCAGTGCAAGACACCACCTACCGTGATCCTCACTATACTATCTTCTCGGACATAATATAAGGCCGGTGTCGAGATGCCCGACTTGTACGGACCCGAACTATCGCCCCTCACATGCTAAGCTACTGATCTAACGTCCCTGTTGCATAACGCCTTTTTATGGACCTCCAGCGATCGCCGCCGGCGATTATCATTCTCATTCTGACCTGGAGCCCGCGCCGGGTAGATTTTCCTTTCGGCAAGCCCCATGAGGGCAGTTCGCCGAACTTTGCGGTGCGCGGTCGGAAAGTGGGCGAGATTTAAAGGTCTGTCAACCGAAGGCAGGCTATCCCTCCTCAATCAACTGCTCTCAAAGCATTCCAGCGCTCGCATGAGATGGTACGCTTCGCAGACCTTGGCCTCAAAGAGCTTGTGCAGCGCTTGGTTGTCATCGATGTCGAAGGACTGGACGACGCCGCCGTTAATGGCGAAGACCTCGTGCGGTTCTATCCCTGAGTTGTCGATCAACAAAACTTCGTCTGCAATCCCGAGCGCTTCGTCAGCTTCTCGAAGGATCCATCGTGCCGCCTGCGGATGTTTTCCTCCGGGATGTCGTGACCGCCCTTGAGGACACGCTGTCTAACGCGCTCGACGTTCGTCTCAACGGAATCCAAAGCAACATAGTAAAGGCCGACCTTGAACCCGGCTGCCTTGGCAGCCCGCATCATTCTCAACGATTGGTTGCTGCTCAGCGTCGTCTCGAAAATAAAAGACTGCCTGGTGTCGATCATCTCGTGAATCTTCACGAGAGCCGCTCGACCAGCTTGGATTTCGGTCGATCTGTTATCGGCGGCCGGCATCGCTTTGGCGATCTCGTCCGCGTTGATCCAAACACCCTCGAGCTTCAGCTTCGCGAAGGCGGAAGTTTTGCCGGAGCCGTTCGGCCCTGCGAGGAGGATACACGACAACTCGGGCATGGAGCGATTGCTACCTCACGGTAGCCGGAGCACGTTCCTTGCGCTCATGCCGGGCCTTATCCTTCGCCTCGTTCTGCCGATCCTTGGCAGTGATCGTTAGGCCCATACGGCGGCTCTCGGCGATGGCTTCCCGGCCGATCTCCTTCAAGGCTTGCCTGTTCTCGCGGTATTTCTGCAAGAGCATCAGCGATCTCCTTTCCATTCTTCCATAACATAATGCGACAGGCCGTCGGCTGCAAATACAGCTTGTGCCAGGTGCCAGCGACAGCAGCACTGAATGCAACGGGCCGAAGGAGACAGCTTCGATTGAAGGGATGTGAACCAGCGCCCACCAAGTTTCAAAAAACCAACATGCTCAACGCGCGTCTGATCAATGGGTTCACCGGAGCGGTTCGATCCGGCGGATGCCAATGGTCCAGGACAGAAGCCCGATGACGGACATGAGCGCGGCAAGCAGAAAGGCGGAGCCATACGCCCCCGTCGCGTCGACGATCAAGCCAGTCATGACCGGCGCTACAATCCCCGAGATGTTGCCGAAGCAGTTTTGCAGCCCGATCCACTTCGCGGTCGCGGACGGCCCTGCGAGGGTCTGGCCGATCGCAAATAGATTGAAGCCGCCGAGTCCGTGGCCGATGGACGACACAGCAGCCCGCCAACAGCGACGTCCGGATCACGGAAGGTGCACATCAGCATGCAGATGGTGGAGACCAGGCAGGCGGCTTCCATGCAGGTCTTGCGGACAACGTTCGGGCGCGGTCCACTCGCCATCAGTCGGTCGGCCGCCCCCAGCGCCTTCATCGGCATGCTATCGGGTGGTAACTTCGGCAAGCTTCTGGTCAGGGTCGGAATAGGATGAACGTGCGAACGATGCTGCCACCTTTGAGCCGCCGGGTTGGATGCTCTTGAGCAGATATGAACCTGTGGCCCGCTACGAACTTTGGCCTAGCCAACGACCAGCGACGCTGGTTGGTGATTGTGTGCTGCTGAATGAACGTTGCCGATTGGCGAAGCGACTGAGACAAGAAGCATCGGTTGCCGTGGGGCTTGTAGGAGCCGGTCTGCTTGAGGAAATGCGTTGCCAGGATATCCCGCAGATTATGTGGGCCGTGCGGCAGCAGTCCTTTGATGGCACCTTCCGCAGGACCAGCCTGCCTTTGCTGCTTGCATTCCTAGAATCAGGTATGGGAAGCTGAATAGTTCTCTCCCTATACCTTGATGGGCATAGCACTTAGTGCTATATAAACCGATGTCAGACAGAGTGTTCAAAACAGCATGGTTCGCCAAGGCGGCAAAGAAGGCGCGCATTTCCGACAAGGTTTTGTCGGCGGCAATCCGCCAAATGGCACTTGGACAGGCCGACGATCTTGGTGGTGGTGTCTTCAATAAGCGTCTCAACGATAACATGCATCGTTCAATCGTTCTGGCCAAGGCAGGCGAGTTCTGGGTGTTCGCCTATCTCTTCGCGAAGAAAGATCGGGCGAACATTGATGACGACGAGCTTCAAGCATTCCGAAAGCTCGCTGACCTCTACCGCCGCAAGACGAAAACTGATCTCGAGTCGGAACTCGAGGCCTTTTGGAGATAGACCATGGCGACTAATCGCAAGTTCAAGAGCGATGCCTTCGAGGCAATCCACAGTGCTGTTGAAGGCATGTATTCGGCGGGGACCATCGATAAGGAAACGATGCGGACATTCGATGAAGATTGTCTTGTGGTCCCACCTGACCTGACGCCGGATGAGATCAAGGCTTTGCGTGAGAAGAACCACGTCAGCCAGCCGATCTTCGCCCGCTATCTGAACACCAGTCAGTCGACAGTGCAAAAGTGGGAAACCGGCGCCAAACGGCCTAGCGGACCCGCGCTGAAGCTACTTTCGCTTGTGCAGAAACACGGACTTCAGATGTTAACGTAACCGGAGCTCCGGTCCCTCGCGTATTCGATTTCGTCATTTTCGCCTTGAATGGATTCGAACCTACGATCAGTGAGCGGATTTTCCCGCTGTACTGAATTGGCTACCTTTTCACATCATTACGGGCCTCAAAACGCGTGCTACTAACTGGTCTGTTATGGTCTTCACTTGACCGATGGCGTGCCGCTTGTCATACATGAGGCGGCCTTACACGCAGGCCGGTGTGCCCGCCACGCAAAGCTATGTCAGCGTTCCATCTCTGAATTGTCACACTGTGCCGGCAGGTCTGGCCATTAGCGGGCACATGGTCGGATCAATTCAGGAACTGAATATGACCGAAGCAGCAGAAATTAGCCACCTCAAGCTTCTTGGAAAACATCCCGCCCGAGTCACCAGGGTGGCGCTACATGAAGCTCTGAACTTCATTGCCATACACCTCGGCATTGCGAATTAGACACAACTCGTCACCGCCAACAAGAATGGGTGGATCCCAAGCTCCGAGCAGGTGGCGACCATCGAAGCAGTGGTCGCGAAGCACGTTTCACCGGCGGATTTTACGATGGGAAGTACCGACGCAAGTGCGCGTCGCTGGGGGTATCTTGAACAAGGACGAGTGTTGCAGCCGACGACCAGTGCCCCGTGTTCGACGCCGACTTACTCGAAGAAGCGCTGAGCCTAGGCAACAATCGGATGTCGCAGGTTCGCAGCAAGATCTCGTCCGAGTGGCCAAGGAGGTCGACAAAACCTGATGGGGACGGCAAAGCTCGCCATCCGCTATGAGACCGCGACTCCGACACCTGGTTTTGCTTGCATTGCGATGGGAAGATCACGGGCGTTCAGATCGCTAAAAATCTGTGGCATTGCCCCGCATGTGGCGCTGCCCCAGTCGACATTTTCGACGCTGCTTTCTGGTGCGAAGATGAAGGCAAATCGCTCCCGCCGATCGGCGATAAAGCGAAATCAGACACTAGCAAACCTGAATTCCACGTAGTCGATGACCGTCCAAAACTTGAGTTGAACGAACGCAACATCGTTCTTCTCATGAGAAGCGCACTCTTAGATGACTCGACGAACGTAAGCGAACGACTGGGGGCGCTGTTGGCCGAAATCACCGTCGATGAAGACAACGACGTTTGAATCTCGCTCGAAGAGGATTTGTGGCCGGATGATAAGGCCCCAACTCAGGCGATCAACGTTGCAGCACAGCGCGGTATCGAAATTGAGTGGGAGACCATGTGGTCGAAGATACCTTTTCACTGACCAGCTTTGGGTGAGCAGACCTCAAGCACCACCGAATACCTGCAAATGTTGCTAGAGGCATATGCGCATTATGCTGTCCCCTCATACAGCGACGCGTAGTCGTTTCAGGCCAACCTCCTCGCTTGAATATCTACCGAGGAGGTTGGTCACGACAAAGCGTACACTCCGGCCCTTCGAAACGAAGGTGGTCTTGCATCTCAGACGAGGAAAGCAGTTTCCGGAGCCGAAGGAAATGATTTGAACCACCGACCCTTTGATCGAAGGACAAGACGCTGGATATCCGCGACCACTAACTGCTTAAGATACATGCTCCGCGGCTCTCTGTAGCAAACCAGCCCGACTTGAGATGACCTTGCGAATTGCACTCAGGATGGGGTGCCTGATCCCCTCGTGGGCCAGTTCTGCAACAAGGGCGTCGGCCTCGCTCACAATCCTTTCCGCCATCTGGGCAAGATCGCGGACAAGGATGCGCTGAGAAGATTTGGTTTCGGGCACGAGTGTCGCCCAATGCTTCAACTGGATCGTGTCGGGCACATCGCGGCCACCAATCTTCATGGCGAGCCTCTTTGACAAGCGGGGATAAACAGCCGTGCAAACGACGTCGTAGATCGGCGCCAGATCCGGTTCATCGGAGCCATAAAGCAGGGCGTAGTTCTTGCCGTGGGCATCAGCGTTGCCGACGAGATAGTGGAAGATCAGCATGCGGATGAACTGCAACCGATCCGCGACGGGCCTCGCGCAGGCGTTGTCGATCAGCCCGAGAGATCGTTCTGTTCCCGGTCCTCCCTCGGCCTCATACTTCAGCTCTGGCGGTACGCTAAGGGCCTGGCAGAAGTCTTCCTGGTGTAGGCGCTCAATGATGCCGTCCGCAGCTTTCGTTCGATCATAACGCTCAACCAGGAGAAAGGCAGTCGCCCCGTCCAGGCGAATCTGAACATGGGGTACGGGCAGCTTGAGGCGGGCGGCCAGCTGCATACAAAAATACTCGTTCTCCACCGTGCCTTCCAACGCCTGGATGACTGGTTTCAAGATATGGGTCGTTGGTCTTCCGTCTCTTGCCAAGGCGATAGAATCTCCATCGACAATGACCGCCAGTTTGTCCTGCGCGCCGGCGAGCGACAGGCGGATGCCCTCGTCTCCGCCAAGCAGAGGCCGGGTCCGCAGCCTGCTGAGAACCTCGTCCAGACGTTCCGAAGTGAGAATTTCGGCTTGGGACTGGCCGGGAGGTTCGGGCGCTGTGCCGGTGGGATAGATTGACAAGGCACCTGCGCATTCGCCGCCGATAACTTCCAGTAGCCCGAAGGCATTGCCTGCCGAGAGGCCGAGCGCACCAGCTAGGCGTTGCCGCGCGCCTTCGTCCGGCAAGAGACCGGAAAAAAACGGGCGCACGACCTGATCACCAAAGGGTTCTTCTTGCAGGGGCATCGAGAACGAGATCGCTCGCGATCGTTGGTCCAGGAGATACGCGCCATCGTAGGCGAAGATCAGTAGGCCGTCGTCAAGCCGGCCGAGCACGCCCGCCTTGGTGTCGCGAAAATAGACGTCCAAGACGCGGGTCACGATCGCGGGCCCTGGCGACGCCCAACGGAAACAAGAAGACCAAGACCGGCCAAGACTTGCATCGCACGGCCAATCTGGCAGCTCTCTTTGCCGGCCTCAAGTTCACGCAGAAACCGTACGCCCACACCAATCGCCCCGGCCAATTGCTCCTGGGTTAACCCTTGCTGTCTGCGCTCCTGACGGATCAGCATGCCGAGAGTTTTTGTATCTTTGATCTTGTCCATAATCACCCCTATCGGGATGATTATATCATCGGATGGCGCAAAAGAAAGACAAAAGAACCGATCGGGATGATTTTCGGATTTTTTTGGCCAACTGACCGAAATAGACCCGCTCGGGACTACATCGCACGACTTACCCTTGCGCTTACTACTTGAAGCAGTTCTCACGGTGCCATCTCAGGAACTGGGGATGTGGCCGCTCGAAGACCCATGCTAGGCATGGTCGCCTTCCCAGTCTTGTTGAGGAGTCCTTGAATGCTGTCAGGATCATTCGCCTGACGCGATATCAGGATATCAAGATCGTCCGAAAGACCAATCAGACCGCGATCAAACATCCAGTGTGCGGTGCCCGAAAGAGCAATTCCGTTGGAAAGAATGTCGGGTCCGCTCGCTTCCACCGGCCCGATATGTGCGGCGTCGACCTCCGCCCGGCCACCACCGTTGATGAGCTTCAATCCCGTGATGGCGGATCGTTTGTCATAGGCGTGAAGAACGAGCCGGCGAAACAGCCGATTTCGAACGATCCGCGACGAGAGTTGCATAACCCGGTCGCGCTCCTGCTCGAACATGAACGGCGCTTGAGCTTCATCTGCAAATCCATCGGCCGCATGCGTCCCCCCGGCTCATCCAGCCGAGGCAGTTCAGGCTCATGCTCGTCTATGCCAATCGATACGATGCGGTTGAAATCTGCTGCGGACATCGGCCGGACTGCAGCCTGCGCCCTGCCGGAATACGGCCCTCTTCAACATCCACGCCATCCCAGCCTGGATGTACCAGGCCGCGGAGACCATAACTGCCGATCCGCCGCCCCAGAAAGACGGAAGCACTCTGCCAAGCATTTCTGGGTTCTCCAGGGAAATGGAGCTGGGTGGTGCGAACGCGCCTACCCGGACGCTGGACTTTGAAATGAAAATGACGCGTTCGGCCGGGATAAAGCGCCGGCATGATGGTGGTGGACCACCAGCGCCCCTTGGTGTCGGCGAACTGGTGCCCACGCAGACGGAAACCCACGGTGTCCTAGGCGCCGTTTTCGTCCGCATGCCAAATCTCAACGCGGCTGCCGCCAAGCGGCTGGCAGCGAATGTCGAGTACGAACTGCGACCGTTATTCGCTCGCCTCCGGGTGCATCCGAATAGAGATCCCGGTTCAGCGGCGAGTTCGGCTTGAAGAAGGGGCCGCCTTCCCGTTCAAGGGTCGGTCCGTCTCCATCGTTATATGCGGGCGTGAGCGGCAGTTCGGGAACGGCCTGCGCAAACGCCTCATTCTCGCCACCTCAACGAGCGGCAGCGTCAGAAAGGCCGTCAGAAGCGCGCGTCTAGTGGAAGGCAAGGCCGGCCTTCCCGTGATTGTGCCAACGTGATGGCGGGTTAATCAATGCGCCGTTACTGCAGGCGCTGCGCGGCATTTGTCTATGCCTCTCGGATCAGGCCGGAATACATATTCTCTTTGCCGATATACCACGGCATCGTGCCGATGGAGCCGAAGCCGGGAATTGTTTTCATGTGCGCGACCATCCGAGCCCGCATGCGCTCGTCCGGAAGAGGTCCTGTCATCGCCTGGACATCGTAACTCATGTGGTCGGAATTGGACGTGCCGCAGAGGACGCTCGTGACGGCGGGGCCGTCACCGATTTTTATCTCCATCCTGCCGCACCTCCTTGACTGGCTGATTGCAGCACTTGTTCTGTTCACTTGCACCTTCTGGATGGAACGAACATCCCGCGCAGCGATGCCGCTCAGCGTTGCTGAAACCGAGCACTCGATGATAGCGTCTACGCGCTCAACGCGTTGCTGAGATCTTTCAATCCGATCATCAGCATCAGCGGGTCAGACGGAGATGGGAGAAATCCAACGGCCTCGTAGAAGGTACGTGCGTCATCTGAAATCGCATGCACCAGCACGCCGCGGATACCAAGTATTTCGGCTGCGTTGAGCAGGCGCAACCCTGCATCACGCACCAATGCCCGACCGATACCGCGGCCCTGATAGGTCCGGTCGATAGCCAGGCGACCAAGTCCAGCGACTGGGATCGGATCTGGCATGTTTCGCTTAAACCGGCCTGGAACTTCTGGTGTCCTCACCGCGCCGGAGGCGAGAGCGTAATAGGCGACGACACGATTTCCGTCGCAAACCACGAAAGTACGAGACGCACCGCTTGCCTGATTAACTCGCGCTCGTCGGCGCAGCCAATCATCCAGTTCTGAAACGCCGGAATCAAATCCGACAAGTTCATGATGCTCGGCCAAAGGGGCAGGCGAAGTGAGGGTCACGCCTCATCCCATGGAGCTTGGGTCAACATTGTGCGTTTCAGACGCGCATTCGGCTTCGCGGGCGCATCAAGTCGGGTAAGGTATTCGGCATACACCTCAGGACTTACCGTGAAGACGGTACGGTCAAGCAGTACTTCCTCGGCGCGGCGTTCAGAGGCTTCCAGCATGAAATCTGTGCGTGTCTTGCCAAGCAGTTCAGCCGCGCGGTCGATAAGATTGCGCGTTGCGGGCTTGATACGGATATTCAATGGAACGCTTGCTTCCAAATTTTTGCGTTTCGTCGGCATGGGCAACTCCAATGTGATAATGCTATAGCGTAACGACACTATCGTTACAAGCCCCGTAACGGTCGTGTCGTTACGGGATTATGAGCTGACACGTACAATGGGCTCTCGATGGGGTGCGAACCACCGGCCCAGTCGTAATAGAGCTATCCAAGGAAATTTCTTTGTAGTGGGCGTCAACCTCGCTCATTTGGATTCACCACTCGAAGCTAGGAGGCAGGCTAATGGCTATGCCTGAGACCTTTGTGCGCGGGATCCTCAACTCTTCGGAAAAGATTACGCTGATCTGACCGTACGGCTCGCATATTACGGACTTCCGCCGTGCAGGGCGATGACTACCACCCAATTGAACGTTGCCAGCAAGCATCTCCGGTCAAGCTGGCAAGATGCCATGACCTCGGGGCCACAACCGGCACCAACACCGCCCTCCTGCACGCACACAGTTCCGATGGTCAGGCTGTTAATCAGCGCCGTTGGATTATCGATACGCGAAGTGCCGAACAGGAGCTTAAGTGATAAACCGGAAACAACAGCCGCGCTCTCACGGTTAACTGACAAACGACACCAGCCCTTTACCGCGCCGGCTTCTGGCCTCCCGCTGCGGTGATGACACCGACAATGATGAGGCCGGTGAGTAGCAGGCGTATGCCTGCGCTGACGCCAAAGGTGTTCAGCATCGTCAGCAACAACACGAGAAAAAGCGCCGCACCCCAGATGCCGGGAACATTCGCCTTGCCGCCGGCCACGGACGTGCCGCCGATGACGACCACCGCAATGGACGACAGCAGGTATTCATTGCCGATATCAACATTGGCACCGCGGAAATAGCCGGCCAGCAGTGCGCCGTTCAATCCCCCGAGCATGCCAGACAGGGTATATGTCAAAAAGCGGATGCGGCCGACATTGACGCCGGCGAGCCATGCGGCGCGGATATTCTGCCCGATTGCCAGGACGGACCGGCCATAGATCATGCGGTTTAGGGCAATCGAAGCGCCCACCGTGAAGAGCACCGTGAACATAGCCAGTACCGGAAAGCCAAGAATCTGGATGTTGGTGAACTCGGCAAAGCCAGGCGGCGGCTTGATTTGCAGCCCGCGGCCATAGCTGATGTCGATCGATTGGATGATGAAGCTTGCCGACAGCGTCGCGATGATCGGTGGGATGCGCAAGGCCCAGATCAGCAGATAGTTCGCAACCCCTACCGCAGCGCCGCTGGCGAGCGCCGCCAGCAGGCCGATCACGATCATGCTGTCCTGCCCGTCCATCGTCTTCATGGCGACGGCACTGGCGAGACCGATATTGGCCGGCAGCGAGAGATCGACATTGCCGGGACCAAGTGTGATGACGAACATCTGGCCGATACCGACGATGACCATGAACACGGCGAGCGAGAGTGCTGCCGTGATCATACCGCCGGCACCGTAGCCGCCGGTAAAGGCGATCGTCGCCACCCAGGCGGCCAATGCGCCCATAAAGGACCAGATCCAGGGCTTTGCAGCAAGAGCCTTCAAACGCGCCATATTACGCCTCCTTGCGGCTGATGAGAGCACGCGCTGCAAGCACGATGATGAGGATCGCACCGTTTGCCGCGACCTGCCAATCCGGCGGAATATGCATGAAGGTCAGCAGCGATGACGCCGCAAGCGCGAGCGTCAGCGCGCCTATGACGGCACCAATCGGCGATACGCGCCCGCCCATGAATTCGCCTCCGCCGAGAATGACGCCTGCGATCGACAAGAGCGTGTAACCATTCCCGATATTGGCATCTCCCGACGAGGTGATCCCGATCAGCGTCAGCCCCGAGAGGAGGCCAAAGCAGCCGGCAAGCGCAAAAAGCGTGACCTTGGTGCGCAACAGAGACCATCCGGCGCGTGCAAGCGCTGCCGGATTGCCGCCCGATCCGCGCAAGATCACGCCATAGGAGGTGCGCATCAGCCCGAAATAGACGATCAGGGCGATGATCACGGCAGCAACGATTGGAAAGGGAACAATGGGCGGCTTGAAGGATGTGATCGCCTGCAGCCAGTCCGGCGCCTTGCCACCTGGCTTCGGCAGGACCAGGATCGCCAGCCCCTGCCAAACGAAGCTCATGCCCAGCGTCACGACGATCGATGGCAGGTTTCGCAGGTGGATCAATGCCCCCAGTAATGCATAGATACCAATGGATCCAAGCAGAATGGCGATGCCGAGAAGCGGCGCATCGCGCAGCCAAGTCGCAGTGACGCAACCGACGAAACCGACAAAAGTGCCAATCGAAAGATCGAGCTCGTTGCCGGCGATCACGAACATCTGCGCGATGGTCGCAAGCGCAATCGGAATAGCGAGGTTCAGCATGAGACTGAAGCCGAAATAGGAAATCGCGCGCGGATTGAGCCAAGCGATCGCCATCAGCACGAGCGCGAGCGACAGTGCCGGCAGCATGGCGCGCAAGGCCCTCGTCCTGCCGGCGCTATTGCGGGCCGCACGCGTGACGGAACGGTCGAGCGAAACGAAAGTCATCCTAATGCACCTCGGCGAAGGAGGATTGAATGATCTTCTCCTCGGTCAGCTCGTCACGCGTCAGGTTAGCGACGATGCGACCGTTCTTGAAGACATAAACGTGATGGCAGTTGTCGAGTTCTTCCGTCTCGGTCGTATACCAGATGAAGGTACGACCGTTTGCCGCTTCCCGGCGGATGAGATCATAGACCTCGAGCTTGGTGCCTATATCGACGCCGCGCATCGGATCGTCCATCAAAATGATATCCGCATCGGAACCGAGAGCACGCGCAAACAGTGCCTTCTGCTGGTTTCCGCCTGAAAGCGACACGATATTGTTGCTCATGTCCGGCGTGCGGATGCCAATACGGCTCTTCCAGATCTCCGCCAACTCGGCTTCGCGTTTCGGCGAGATCAGCAACCGGTCGCACAGCCGCTTCAGCGAGCGGATACCGATGTTCTCGGCAATCGACCACTGCGGAAAAATGCCATCCGATTGCCTGTCTCCGGCAACAAGGGCCACAGGTGCCGTCACCTCGACACCGGTTGTTCCGCGGTTGGCTGCTTTGAATATCGAAAGCAACAAGTCGGTCTGCCCATGACCTGCAAGTCCGGCAAGGCCGATGATCGAGCCGGCCCGGGCGACGAGTTGCGTGCCATCCTTTTGCTGGGCGGGCTTCGCCCTCACACGCGGCGCGCCTGCCGGTTGGACGGATGCAACCACCTGCGCCGAAATCTTTCCCCGGTGCGCGGCGCCGCCCATGGTGGCGACCAGCCTATCCCGGTCGTACGCACCGGCCAGATCAGTTGCGACGACCTTGCCGTCGCGCATGACGACGATCCGGTCTGAGTTCTGCAGCACTTCGCCGAGCACATGGGAGATCAGGATGCAACTTCCTCCCCCCGCCACAAACCGCCGGACGAAGGCAAGCAGCTGTCCGGCAGTGTGGGCGTCAAGCGAAGAGGTCGGCTCGTCCAGAATGACGAGATTCAGCGGATCCTCCGTTACCGTGAAAGCCCGGGCAACCTCGACCATCTGGCGTCGGCCGATCGAGAGATCCGCCACGACATCGGAAGCATCGATGCCATGGTCGGGAAATATCTCGTCGAGGCTAGCGGTAATGAGCGACGCGGCTCGCTGGTGCCAGCCGAAGCCACGCAACGCAGGATGATTGATCCGGGTGTTTTCAGCGACCGAGAGATTGGGACAAAGCGAAAGCTCCTGGAAGACGCAGCGGACCCCAACCTTTTGTGCCCTGGCAACCGAATAATGCTCCTCGACCGTCCCAGCAATCGTCATCCGGCCGCGGTCGATCGTCAACGTTCCCGCAAGCATGTTCATCAGCGTCGACTTGCCGGCGCCGTTATGGCCGACAAGCCCGACACACTCGCCGGGATTGACCTGGAAATCCACGCCATCAAGTGCCCTCACGGCGCCGAAATGCTTTTCGGCGCCGCTCAGGCTGACAATGGGCCGGGTGTCCTCAGCCGGTGCTGGCACCATCACTTGATGTTAGCCTTGATAGCTTTCATCGCATCGTCCTGCGTGTATTCGGTGGTGGCGACGCTACCAGCCGGGATATCCGCCAGATGCTTCTCAAAATCGTCCTGAGTAAAGGCGAGATAGGGCACTAGAAGATCGTGCGGAATGTCCTTGCGGCCATCGAGGACCTGTTGCGCTACCCAGAAGGCCAGCGTTGAAACGCCGGGAGCGATCGACGCCGACCAGGTGGTGTAACCATCCTTGGCCTTCTGCTCTTTCCACCATTGCAGCTCATCCTGCCGATTGCCCATGATGATGGTCGGACGCGGCTTGCCGGCTGCCGCAAAGGCCTGCGCGGCACCATAGCCGTCGCCGCCCTGTGTAACGACGCCGATGATGTCCGGCAGAGAAGGCAGGACGGTCGCCACGGCCTTCTGTGCGGTGGTCTGGTCCCAGTTGCCCGTCACAGAGCTGACGATCTTGAATTCCGGATGAGCGGCGACGCCCTCCTGCAGACCCTTGTGAATGGAATCGTCGATGGATGTGCCTGCCAGCCCGCGGATCTCAAGCAGGTTTCCACCATTAGGGTGGAGCTTCTTCATCTGCTCGATTTCTTGCTTGCCCATGTCCTCGAAGTCAACGACGACACGGTAGGCGCAGGGCTCGTTGACGATACCATCGAAGGAAACGACGACGATACCTGCATCGCAAGCCTGCTTGACGGCGCCGTTCAGCGCATCCGGCGAAGCCGCATTGATGACGATGGCATCATATCCCTGCAGGATCAGATTCTGTAGCTGCGCTGCCTGGGTCGGCACCTCCTGATCCGCCGTCGTAAAGACGTCGGCGGCGCCGACGATCTTATCGGCAACGGCTTTCTTGGTGACGATGTCATAGCTCTTCAGCATCGCCTGTCGCCAGGAATTGCCAGCGTAGTTGTTCGAGAACGCGATCTTCTTTCCGCTGGTATCAGCAAGAGCCGTGCCCGATGCAAGCAGCGCTGCAAGGCCGGCGAGTACGAAAATTTTATGCATTTCAATCCTCCCAATTTGTTCGCATTGAGCGAAAGGCTCTTCCCCCGGTTCCGGCCCTCCGGCAACCGTCATCCGGATGCCGAGGCATCCGTGGCGCCGATCCTCCATCGACGGCCATTCCTGCTAGCCGGTTTCCCGGACTTCAGAACAGTCTCAACCCCGGCACGCGCACCCTCAGTCTATGCAGCGAACTCGAAGCAGTAATATAAAGGCTTTTCAAGTCATCGTCTCCGAAGGCAAAGTTGGCCGTCGGCTCCGGCGTGCGGATGATGCCGAGCGTATGGCCAGACGGGTCAAAGACGTGGATGCCGCCCGGTCCGCAGCAATAGATATTGCCGCAGCTATCGATCTTCATGCCATCGGGCGCGCCCGGTTCCTCACCTTTGGTCTCGGCCCACACGGCGCCTCCCGACAGCTCGCCCCGCGGCGAGATGTTGAAGACGCGGATATGCTGGCGCTCCGTGTCGTTGATGAAGAGACGCGATTCATCAAGGGAAAAACAAAGTCCATTCGGCTGGGCGAAATCGTCGATAAGCAGGGTCAGGTTCGAACCGTCGGGGTCGACCCGATACACGCCTTGAAAGGCGAGATCCTGCGGCCGCGGCACGCCGTAATATTCCATGCGCCCGAACGTTGGGTCGGTGAAATAGATCGCTCCGCCCGTCGCAACGACGATATCGTTCGGGCTGTTCAGCTCCTTGTCCTTGTAGTGCGTGGCAATGATGCTGGTCGAACCGTCGCGCTCGAGGCGCGAAACACGGCTCGTTGCATGTTCGCAGGTGAGAAGACGTCCTTGCCGGTCGAGTGTATTGCCGTTCGCCTTGTGGCTCGGCCGCCGGAAATCCTCGATGATGCCGTTGGGCGGCGGATATACATGCGGTTCTCAGGCATGTCGCTGAAGACAAGCCATTTTTCGTAGGGATGCCAAACTGGACCTTCGGTGAAGCCGAGCCCGCTTGCCAGCGTCTCCAAAGCCCCATCGCCGACGACATCCGCAAAACCGGGATCACGCGCGCTTTTCGCCATATCTCAGCTCTTGGTCGCCTTGACGGTCTTTCCGGCGACGTACCAATCCGTGTCGGCAACATCCTCGAAAACGACCCAGATCGCTTCCTTGGGCAGCTCCGCCACCTCGCTGACCGCCTCGGTGACACGCCGCGCGATCTCGTTCTTGCGGTCCTGAGAATGTCCTTTGAGTATCTGAATATTGACGAAGGGCATAAGGTGTTCTCCCAACATTCTTATCATTGTGCCGACAGTAAGCCACGGATGCGGAATATCCCGCTACGCACGAAGACGCAGAACGGAGTGTGTATTCGCACAGTCTACCCGCTATTCTTTCCGGGTTGCGGTCTGTGCGAGCCACGCATCAAGGCTTTCCTGGGCCCGCCGCAGCGCATCGGCATTAATAAGGCCGCGCGCGAGCGCGAGGCAAATTGCCCGCGTTCTCGAGTTGAACAGAGAACCGCCCTCACCCGCGCCCTCCTCGGGCACGGCGACGCCAAGCTTTTCGTAAAGATGACGAATGCGCGCCTGCGCACCGCGTGTGGAGAGGCCACGCCGCGTGGCGATCGCCTTGTCGGTCAGCCCGAGCGCGACGTCGAGCAAGCTCTCATATTCGCTGTCGGTGATCCCTTCCAGCCGATCCTGCACCCGATGCTGAATGCCTCTGACTTCCCGGTCGATGATGCAGTGTCCCTCGGCGAAGACCCCTCGCAACGCCGACCGCATGCCCTCCTCCGAGGCCGATTTTAACACATAGCCGTAGACCGTGCCGGGCGGCACGATGCGCGCGACACCGCGCACATAGGATTCGTCGGCAAAGTTCGACCAGAAAAGAATATGAGTATCGGCGCGCCGGTGCCAGATCGAGCGTGCGACCTCGATGCCGGTTGCCTTCGGCAACTGCAGATCAAGCACGACATAAGGCGGCTCCCGGTTACGGGCGAGATCCATCGCCACATCACCGCGGCCGGTTTCGATGACCTCGACATTGCCGGGCCAGAGGTGTTCGATGATATTGCGCACGAAGGCCCGATGTAGCCCGTCATCTTCAGCGACCATCACCAGCATTTAGAGGCTCTCCATCGCAGCTGGCGCGATTTCGGGCGGCAGCGTTCCGGCAAAGACCGATTCGCCGGCAAGTGGCACTTCGAGCGCCACCCGTGTGCCGGCCTTACGGCCGGAGCGGCCGATACGCAACCGCGCGCCGATCAGGTCGGCGCGCGTGTGCATATGGCCAATGCCGCCGCTCGCCTGCGGATCGACGCGGAAACAGCCCGATCCGTCATCGGAAACGATTACCCGCAGCAGCGCCGGTGTCGATTCGACGCGCACCTCGATGCAGCCAGGCGTTGCGTGCTTGACAGCATTGTTGATCGCTTCCTGCGCAATACGGTATATCGCCGTCAGTGTCCGCTCAGGCAGGTCATCGGCTGCACCGCCGCTCGTATCATGGATGTTCACTGCAATCGATGGTGTGGCCCGGCTGACGCTCCGGTTAAGATGCGCCTCTATTGCATCGCGCAGACCGAACAGTTCGAGGACGCTCGGCCGCATGTCATCGACGATGTGGCGCAGTTCCGTCAGGCAATTGACGATTTCCCGCTCGAGTTCGGCAAGCTGCCCGGCTCCGGCAACACCATGGCGATGAAGCGCCGACACCTGACGCACCACCCGGGACAGGTCTGCAAGCGTTTGGTCGTGCAGGTCCATCGCAATGCGCCGCCGTTCCCGCTCCATGCCTTCGGTCAGCCGCGAAGCCCCGACGCGTAAAAGTTCCTCGCGATTGCGTGCCGTGCTTTCGGCCAGCATGGCGCGGTGCGCCTCCTCGCTCTGGATCAGGGCGAAGATATAGGGAGCAATGAATTCCGCACATTGCTGGGCGATCTCCAGATCGGCGGGGGTGTAGCAGCCCGGTTCATGGCGGCTGATGTTGAGCGCGCCGATGATGTCGCCCCGTGCGCGCAACGGCACGATGATACGGCTGCGGAGCTTCGCGGCAAAGATTGGTTCGTCGAGCGCACCGACGAAATGAAACCGCTGATCGTGCAGCGCGTCGTCGGTCAAAAGAAAGGGCAGCTCGCCTCTGAGCACCGCGCGTACCGGGCTCAGCTCGACCGGCGGCGGACTGAGCACCAGTTCGCTCCAACTCGTCTGGCAGCCGGTCTCATAACAGATGTGACTGCGACCCTCGTTCAGAAGTATCGCGACGTCGATATGGTCGTGCGGCAACAGCCTGCCGATCTCGACTGCCGTTGCGCGAAACGCTGTCCCCGGATCCATGTGTCCGGCAAAGGCCCTGGAGATCGCCAGCAGCCGATCGACAAGTTCAGCGTCGTTTCCGATCATGCATTATCCTCCAACTCCGTTCTCCCGGCGAAGTCAGGCCGATGATGGCACCTTTCTATCGAGATTGCATCAGGTTGATTTTCCGGGTCGTGACATTGCCCGGCGAGAAGGCTGGGCTTTCGTCCCTAAAGCCGCCCAACGCGCGATCGGCCACTCGATGTCGGCCCATCACGAATGTTCGCCGCACGCGACTTTGCGGCCGAATTTAAAGCGGCCGACCGGGACGTGAAAGTTGAGGTTCGAGCGGCATTGTTGCTATTGGCCGACAAAGGCCCAAAGCTTGGTCGGCCGTCGGCCGATACCTTGAGGGACCAACTACGGCAATATGAAAGAGCTCCGTTTTGAAGCCGCTGATGGGGAGCGGCGCGCGGCATTCGCATTTGATCCCGAGACAAAGGGCGCAATGGTAAAAGACCATGTCGATCGCGGGTACTTTTCTGCACGTTTTGCCTTCATGGTCTTCCCCGATGGAAGCGCTCTACCTCTATCTCCTAAGCCGCCGTCATCAATCGGCGGCGCTGCGAGCGCTTGTTGCCTCCTAAAAGTCCGTGCCAGCGACCGACCAGTCCTGCTCAAGCGGAGAGCGATATAACGACGTCCTGGATCGGTTTACTGGGCACCGCCGCCTTCTCGCCAATAACTGTCGATGATATTTTGGCCATTGTTGACGACCCGCTGACCCAGCTCTGGATCGCCGCCTTTCAGCGTATCGGGATCGCCGCCGCACAAGCGGACGAATGTCACCTGCTGAACCGTGAACATGAAATACTCCGTGCTGGTCGGGCCGAATTCCAGGCCGGCCTCCTTGAAACCGTCTGCGACCTCGGCAGCCGCGACGTCGATTGCCTTGAAGACCTTGTCTAACATCGAACGCTCCGCCGCATTGCGGATCTCAAGGTATTTCCGCTGTTCGGGCGTCGGCGCGGAGCAGGTCTTTTCAGTCATACTTTTCTCCATAGGATCAGGTTGGCGTTACGAACGTTTGCACTATTTGATGGGGAAACGCAGGAGGTTGTAGATGAAGGTCCGAAAGTTCAGCATGTCGGACGCGGAACTCGTCAAATCACCCGGACAGGATGCCGACATTTATGTCGGAAACCTGGTGGACGAGAGAAACGGTGGCCCTGTCTCGATCGGCTATGGGCGGTACGCACCCGGTCAGTCGCTGACCGAAACGATGGCCGTCGACGACACCATGATCGTGCTTGAGGGACGACTGTCTGTATCCACCAACGACGGAACGGTCACCGCGGGACCCGGCGACATTGTTTACATGCCTAAGGGTCAATCCGTCACCATCACGACTGAGGGCGAAGGCGCGACGACGGCTTATGTGACCTATCCGCACTGGGCCGAGGCTCGAGACAGATGAGGAAGACCTCCTGCCCTGCCGACAGGGCCTGCCCGGTTTTGCAGCCGCATAGCCCTATCCTATTCGGCGATACGAGAAGACCCGTTGGATTCGCCCTGGATCGCGAGACCATCCGATGAGGTGATGCCGCTCTTCTTGAGGACCCCCCCGGCCGCAATGAAGTCGTAAAACGAATTCTGCTTATTCGCGACCTCTCCGGCGCGCGATGCCAGGCTCCCCCGTATTCTCCACCACCGCGGATGCCGGCGATTGCCATAACCCCGCCCTGCTCCACCCAGGCGAGGTGGATCGGGTTGGCATAGGGAACCCGAGGAATTCCGAAGGCTCCGTAGCCACAAGCAATATCGGGCAGCGATCGTAACGTCCTTGCGGCGCACGTTAAAGATCGGCACCTCCGTCCATTCCTTCGAGCGGTAGACGCGTTGCTCGACAGTGATGTCGTCCGGCTTGTTGGAAGCGTTCCGCTCCACCGCATTCCGTATCGTGCTGATGGACCGCGGTCGGCGCAGCGAACGCCGTAAACCCGAAGAATGCTTCGCTGTCGCGCGGTCGGCCCTGAAATCCGCCCGCCGTCGCAATACCTGGCAACGTGACGATCCCTGCAGGTCTGCCACTCATGCCGACGCGGCGTATCTCCGGCTTGGCATCGACGAGATGGGCGATGGAGAGCCCTCTGCCCATGACCGCAGCCTCGTTGAGAACCCCTATCTGCATCCTCGGCGACGACTTGCCGGAGACGAGGATCGTCCTCGACCGTGCCGAGCGACACGACAAGCCGGCGCTCTGTGCCATCGGGTGACGAGAAAAGGCTTGCTTTCGTCATTACCGATGACGAACCATTCGGCCCCCATACGCCGTTCCAGCATATCGCGGCCGGGAAGCGCGTGGAGATAGCGCTTGGTGACGTTGTTCCGGGCTTCAACCCGGATGGCGACAGTTATGGGGCAGAACAGAAGTGAAACTGATGCTCCAGACAGCTCAAGCAACTGATCTGGGCGAAAACTACGTTGAGAAAGTTCGCCCCGCGAGAAAGCAAATCAAACGTCCCCAACGTGTGATGTCTTTAGCTGCCGACGCCTCCTTCTCCGGCATCCGCGCTGTCGCAGGACTAAACGAAAAAGCCTGCCGCGGGAGGAGTTGCGGCAGGCTTTCAGTAATAACCGAACAGCAACTGGGAGGAGGAGTGTTGCCGTTCCCGCAAACGCCTCTGGGAGGAGTAGGGCGCTTGCATATCGAACCGATGCGGGAGGAGGTGCATCGCTTCGATGGACACATCATATGGATCCCCGCCGCCTATTAAATAGACTTTGCTGCACTGCAGTCATGCGCAAGGCGCATACCAACAACAGAGAGCCTCGGTCGATTGTTCAAGGCCGAATGGCGCGTCTGCCCACCTCCGCTCTCCAACGCGACGGAACAAATCGTTATGTATTGCCTTTTGCTCGTCGAGGTCGCGTGCTCAGTCAACCGGACGTGACAGGGATGACGAACGCGATGGTTTTTCCGGTTTCTCATCGCGGCCAACGAAGCGGCAGTCGAGCGTCCAACCTGTCTGGCCCGCGCCTCATCCCGTCTTCATACGAGGCGGGAGGCGGATTTGTACCGAGGACGGCCATGGCAAGCGACAAGCTCTCGACCTACAAGCAGAAGCGCGATTTTCAGAAGACGCAGGAGCCGAGCGGCGCAGCGAAGCTGAAAGCATCGAACCGCAGGCGCTTCGTGATCCAGAAACATGATGCGACGCGCCTGCATTATGATCTGCGGCTCGAGCTCGACGGTGTCTTCAAGTCCTGGGCGGTGACCAAGGGACCGTCACTTGATCCGCACGACAAGCGTCTGGCGGTCGAGGTTGAAGACCACCCGCTGGACTATGGCGACTTCGAAGGGACGATCCCCAAAGGCCAGTATGGCGGCGGCACGGTCATGCTCTGGGATCGCGGCTACTGGGAGCCGGAAGGCAACAAGACGCCTGAGCAGGCCCTGGCCAAGGGCGACTTCAAGTTCACATTGGAGGGCGAGAGGCTTCACGGTAGCTTTGTCCTGGTGCGAATGCGCAGCGACCGCGACGGCGGCAAGCGGACCAACTGGCTACTGATCAAACATCATGACGACTTCTCAGTCGAGGAGGACGGTGCTGCAGTCCTTGAGGACAACGCAACGTCGGTCGCCTCCGGCCGAACCATTGAAGCGATCGCCGCCGGCAAGGGCAGGAAGCCGAAGCCGTTCATGGTCCAGAGTAGCGACGTTCAGGCCGATGCCGTCTGGGACAGCAACAACGGCCTTGCCGCTGAAGAACGCAAAGCCGAAACCAAAACTAAACGGACATCAGCCGCAGCCAAGGGTGCCAAGCCAGCGAAGTCCGTAATGCCCGAGTTCATTCCTCCGCAGCTTTGCGAAACGCTGGAACGCCCGCCCTCGGCCGGGGGCTGGGTCCACGAGATCAAGTTCGACGGCTACCGCATCCAGGCTCGCATCGAAAACGGCGAGGTGACGCTGAAGACCAGAAAGGGCCTGGACTGGACGGCAAAATATCCGGCGATTGCAACATCGGCCGCGAACCTGCCAGATGCCATCATCGACGGCGAGATCTGCGCCCTCGACGAAAACGGGGCGCCAGATTTCGCGGCACTTCAGGCGGCGCTGTCGGAAGGCAAGACCGACGCCCTGGTCTACTTCGCCTTCGACCTCATGTTCGAGGGTGATGAGGATCTACGGCAACTGCCGCTGACCGAGCGGAAGGAACACCTGCAGAAATTGCTTGATGATGCCGGTGAGGACCCACGCCTGCGTTTCGTCGAACATTTCGAAACCGGTGGCGACGCCGTCCTCAAATCGGCTTGCAAGCTCTCGCTGGAAGGCATTGTTTCAAAGCAGGCGGATGCTCTCTATGAGTCGGGCCGCACCAAGACATGGGCGAAGTCCAAATGCCGCGCCGGCCATGAAGTCGTGATCGGTGCTTATGCCAAGACCAACGGCAAGTTCCGCTCATTGTTGGTCGGCGTGTTCAGGGGTGACCACTTCGTCTATGTCGGCCGGGTCGGAACCGGCTACGGGGCCAAAACGGTCGACGCGATCTTGCCGAAGCTTCGGAAGATCGAGACCGACAAATCACCGTTCACCGGCATCGGCGCGCCGAAGAAGGATCCCAACATCGTCTGGGTTGAACCCGAACTGGTCGCCGAGATCCAGTTCGCCGGCTGGACGGCGGACGGCCTGGTCCGTCAGGCCGCCTTTAAGGGATTGCGCGAAGATAAACCCGCAGCCGAAGTCGAGGCGGAAATGCCGGCATCGCCGGCGAAGACAGAGACCCCGGCGCCGACCGCGACAAAGCCATCAAGGCCGGCACGCGGCAAGAACGCCAAGGCCGAAGTGATGGGCGTGATGATCTCCAGCCCGGACAAGGCCCTGTGGCCGGATGCCAATGACGGGGTGCCGGTCACCAAGGAGGATCTCGCCCACTATTATGAAGCTGTCGGCCCATGGCTTATCGACCATATAAAGGGGCGGCCATGCTCGATCATCCGCACGCCGGACGGCATCGGCGCCGAGCAGTTCTTCCAGCGGCACGCAATGCCTGGAACGTCGAACCTCCTCGAACTGGTCAAGGTGTTCGGCGACAAGAAACCCTATCTGCAGATCGATCGGGTCGAGGGCCTCGCCGCCATCGCCCAGATCGGCGGCGTTGAGCTGCATCCCTGGAATTGCGAACCCGGGCAGCCGGAGGTTCCCGGTCGTCTTGTCTTCGACCTTGATCCCGGTCCGGACGTACCCTTCTCCACCGTGGTCGAAGCCGCCCGCGAAATGCGCGATCGACTAGAGGAACTCGGCCTCGTCAGCTTCTGCAAGACCACCGGAGGCAAGGGTCTGCATGTCGTCACCCCGCTTGCCGTGGCCAAGGGCAGGAAGCTGACATGGCCGGAGGCAAAAGCGTTCGCACACGATGTCTGCCTGCAGATGGCACGCGACAACCCCGACATCTATCTGATCAAGATGGCCAAGAACCAGCGCAATGGCCGTATATTCCTCGACTACCTGCGCAACGATCGCATGGCGACGGCGGTCGCGCCCCTATCGCCACGCGTCCGGCCTGGAGCAACGGTATCGATGCCGCTCACCTGGAGCCAGGTGAAGACGGATCTCGATCCGAAACGCTTCACGATCCGCACGGTACCGGCGCTCTTGTCCAAGACGATCGCCTGGCAGGACTATTGTGATGGACAGCGCTCGCTGGAGCAGGCCATCAAACGTCTTGGCAAGATGATGAAAGTGGCGGCATGACGAGCGAGGCCATAGTCAGTGCACGGAGTTCCACAATGTCGACCGTCTCCGTCCGCATTCGCCACATCCGTCGGTTAGCGCGGCTCATGGACCCGGGATTCCACGTTCCCGGCATACGATTTTTTTGGCGCTTTCCGCAACGCCGTCGCCTGCGACGCAGGCCCTCGCATTGACCATTTCCTGCTCAGTCCCTCGCTGCGGAACAACTACAAACCTGCGGCGTCGACAAGCTCGCGCGCCGGGGAGCACACCAGCGATCACGCCCCGGTCTCTATCGAACTGGATAACGATTAGGCCGCGATCGCCAAAACCATTGATGACAAAGGAGCAGGCAGACAATGGCGGAGGGACAAGACTTTGATGCCGCGGCGTTCGCGGACCAGCTTTCCGCGATGACCGACGAAGAACTCTTTGTGCTGATGCAGAAGCTCGAAGACGAAAGCGGAGACATTCCTTCTAAAGACCGCGACAGCAGCGAGGTCTTTGTCAGGATCGCCATGGTTGAAACCGCGATCGAAGAGCGATTCCCAGGACAGCTATTGGCGCCATACAAGGACTGGCAGCAGCGACACCTAGATATCTAAGGAGCGACGATGGTGACAGAGTGACCCGACAAATGCCTGTTCCAGCGTTGCCGAGTTTGGTATCGACCGGTGTAAAGCATCACCATGTGTCCTTGCCATCATGGAATCGGTGTCCAAACCCAAGCAGTCCGCGAACTCCCTTCGGTATGGTCTCTTAGCTTTTCGCCGTCACGGTCGTCATGTCCTAATCCCGTAACTCGGTAGGTCAGAGGTATTACTCTTGACCGTTGCTTTCAGTTATCGCTCTCGATACGTGTTGACGAAGGATCGCTAGCAACCCATTTCAATGCCATGCGAAAAGAACAGAAGAATGACGTCGAACTCCTGAAGACGTGGCGGCTCGCGTCGGCAGCGACCATGGGATCAGCGGTTCGCGCCAAGGGTATTCTTCTGGAACTCCGGGCACGGGTTCCGGCCGCCGTGAAGAAGTCGCTTGATCTCGATGCGGGCGAAATCACCCTCGTGATGCCCGCCAGCCAGAAGAACGAATTCCATGCTGTATCGGCTATCGTCAGCAAGGTGCTCGACGGCATCGAGCAGTTGCCGGTCATCCCGCGCGAGATCCAGGACATCCTGACGATCACGACCAGCGAGCGCCATCGTTGGCTGGCGGACGGCCGGCTACCGAGTGCTGGAACACGAACAGTCCGGCTGAACGGCCGCGCCCGCCGGATCACCTTTCACGTGTTCGATCCGAAGGTTGTCGTGGACATTCTGGATCGAGGTGCAGTGGAGGAATGGCGCGAGGAAGACGCGATTGCCAAAGCCGAAAATCGGCGCCGCGCCGCATATCAGGCGAAGCTGACCCGATCACTGAAAAAGAGTAAGGCAAAAAAGGCTGAGACCACGGCCGACGCCAATTCGCCGAAACTGGAAGGCTGGGAAGAATTCGGACGCGACGGTTTCTTGAAATAGGTTCCGATCCAGGTATCTAGGCGAAATACGCCCGGGCAAAGAATACCGTGGTTGTTGCTACCGCGAGCACAATAGTAAGAGCCCTGATCACAGAAGCCGGCAGTTTCCGGCCGATATGCGCTCCCACCCAGCCGCCGAGGAGCGCCCCGATCAACATAGGCAGGCATTGAGACCAGGCAATCGCTCCGGCGATGACGAAAACGATGACAGCCACCGCGTTTGCGGCCGTGACCATCAGCATCCGCATCGGGTTCAATTCCTTGATCTCTCCTCCGCCGAAGACACTCCAGGCTGCCAGCATCATCAGGCCGACCGCTCCACCGAAATAGCCGCCATAGACGCCGAGTAGGAACTGGACGGGGACGATGGTTGAGGTTCGGGCTGAAGCACGGCTCCGGAAGGCCGCGCTGATGCGGCGCCCGAAAACCAGCATGAGCGTAGCGATCAGCAGCAGCCAGGGAAGGATGGCGTCGAACACACTGGAAGGCGTCAATAGCAGCAGCACGCTGCCGCAGAGCCCTCCGAGGACCGTTGCAAGCGCAATCGGCAAGACCGGCACACCGCAGACTTTGCCGAACCCTTCGCGATAGACCCAGGAGCTCGCCAATCCGCCAGGGAAAAGGGAAAATGTGCTCGTCGCGTTGGCTGCGACCGACGGTACTCCGACCGAAATCAGCGCCGGCAGGGACACGAAGGACCCGCCACCGGCCAACGCATTCATGCTGCCCGCCAGCATCCCCGCGAACAACAGAAGCAAGATATCATTCATCGAAACTGCCAGGATTTGCATGTGGGCGCGTCGTACGAATGATGGTCTATCATCGCACACGCGTCGAAGCGAGGCCGCGCGAGTGCAGTCCTGCCCTCGACTGGTGCTGGGGCGCTAGCCAACGCTGTAACCGCCACCGACAGGCAAGGTCACACCCGTGACGAAGTTCGCAGCCGGCGAGCACAGGAACAAGATCGGCTCGACCAGATCGTCGGCCGTGCCCCAGCGCCTGAGAGCTGACCGGTCAGCAATCTTCGGCTCGCTCTGCGGAACCGACCAGAGCGGCCTCGTGCACCCAGCGCTGCTCGTTCGAAGCCTGGCTCTTGTTACGCGAACGAGGATCAGGTTACCAGCGCGCGCTGGGACGCAGCCAATCAAGCCGAGCGCGCACGGAATTCCGTCCATTTGTGGAATAGGTTGCGGAATTCCGAATGATCACTACCGTTTTTTCAGTCATTGGGCAAACAACTGCTCGCAGCCCGCAAAAATCGTCGGCTGAGCCAACCAGCACTGGCTGAGCGAGTTGGCCGAAATCGTGCCCGCATATCGGAACTGGAACGTGAACTTGCCAACAATCGCCTGGGCAGAGCTCGTCTGACACTATTTGCCGAATTCTGCGATTCGCTTGATCTCGTCCCCATGCTGGTTCCGAAATCGCGCATGGAAAGCGTGCGGCCGCTATTCGATGACATACCATTTCCGAGTCATTCAACCGAAGTTCCAAAAGCCTTCGACGAGCTATTCATTGACCTTGACGACGATGAGACAAAGGCAGGGTCATGGCGATAGCAGCGGCCGTATTGGGCGTCTTCAGCCGCGAGCCTTACATCGTCGGCAAGCCAAATTCGATGATGTTCAGATCCGCGCTCAACAGATTCGGCGTTCATTCGGAAGGTACGGGCATGATTGGCGATCACATCGACACGGACATCGTCGCTGGCATCGAGGCAGGATTACATACAGTGCTTGTCCTTAGTGGCATCGCCGACAGAGCAGAAATTGCACGCTATCCTTTCCGGCCGAAGCTGGTGATCGACGCAGTGGCGGATCTGCTCGACTACCTCTCGTAGCAAGGTATGTGCCGGAGGCATCGCGGCACGCTTGAAGAATGCCATGTCGGCAACTGAGGGTGTGGCCGGTCGAAGACCCTTCAAGGAATGATCGGCGCCCTGATCTCGTTGAGGGGCGTTGTCAGAGTTATTGCTTGACGCGATATCAGGATGTCGAACTCGTCGAGAGCCAATCAGACCGCGGTCTAACATCCACGGCCACACTGATAGGTCATTTAGATATGATTGAAAAGGATAGTGCGGATGCTTTCCTACGGGCTACTCAAGAATCACGCCGGCATGCTGTTGATCGGCGACTACACGTCCCTAACCTGGCTGCACCACGTTATCCATGATGTAAACGAGCGATCGCCGGTAGTGAGAGACAAGGAAGGATCGTTTCTTGGGCTGGCTTATGACGTGCGCAAAGCATTTGAGCGGCAGCGTGAGGTTATCCTGCCACCCAAGCATTGTGAGGAAATCGGCGCCCGATACGGCGTTCAGATCCTGTGGCCGGTTCTGCTGCTACAACAGAGGCTATTAAGGCAATCTCTCGCATTTCTCGATCACACGGCCAAGACGCAGGCGATAGTTTATGCCTTGGAAGCGGTTATCGAAGAGGCGTTGCGCGAGGATTTCGGAGTACAGGCCGCTCATCTCATAGATCTCTGGAAGCGCCTCGACCCAGCACAGCCTGGAGTATTCGACATGATCAACAGTCGGGGAGGCCTCTTCTGCTCATGGACGAAGGCGCAAAGGAAGGCTGGTTTTGCGCAACTTCTTTCAAGTTTCGATCCGATGTATGAGCGCTTCCACCCAACGCGATCGCAGACTGGCGATAGACATCTGATCTCTCCGGCGACGTTCGCCATCTGGGAAAATGCGGACTGGCCCGATCCTCGCTGGTAATGGCGGTTCGATCGAGTAGCCAGATGGATATAGTCCCGACCTCATCGAAGAGCGACTGCTGGGTTTGGCCGCCAGGATCGGGCGCATAAATGCAGGTGAGATTGGCGGCCGAAAGTCACCGGCGAGGTGTTTTGGAACGTGGCCGAATCTGCCGCAGCGGTCGAAGGCGCAGCGGAAAAGCCGCTGCGTTGCGAGCAGCCTCCATCAAATGCCAAAAGCAACGCAAGAGTGCATTATTGCTGACATGGAAATGCTTCGCCCAGAGCCTTTGTCAGCAGTTCATCTGAGCTTTGCGACAGCGCATCCTGATGATTAGCGAGATATCGGCAGTAAGCTGTCGTCATTTGATTGGCGGAGAGGTTGCGGCTCAAGCAGAGCCTCGTTGCGCCATCGACCTTCGAGCTTTCCAGACCGCTCAAGTTATCCGCCGACCATTTGTCGACCCATCCAGTCACGTAACCGGTCACGAAGCTTGGTGTTCGCTGACAAGCATCATGAAGGTCCTGGCCCGTCCATGGACCTGCAATCAAGGGTGTGGTCGAGGAAAGTAGGAATGCTGCGGCCAAGTGAAGCTTCATGTTATCCCTTCTCTTTCACTTCTCTGCTGTTTGAAGAGCTAATAGCGCCTTCTGCAATGTGCAATCGTAATTTAGACGCACAGCTGGCATCTCGCGACGATTGACCCAGCCCTCACCGGGGCGACGGAGCCGAAGTCGATCGTCTGGGGCCACACCTCATATCGCCAATCCCGGTAACGACCGAGGAACCGACCCGCTTAAGCCCAAGACCTCAAGTTTGCCGGGCGTCCGCGCCGAAAGCCGGCGTTCGCCAGCTTGCCACCAGCCGGCCTACTAGGCCCCAGGTGATGCCCGCCCACGAGGCCGTTCATGACCCCTGAGAAAACCAAAGCGCGCTACGCCGAGAATGGTTTCGCGTAGGTGCACTCAAGATGACAGGAGAGCACATCGAGCTCACTGGTGATGCGGTGATGCGGTGATGCGGTGATGCGGTGATGCGGTGATGCGGTGAAAACGGCTGAGCAAAGGGCCAATCCGTCAACGGAACAAGAAGCTTTTTGGAGCGTTTTGCGCTCAGATCGACAGAGGCACGCATGCACGCCAAATCCAGGTTTTTCCGCACTTTCAAAGGTACAAGCGTTCACTATCTAGAATCTGGACCGAGTGAGGCCGCGCCGGTTATTCTGCTTCATGGGTGCGGAAGTTTCGCCGAGGAAGTTTTACTGCCCTTCCGGGACACGAGCCATCGTCTTATCGCGCTCGACCGGCCCGGCTACGGCTACAGCGACAGCCTGGACGGCCCTGAACTCGGCCCGCTTGGTCAATCGTTCTGGCTTGAGGACGTCCTGGAGGGTCTGAAGATCACTGAAGCAGTCGTCGTCGCGCATTCGATTGGAAGCGCAATCGCTGTGCATCTTGCCGCGCGAAGGCCCGATCTTGCCCGCCGCCTGCTGCTGCTTTCTCCCTGCTGCAGCCCGATCTACGACAAGCCGATGCTCGACCTGCGTATCGCAACGGCTCCAATCGTTGGAACCTTCATAAGTAGACATGTCCTTTCCCGATACGCGGCCTTGCTCGCAAGGAAGGGGCTGACAGCGTCAGCCTTTCCGAACGAAGTCCCTACTGAACTTGCTGCGCTTGCGCCTGAGCGCTTCGTCAATAGCAGCGCTATTGTGACAATGGCCAACGAGGCGAGGCTCTTTAACCGCGACATGGCCACTCTGTCCAGATTGCCAAGCGACTTGGAGCTGCGGATCATCTTCGGATCCGGCGACCGGATCATCAAGCCTGCCCGTCACATCGAATGGCTTCGACGCGTGCACGGAAATCCAACGGTTCGGGTCCTTGAAGGGGTGGGGCACCTACCGCACCATTCGTTCCCTGGCATCGCGCTCGAGGCGCTTCAAGAACTCGTCAGCTGTCAAGCCATGGCCGATCCCGCTCTCCAGCACCCCCGTGCTGTTGCTTGATCACGATATTCCTAGCCTTTGATCACGATATTCCTAGCCTTTGAACTCGATCCGACAGCCAGTGGAAAACCCGTCGTGGCACCCGCACACAGTTTTCTGCAGCAGTCATCTAGTTTTGATGCGCGTATGACACCGTCGCCTGAGAACCAATAGGAGGCGAAATGCGGGAGAAGAAGCTACGTCAGATCGAAGGCATGGCCACTACGATACGCGAATTGGCAGTACCGGGCATGAAGCCCAAGGCGCTGATCGATGCCGTTAAAGCGCGCTATCCGGATGCATCGAAGAAAGAAATCGCTCGCGCTGCGTTCTTAAGCGTGATCCTCTCGTCCGAGTTCAGCCCCGAAGACACACAGGCGCTGCATGATCTGGCACGAGGAACACGCGACAGCGACAACGACTGACGTCCATGAGACAAAGCCTTGCTGAAGCCGCGTCACAAGGATGCCATTGCCACTACAGGCAATCCCTGAAGCCCTTTAAATCAGCTGACATTGGCGGTCGATGGCTCCCGCATTCTAAACGGTCAGCAGCAGAACTCCGACAGCCCGCTGCGAAGTTGCCGGGCGCGCCCGGGCCTGCTTGTCCAAAGTCGGCTGCGAGGTGCCGCTCCCGTTGCCAACGACTGGCGCATTCGCGTCCAGAATGGTGCATGGAAATGCTGTTTGGCCTGAAGCCTGGGACGCGCAAAAGGGTGGAACAGACTGTTAGCACAGCGGCGCAGCAGGGCTTGAAGCTCTCTTACCGCCTCGGCAAGCAACCGGAACGGAATGGCTTTTGTAGCCGCTTAACGTCACCGCACTCAGGTGGGATGACGTCCGGATCGTAGCCGGTGATGAAAACAAACGCGACGCCGCGCGCCTTCATGGACCGGGCGATCTCGAAGCGGGTCCACCACCGCGCAGGTCTAGATCGAGCACGGCGTGGGACCGAGCGTCTTTCTCCAAAAAACGTTGCAGCGGCTCCCTCGCTTGGACACGGACAAAGGACTTCCGCCCCAGCTCCCCGTAACGCTGCCGCGGCGTCGCCGGCCAGATAGTCGTCGTCCACGGCTAGGATCCGGCGAGGTCACGCCGGCTATGGTCCTTTCTTTTCAGGAAGGTCTCGCTACGGCTCGCACGGAACTCCAAACCTTCACGCGGGTTTTCCCTCACAACAAAGGAGTGCCGAATGCACAAGGATACAAAGGCCCAGCAGGCCATCGAAGAGACAGGAAAGAAATCGCCTGAAGCAGCGGATCTCCCGGCAGCCGGCCCTCACGACAAGCCGCACCTACAGGACGAGAGCAAGACGCCTGGCGCCGGTTTGCTTCCAGACAAGAACGACGACAGCGTTTCACCAGGCAGCGGCTGAATATAAAAAGGGATGCTCCCCGGTTGGGAACGGGTGAACCCTCTCGGCGACGACTGCGGCGGAGACCGGAGTGGTTGGACGAATGCCGTGCGAGCCCGGGTCGGCCTAGCAGGCGGGCGATGAACGAAAGTTGTACGGGCAAGATTGGAACAGCGTTTAATACGAGGTAGTTCCCAGCGCGCCCACCGCGTAGGTTCATTTCTCGCAGCGCTTCCACGCTCAGACCACGCCGGGAGCGCGTCCGGATTGCCCGCTCGTAGGCGGTAACCGTGTCGCCCCGCGCTCGTTTTGATGCCTCCAGGCGGCGTTGCCCAGCATGTCGCCGAACGCGATCTTGCAACTTGTGAACGTCTGCTTCATGTCGCCCTGGGTCGGAGCTTCGACTTCTAGTTCGCGGCCAATGCCGTTGTGCACCTGGACGTGCCGCAGGTGGGTCTTCCTTGAAGAGGCAATCTGGCTTGCGGTTTCCCGGCCATTGAGCCGCTCGATGCGAGATCTTATGCGGCGGTCGCATCATGTCCGAGGTAGAGAAGCTTTGTAGATCCTTTATGTCGGATTAGTTGCCAACGGACCAATGTCGTTCTCCTTCTTGGGTTGCAGGAGATCGGGGCACAACATGCTTTAAGGGGTTCTTTCTGCGCCGAAACCGTCCTCTATCGTACCGTCCTCAGAATTGAGGGCATATCGGCCGGAACTTCTACGGTACAGGCGGGTTACAATCACGACGTTCCTGTTCCAATCCCATCCCAACTGGAGATGACCATGACCCTAGAAGGGAAGAAGATCGCTATCCTCATTGCACCACGCGGCACCGAGGAACCCGAATTCAAGCAGCCCAAGGACGCAGTCGAAGCTGCGGGCGCGACTGTCACGGTCGTCGGGATCGAGGCCGGCGAGGCCAAGACCAACAACGGCGATCTTGATCCGGGCGGCAGCTACCCCGTGGATAAGGCGGTAAACGACGTGTCGGCTAGCGATTTCGACGGACTCGTGATTCCTGGCGGGACCGTCGGCGCCGACAAGCTGCGGGCGGACGGCGATTTCGTTTCGTTCGTGCAATCCTTTTTCGAGCAAGGCAAGCCGGTGGGTGTGATCTGCCACGGCCCCTGGCTCTTGGTGCAAGCGGACGTTCTGAAGGGGCGTACGGTCACGTCCTATTCGTCGATCCGGAAGGACATTGAGAACGCCGGCGCAACCTGGGTTGACCAGGTGGTCGTGACCGATCAAGGGCTGGTCACGAGCCGAAAGCCCGATGACCTGCCAGCATTCTGTGCAAAGATCGTCGAGGAGTTTGGCGAAGGCAGACATCCAGAACAGGCACGCAGCGCCTAATCGGATATAAAGAAGCGTCGGCTTCTTCGGCGCTTCACCACCTTCGAGCGGCCGTCAGCCCACTGCTTACGGCATTTCTTGAACGGATCTCTTTAAATTGCTGGCGGCGTCGTTCAGGCAGAGCGAAAAGCCGAAGCGTCCCCACGACGATTTCAAGGATGATGAACGTACCGGACGCCGAGAGACTACGGTCCATCGTGCCGGAACCATAGCCGCCGCTGCGGCTATGGTTCAAGTCGATGCCCCTTGGCGTCCCGTCGCCACAAGCGCCTTCAAAGGATCCATCCTCCATCAATTGTAAGGCTTGCGCCGGTCATATAGGCAGAACCAGGGCCGGCAAGGTACGACACGAGTTCGGCGATTTCCGCCGGATCGGCGACGCGCTTCAACGGGCTCCGATCCGCAAGGAACTCGATCGACCCGGCATTCATATCGGTATTCGTCGGACCGGGCTGGACGTTGTTGACCGTGATGCGCCTGGGCGCCAGGTCGAGCGCGAGCCCTTTGACCATGGCCGCGACTGCCGCCTTCGTGAACTGGTACACGCTGCTTCCCCGAAATCCGGTTCGTTCAGCCGTATTGGAACCGATGGTGATGACCCGACCACCATCCTTCATCTGTGCGACCGCGGCCTGTATTGCGAGGAAAACGCCCCGGATATTGACGTCAATCATCAGGTCCAGTTCTTCGAGTGTGACCGCATCGACAGTGTTAAGGCGAAGGACCCCGGCGTTCAGGACGACGGCGTCAAGTTTGCCCAGTTCGTCCACCGCCTTGCTCACTGCCGCCCGGATCGCTTCGGGATCGGCGCTGTCGGCCCGAATGGCGACAGCATTTCCCCCTCCTCCTCGAATTGAGGAAGCAAGCTCCGATGCGCTGTCGGGTCGCGACACGTAGGTGAAGGCAACGGCGAAGCCATCCTCGGCCAGCTTGCGTACGGCTGCTGCTCCAATTCCACGCGCACCTCCGAAGACGAGTGCGGTTCTGCGTTCTTCGATCGTCATGATTTTCCCCATTTTTGACAGGTCGATCCATAACTGGCGAAAAGAAATCCCTCTTGCTAGAGGGACCGATTAGTTTTCGAGGCGTCGCGTCGCGAAGCGAGCCATTGCCTTCAGTTCTGCGCTGGATGCGCCGCCGCGTGCCGCCAGCTGGAGGCCGGTCATTGTCATCAGTACGAACGAGGCCGCCTCCGCCGGGTTGAGGCTTCCATCGATCTTCCCCTGCTCCTGCCCTTCGCCAATCCTTTGGGCAATGCCCCTGTAGAGACGTTCGCTGGATACCTTCCTGCGGGCATTGAGTTCCGGGTCCGTCACCCCGAACTCGCCGACCGATCCGACGCCCATGCATCCCAGCACCCGCTCCTGGTCATCTTCGGCGACGAGACCTGAAAGCAGGTTTTCGATACCTTCGAGCGGATCGCCCTCGGATAGGCGTCTGAGATGACCAGACGTTGTCCGACGCTGGTATGCATCAAGTGCTTCAAGGTACAGGGTCCGCTTGTCGCCAAATGCGCCATAAAGGCTCTGTCGACCTATGCCCATCGCTGCGCGCAGATCGTCCGTGGATGTCGCGGCGAAACCTTTCGCCCAAAACACCCTTAAAGCCGCTTCCAACGCCGCGTCGCGGTCGAACTCTCTTGGTCTTGCCATGAGGTATCAGTACGGGTTACGGACAGATCAGTCAATAACTATCTTAGCGAACGCTTTGATGAAGGCGGGGCAATATCGCGGGAAGTATCACGTTCGCAGTCTATCTCACGTCCTCGACCTCCGCATAATGACATCGCCTCTGCAAGATCGGTCATGGCAGGACGGTCGGGAGTAGTGTGTTTCGCCTACACGAGAGACTTCCGCAGAAAGGATAGTGCCTTCGCGGCGCCGGCGCTCGAAATCGTATGTCCGACGCCCGGCTCAACATCGAGCTCGACGTCGAAACCAGCCGCTCGGAATTGTGCCGCCGCAAGCGTCGACGCAGCGTATGGGATGGTCGTGTCGGCCTGCCCGTGCACCATGAGGATCGGCGTCTGCCGGCTGACTAACGATATCTTCTGGGGCGGAAGGAGGCCAGCGAAGGAAACGACTGCGCCGACCTGCCAGCGGCCGGAGCCGACCGCATCGAGAGCGACGATGGCACCCTGCGAGACGCCGACGAAGGCGACCCTGCCGTGCGCGTCTGCGAAACCTTCGCGCTGGACGACGTCGTCGATCAGTCCGTCGAATGCTTCGCGCGCGGCCATGATCTTGGCTGGATCAAGCGGATTGCCTTCCGTCGAGAACCACTGGTGGCCGCGCCAGTGATGCATGGGGGCGTCCGGGGCAGCGAACCGGGTGTTCGGTAAAACGGCGCGCCAGGAGGAGGCCAGCGGCATGAGCTGAGCGCCGGATGCGCCGATGCCGTGCAGGAAGATGACGAGGTGGTCGAGGGATGACATGACGATCCTTGGAGGTTTCGAAAAGCCCGACGGCGCTCGACCTCAAGAGAGGGAGCGGCCGTCTCACCCCACGCGCAAGCCGTCACGCAGACGCCGGCGGACGCCGCTGCGGAAGCTCACGTGATAATGGGGTGGCCCACTGTAGATGGTGTAGAGAATGCATCTTTGCAAGCTGCACGACGCGTGCCGTACGCTAGTGGACGGGAGGCCTCAACCTGTTGAAGGACCCGCTCAATCACCCCATATATGAGACAACCCTCAAGGATGATTGTCATGGTAAGCAGGATCAGGAAGACCCTGACTGTGCAACAGCGCGCGGCGGCCTTCGAACACACGAACAAGATTGCAGCCGACGCTGCAGATGAAGAGCGGCGTCTCCGCGAAGAGAAGAACGAGCGCCTCCGCAAGCTCCGGCTTGCGGCCGCCAACTCATCTTCAGAATAAACCGTTGTGGAAGCCCGAACGTGACAAACCGTGCTTGCAGCACATCGGAGGAAAATATGGATCCCCTCACTATCGAAATGTCCTTGGACGATGCCGGCAAGACGGTCGGCTCACGCCTTCGCGAAGCCCGCATTTCACGGTCATACAGCCTCGAGGATCTTGCGATCGCCACCGGCCTGACCGAAGCGGAGATTTCAGCCATCGAGGTCGGGACGTCCATCGACGCTCTTCATATCGAACGCATCGAGCACGCGCTCGGCTAGGGAGCGTTCGATCCCACTCTAAATTCGGGCCGCTCAAGAACTCCGGAGCTTCATATGAACTTGTGCTAACCCGTCACTGCTGCGGCCCCTCTCCCGGATCTTCTTCCTCCACCGTCGCTCAGTCTTCTGTGGCTACCGGCGACGGCGAGCAGAAGCACACCGATCACACGAAGAAGCGTCCCGCCACTGAAACTCGAGGACCGGCAAGCAAGGCGGCCTGATACCATGTTCGGGAACCTTCTTCCGCTGCCGCAATCGGCGGCAGGCCGAGGCGTCTCGCCCCAGAACCTGCAGTCGGTCTCTCGAGGGGCGTCGAATGCACGGTCCACACATTGCGGGTTGACGACCGAAATAATCATGGATATTTTGTATCCATGATATGGAGGTTGCGATGAAACTCAGCGACGGCGTCGAACAGGCAATTCATTGCGTGGCGTTCCTGGCGGGACTGTCGGAAGACGGCGTGCTTTCGGCGGCAGCCCTGGCGGAACTGCATGGCGTATCCACAAGCTACCTCTTGAAGCACCTGCAGGCGCTCTCCGGCGCCGGGATCGTCGTGACGACGCCCGGCCCGAAGGGTGGCTATCGACTGGCCGAGGCGCCGAAGGACATCAGCCTGCTCGACATCGTCCTTGCGGTTGAAGGTCCGGCGCCCGCGTTTCGATGTGCAGAGATCCGCCAGCGTGGGCCGAACCCTCTTCCGCAGCGCTACTTTACCAAGCCCTGCCAGATCAACGCCGCGATGTTGAAGGCCGAGAAGGTCTATCGATCAGAACTCGCCAAGGTGTCCGTCGCAGACCTTCTGGCGGATCTCGGCGCAGACGACGACGGCGGTATCGCCGCCCGTGGATGCGCCTTCCTGGAACTCCACGAACGCAAGACGGGCAATCGCGCCTCGTCATAGGAGAAAGCACCCATGACCAAGATGAAGAAGGTCGTCGTCATCGGCGGCACGGGCCTGATCGGCTCGAAGGCAGTGAAGCTGCTGCAGGACGCCGGCCATGAAGCGGTCGTTGCAAGCTCACGCAACGGCATCAACGCCTACACGGGACAAGGACTGGAAGCGGCGCTTACGGGCGCCGACGCCGTCATCGACGTGTCGAACATGCTCTCCTTCGACAAGGACGTCATCACCGACTTTTTCAGGACGTCGAGCCGGAACCTGACAAGCGCCGAACAGGCCGCGGGCGTGCGCCATCACGTCGCCCTCTCGATCGTTAATGCCGACCAGCTTGCGGCCAATCCTTACATGGCCGGCAAGCTGGCACAGGAAGAGGCGGTCGCATCCTCCGGTCAGGCCTATACCATCGTCCGGGCAACGCAGTTCCACGAATTCATCGAAACCCTGGCTGGCGCCTATGCAGCCGACGGGGTGGTCAAGGTACCGGATATCGACTTTCAGCCGATCGCGGCCAGTGACGTCGCCGCCGCTCTGGTAGAGGCCGCGCTCGGGCAGCCGAAGAACGGAACGGTCGATCTTGCCGGACCGCATCGGGCACCGTTCGAAACCTTTATTCGGGCGTATCTCGATGCGAAGGGCGACGGCAGTCCGGTGACCGCGGACGCCGCGGTCGATTACTTCGGCGCCCCCGTCGCCAAAGGCTCGCTTGTTCCAGGTGGAGAGTACATCAAGGGCCGCGTCACGGTCGCCGAATGGCTTAAGGTATAGAAGGAGCGCACGATCATGAAGACCATTTCATATGCGGCTGCGGCACTCGCGGCCACCCTTGCCACCGCGTCCGCTCACGATGTCGCGAAGCCAGGACTCGCGTACGATACGAAGGATGCCAAGGTGACGCTCGTCTACGAGCATCCCCTGCCCGACGTTCCCGGCAAGAGCCTCAAGGGCGTCCTCGTCGAGTACGGCCCCGGCGGCTACAGCTCCGCCCACACGCATGCGAAGTCTGCGCTGATCTATGCCACGGTCCTAGAAGGCGCGATCCAGAGCGCCGTGAATGGTGGCGAGACGAAGACCTTTACCGCCGGTCAGAACTTCACCGAGCTGCCCGGAGACCGGCACGACGTCAGCGCCAATGCAAGCAAGACTGAACCGGCGAAGCTGCTCGCCGTCTTCGTCGTCGACACCAGCGACACCGTCCTGACGACGCCGCGCAAGCCGTAAAGCGTCCTCCGAACCTATTCGCTAAACCACAGATCAACCAACGACGGCTTCTCCGGCGATCGGAAAGCCGTGTCCTCAAAAAAGGAAAACAACATGTCCCGCATGAACTGGTCCGAAGTCGCCCCCGAGGGTGCCAAGGCGCTCTTCGGTGTCCACCACTATGTCACGGCCAAGACAAACCTGCCGGCAGAGCTGATCCACCTCGTCTTTCTGCGCGTGTCCCAGATCAACGGCTGCGCCCACTGCATAGACATGCACAGCCGCGATCTGCGCAAGACGATGTCCATCGACAAGATCACGCTGGTTGCCGTGTGGGACGAGGTGCCTCACCTGTTCAGCGACAAGGAACGCGCCGCTCTCGCCTGGGCAGAGGAAGTGACAAATGTCAGCCAGACCCATGCGTCGGACGAGGCCTATGCTGCCGCTGCGGCCGCCTTCGACCCGAAGGACCTCGTCGATCTGACGATCGCGATCGCCGCTATGAACGCCTTCAACCGCCTCGGCGCGCCGTTTCGCCTTCCGGTGGCGGCAAAGGCCTGATTTGGCCCGCAGCACTCGGAAGAAAGTGGCCCGCCGGACTGCGCAAAGGTCCGGCAGGCTGCGCCGACTACAGCGGCGACGAGACCATCCGCGTCGCCATCTCCCAAAGACGGAAAGCGTTCTGTGCATCAACCGCGTATCTTGCTACTCCCTTGAACGGCAAGGCTCCGCGCTCGTCGACGACAGGGGCTTCCTGGCAGTCATCGAAATATTTGCCGGAAATTCCCTCCACAAGCGGCGACGCCGCAAGCAACACCGTCGTGGATGCCCCCTGCTCTATCGTCTTGCGCAGATGCTCGGGTGTGCGAAGGCCGCCAGTGTGCTTCTGGAGGCCGGTAGCGATCGCTCCGGGGTTGAGGGCGTTCGACGTGATTCCGTCGCATGCCCACGCCTGCCTGATACCAACGGACATCAGAATGCAGGCCGTCTTCGACTGCCCGTAGGCAAGCAGCGGATCGTAGGGAATGAAGCGGAAGTCTGGATCATCCCAGAATACCGGTGCAAACAGGTTACCCGTCGAGGCGACGGAAACGACGCGGGCGCCGTTCGCGCTGGCCAGATGCTTTCGCAGGCCAAGCGTCAACGCGAAATGCCCCAGATAGTTCGTGGCGAACTGCATCTCCCTCCCTTCCGCACTCCTCTGCAGTTCGGGAATGGCCATCACGCCCGCGTTGTTGATGAGGACGTGAAGGGGTTCGTCCCAGGACTCGGCAAATTCCTGCACGGAGGACAGATCGGAGAGGTCGAGGCGACGAACGCTTAGCCGAGCGGCGGGCATTGCCTGCCTCATCTCGGCGACAGCTCTCTCGGCCTCGTCCGGGCGGCGCGCCGCGATTGTTACAGCCGCGCCTGCCGCCGCGAGTGCGCGGCTCGTCTCCATCCCGATGCCCGCGGCGCCCCCGGTGACGATGACATTTCGTCCGGCAAGCTCGACGCCTTCCAGAACGTCAGCGGCGGTCGACGAGAACCCAAATGGGATGGATGAAGTCATGGTCCTACTCCTTCGAACATTCGACTTGCCCGAAAGATAAGCGCGTGGCATTCGTGAACTAGATGGCAGAGGTTACACGCAATGATGAGATAATTCGTACAGTCGGCTCGCTCCCGCCCGGCGAGCTCGCGGCCTTTCTTGCCGTTTCCGAGCACGGCGGCTTTCGTGCCGCCTCGCGAAGGCTCGGCCAGACGCCGTCGGCGCTGAGCCACGCGGTCGCCGGACTGGAGAGGCGTCTCAAGGTGAAGCTTTTTCACCGTTCGACCCGGAACGTATCGCTGACGGAACCGGGGCGGAGACTTGCGCAACGGCTTATGCCGGCGCTTTCGGAAATTGGCCTCGCGGTCGAGGAGCTGCACGAACAGAGCACCTCGTTGTCCGGGCTGATACGGATCAACTGCGACGCCAATGCCGCCGAGCAGGTCCTGATGCCACTTCTGACCCGCTTCATGAAGCTCCAGCCCACCATGCGCTTCGAAATCCGCTCCGAGGGGAGACTGGTCGATATCGCCGAAGGAGGATACGACTGTGGGGTCCGGGCGGCCGAACTTGTACCCGACGAGATGGTCGCGGTCGCTATCGGTCCAGACCAGCAGCACATCGTCGTGGCGTCGCCTGCCTATCTTGGTGGCGCGCCCGCCATCAAGATACCGTCGGACCTTTCGCTGCACCAGTGCGTCCAGCTTCGTATGGCGAACGGGTCGATCTATCGCTGGGAGTTCCAGCGCCGCGGCGAGGACGTCGTCGTGACAACGCCCGGCAATCTCGTCGTCGACCAGTCCAGACTTCTTTTGGCAGCGGCGTTGGACGGTATCGGTCTTGCATATGTGACGCGATGGATGGCGGCCGACGCTCTCGCCAACGGCAAGCTGCAGCAGGTGCTGGACGATTGGACACCGCCCTACCCGGGCCTTTGTCTCTACTACCCGCGGCACCGCCATCTCGGCTCGGGCATGCGCGCCTTCCTTAATTTCCTGAAGGCCGAAGGATCGTTACGAGCTGCGCCTTGACGACGACCCAAGCGGCACCATTCTCCCGGGCATGAAAGCTGTCGCCCCCTCCTCCCAACGCTCACTCAGATCGCTTCCCGAGATGCCAGAAAGCGTTGGCCGATCGCATGTCGGAGGTCACACTTGCGGGCAGTGCGGCCGGCTGGCGTCCCGAAGAGATAGCTGCCGCGCTCGTCGAATTGGCGGACAACGCCATGTTGGCAGTCCTCGCGACCCGAGACGTTGAACGCAATCTTGCCTTCTGAAGAAAGACTGATCATGTGCGGACGCTTTTCCTTCAAGCATGAATGGCCGGACTTCGTGGATCTTCACGATCTGCTCTGGGATGTCGAGCGCTGCCGCAACACGCGTGCGGGCCGCAACACCGCGCCGACGCGGCAGGTCCTTATGGTGTACAACGAAGCCAATGGACGCAGGTAGCCGATGAGGCTCGATACCGCGCCGGCGTTTCGAGAAGCTTTCAAGAGCCCGCGATGCGTCGACCGTTCCTTCGTCAAAGGCCGATGGAGGCATCAGGCACAGCAATTCATCGCCCCGTCGATGTCATCCGCAGATCACTTCCATGACCAGCATGGGCGGCCAACGTCACCGGCGCCGCAACCAAGCACTCCGAAAGGGAATTTTCAGGCTCGGGAGCGGCTACTGCACCTAAACTTTGTCCTCTTCGACGGCGCCGCTGCGCGCCGGATTTCCTTCTGCGAAACGATATGCCCCTGTAGTGGCTAAGGCCTCAGCGAGTTTCGCGGCGTCATAGGGTTTTGCCAAAACGATGGCACCTGTCTCACCGCGCACAGCCGTCGGATCCCCGGTGGCGAATACGATCGTCGTTGACGGGTTCAGAGCCCTGGCCTCAGCCGCCAGCTCTAATCCCGATGCGCCTGGTAGATTGAGGTCGGTCATGAGGATATCGACTTTCATCGTCTGCAGAGCCGCTTCGGCTTCCTCAGCACTTCCCGCCTCGACGACAATCAATCCGGCATCCTGCAGCATCTCGGCCGTATTGATGCGGATGAGCGCATCGTCCTCGACCAGCAATACAGTTATGCGTGCGACGTGTTCCGCAGTCACCGCCGCTGCGCTCTTGGCGGACGTCACCGGCGTGTCCAGTTGTGGCAGGGGCTCCGGCGGAAGTCCCGTTGACTTTTGATCTTTACGCTGAGCTTGATTGGCCAAAACATGCCGGAATTTCCGCGCAAGCGCCTCACGGGTATAGGGCTTCGACAACAGCTCGACCCCTGCATCGAGCTTACCGCCGTGAACAATCGAGTTTTCGGTGTAGCCAGACGTAAACAAGACAGCGATATTCGGCAGTCGTTCTTTCGCCTTGCGGGCGAGTTCGGGGCTTTTGAGCGTGCCTGGCATCACGACGTCAGTGAAAAGAATATCGATCGGAATGCCGCTATCGATCACCGTCAGCGCGCTCGATGCATCAACCGCCTTCAGCGTGCGATATCCGAGGTCGGTCAGCATCGCGATGACAGTCTCGCGGACCTGCGCGTCATCCTCGACGACAAGGACAGTTTCCGTGCCCCCGACGATCGGCCCATTATCGACGGCGACTTCGACATCTTCCGCCTCCATCGCGCGCGGCAAATAAAGCTTGATCGTCGTGCCGTGACCAACTTCCGAGTAGATTTTGACATGCCCGCCCGACTGCTTGACAAAGCCGTAGACCATCGACAGGCCGAGACCGGAGCCTTTGCCCTCTGCCTTCGTCGAGAAAAACGGCTCAAACACCTTCTCGATGATCTCAGGCGGCATGCCCGACCCAGTATCGGTCACCGCCATCATTACATATTGACCGGGGGTGACCTCGTCATGCGAGCGCGCATAGGCATCGTCAAGATGCGCATTCGACAGCTCGATGGTGAGTTTACCCCGTCCTTCCATGGCATCGCGTGCGTTGATCGCGAGATTAAGGAGAGCATTTTCGATCTGCGTCGGGTCGATGAAGGTATTCCAAAGCCCTCCTCCAACAACCGTCTCAACCTCAATGGCTTCGCCGATTGCGCGTCGGATCATATCATCCATGTCGCGGACGAACCGGCTGATGTTGACCACCTTAGGCTCTAGCGCCTGACGGCGCCCAAAGGCTAGGAGCTGGCTTGCCAGCTTGGAGCCACGCGATACGCCCGCCATGGCGTTTGCGATCTTCGACTCGGCGCGTTGGTTGCCGGTGACCTCCTTCGAGAGGAGTTGCAGATTGCCGCTCACGACCTGCAACAGGTTGTTAAAGTCATGCGCGACGCCGCCGGTCAGTTTCCCGACTGTTTCCATCTTCTGGGCCTGCGCCAGCTTTACTTCGGCCTGACGGCGCTCGGCGACTTCGGAGATAACCCGCGCCTCAAGATTTTCATTCAGCTGCTTGAGCTGCTCTTCGGCCCGTTCTCGGTGACGGACCTGGCGAGCAAGCACGTCCGCCTGATCGCGCAAAGTGGCCTCCGCCGCGCGCTGATGGGTGATATCGGTATGTACGCCCACCCATTCGACGATATCGCCATTTGAACTGATGATCGGCAAGGCCCGGATGGCGAACTGGCGCCAGGCGCCATCGTGTCGGCGGACGCGGTGCTCATGCACATACATGGATTTGGCTTCGACAGCCGCGTTCCAGGTCGCGACTGAGGCATCCATGTCATCCGGATGCACCGCTTGCGCCCAACCGAAACCTTGATATTGAGCAAAAGTCTGACCGGTGAGTGCTGCCCACCCCGGTTGTTCTCCGACCATTCTACCATCGGCACTATTGGTCCAGAGGACACCATGCACCGCGTTCATAGCCGTGCGAAAGCGGCTATTGCTCATTTCCAGCTCGGCTTCGCGCACAGCACGATCTTCGATATCGATGCCAAGGATGTAGACGCCCGGTACTGACCCGTCGGCCTCGACATGGGGTACGTAACGGATCTCGAGACGACGCGGCGCGCCGCCGTTGACCGGCATGTCGGCCTCGCCTGTCACGACTTCACCAGCCAATGCGCGATCAATGTCAGGCCGCCGGTTTTCGTACGGCCCCTGGCCAATCACTGCGCCGATGTGTCTACCGATCATGTCATCAGGCTTCATCCCGAACCACGTCTCGTAGGCATGATTGGCGAAGCGATAAATGTGCTGACGGTCCACATACGATATCAGCATCGGCACAGCATCGGTCACGCGGCGGAGTTTACCTTCGCTGTCCTTCATGCGCTTTTCCATCGCGACGCGGTCACTGTTGTCGACGACCGTGCACATCACGCCGCCGATTTTGCCATCAGCCTCATATACCGGCGTATAAAAGAGATCGAAGATAAATTCCTCAGGCCGCCCATCTCGGATGAGCGTCATGCTTTGATCGTGATAGGAACGAAGCTCCCCGCCAAGGCCGGCCTCAAGCATGTCGCGGTTCCAGTCCCAGATCTCAGGCCAGACTTCCGCGACGTTGCTGCCGAGAGCGCCTGGATGTTTATCGCCTGCGATCTTCGCGTAAGTGTCGTTATAGACCATCACATGGCCCGGTCCCCACATCAGCACTTTCGCGACCGGAGAGTTCACAATGTTGGCGATAGTCGTGCGGAGTTCGACAGACCAACCGCTCATCGGTCCAAGGGCAGTCGCAGACCAGTCTATCTCCCGAATGATTTTTCCGCAGACCCCGCCTCCGATCGGCCACGCTGATGCGACTGTTGCCGCCGGTCTCAGTCCATCGCGAAGCAATCGTAGCCCCGACTGGACAACCTCACTGGCGTTACTGTAGTCGCCGGACGACAAACATTCGGAGATGAACCCCTCGAGTTCGGGGGTCAACGTGAAATTGCGTGTGAGACGTTTGGCCATAATTGGCTCGTCTCATGGAATTTTGCATGTGTCAACGTGTGGCGCTCCACAAGGGATTCTTGCTCTCGATGACCCGGCTTTCCGCCAATATTTGGATCTCGATAATCGGAAACGACAGCATCGTTGCTGAGCGCCTTCAGCACAGCTCCAGTGATAGCGATTGCTTGCAGTTCGTTGCTAAGCTACGGCTAAGACCTGGTCGCCAGGGGCTGCAGGCACTGTCAGGGTTTCAAAGCTCGCTTTTGCCAGTACATAGCCCTGAATGAGCGATACGCCGAGATCTTTCAGCGTCGCCAGCTCATCGACCGTTTCGACCCCCTCGCACAGAGGGACAATTGCCAGACCCTCGAGCATATCGAGCGTGTGTTTTACAATTTTGCGTCTCACCGGATCGACATCGATCCCACGGATCAGATCCATATCCAGCTTCACGATGTCAGGCTGGAAATGGGTTAAAAGCCCAAGACCCGAATGACCCGCCCCGAAATCATCGATCGCGGTTTTAAATCCCATGTCTCTGTAGGTGCGAAGGATATGAAGGACGTGTTTGGTATCGAGTTGCTCGTTCTCGGTAAATTCGAAAATAATACGATCGAGAGGAAAGCCCGTCTTCATCGCGGTGGCCAGTGTAAGTCGAATACAAGCCCGCGGTTCATAAACGGCGTTCGGCATAAAATTAATTGAAAGCTTCACGTCATCAGCCGGATCGTAAAGGCCCGAAGCCAATTCGATCGCCTTGACCCGACATTGCTGGTCGAAAGCATAACGATTGCTATCCTTGATCTGGCTGAGAATCGAACCAGCCCCCTCGCCATTCGGACCCCGCACCAAGGCCTCGTGCGCAAAAACAGCGCCAGTCCTGATATTCACGATAGGCTGAAACGCCATCGAGAAAGGAACCTCGAAAGCAGCGCCATCGCGGCAGCCATCACAGTGCGTTGGCATATAGAGCCCTCCATCAGATGATAAGCCTTACCGGATCGCCGATTAAACTTTCGTTGCTCGGCAATACGATAAATCGCGGTCGTTGCTTAACACTCACCCTTTACATCGCTTCCAGGGACGCGACCTATGGTCCACCGATACACTTGAGGGACGACATGAGCGAAAATCCTGAGCCGCCGAAGATCAACAAGGGTAGCCTTCAAGAACTGATCGGAGGCCTCAGTGACGGCATCATCCTTTTAGAAGAGGGAGGCCGGATAGCATGGGCCAATGCAGCAGCCTTTGCCATGCATCGAGTGAGTAGCATTGAGGAACTCGGAGGCGACGCAGCAGGATATCGGCGAACGTTCACCCTGCGGTATCGTAACAATCATCTTCTGGAGGCAGGCCAATACCCGATAGAGCGGCTTCTCGCTGGCGAAACAATCGACGATGTGACAGTCGAGATATCGCCGGCAGCCGACCTTGACCTGGTCTGGGTACACACCGTTCGCACGATGTTCATCACCGACGCTGGCGACAAGCCTGACGCACTGGCCCTGATCGTCAAAGACGAGACCTCACGCTTTGAAGCGGAGGAGCGGTTCGAGCGATCGTTCAATGCCAATCCGGCCCCTGGCCTGATCTGCCGGCTCGACGATCAGCGCTTCATTCGTGTCAACGAGGGATTCCTGGAGATGACCGGCTTCACCAAGGACGATGTCATCGGCAGAACCGTCGAGGCGATCGGACTGTTTTCGAACTGCGAAACCGCCGATGATGCCCTTTCGAAACTCAACGATGGCCGGGTGATACGCCATCGCGAGGCCTTGGTGCCTCTGCCTGGCGGTGGCGACCGGCTTGTGATCGTCGCCGGTGAGCCGATTTCCGTGGTCGAAGAACCGTGCATGCTGTTTACCTTCGCCGATCTCGACGCCCGGAGAAAGGCCCAAAACGCACTTCGCCAGAGCGAAGAGCGGTTTTCAAAATCGTTCCGGCTGTCCCCTGCTCCGGCAGCGATTTCACGGCTCGACGACTTCGTATTTACAGAAGCAAACGACGCTTTTCTGCAGATTTCCGGATACCAGCTGACGGAAGTTGTCGGCCGGACTGCCGGCGAGCTTCACCTTTGGCAGGACATCGCCGCCAGACGCGCTTTGGAGCAGAAGCTGCGTGACAATATCTTCGTTCGGGAAGAACCGATGCGGTTGAAACAGAGAGACGGTGATCTTGCAGACTGTCTGGTTTCCGCCGAGCGCGTCGAAATCAATGACGAGCAGTGTGTTGTCTGGGCGCTTCAGGATGTGACAGAACGCCGGCGCAGCGAGGCGCAGCTCGTCGAGGCGATCGAAAGTGTCATGGCCGATACGTCATGGTTTAGCCGTTCGATCGTTGAGCGTCTTGCAACGCTCAAGCAAGGGTCGGCAGCCCCGACGACAGAATTGCTGGAGCTCAGCGAGCGAGAGCGACAAATTCTTGGCCTGATCTGCAACGGCCAGAGCGACGCCGAGATGGGAGAAACGCTCCATCTTTCGAAAAACACCATTCGAAACCACGTCGCTTCGCTCTATGCGAAGATCGGCGTCAACCGCCGAGCTGCTGCGGTGATTTGGGCGCGTGAGCGCGGCTTTACAGCACCCGATCAAAAACATCGGGTGCAGCCTGGGAGAAAACCGAGAAAAAAGTGATTTCGACCGCAAAAAAGGTCACGGGATACTAATCGCCCTAGTACTTTCAGCTCTGAGTTTTCACTAGGTGCAGCCTTATTTTCTCGTTCATGGCGCCGGTCGACACCGGGGTCAGTGATCGAAACGCTGTCTAAGGAAAGGCTGCATTATGGATAAGAACCGTATCGAAGGTGCCGCAAAGGAACTGAAGGGCACGATCAAGGAAGTCGCCGGCAAAGTCACGGGCAACGAGAAACTTGAGGCAGAAGGCAAGGTCGACAAGGCCGCCGGCCAGGTACAAGGCGCCGTTGGTAAGGGCAAGGACGCCGTCAAGGATGCGCTGAAGTGAGGTTGTGATGACGGCTCGCTACAAAGGCGAGCCGTCATCACCCAATAAGGATCACGCCAGATGCTTTTTCAATCTTTTGCAAGCGTAGCAACCGCTGCGGACCCCATTGCGAGTAGTGAGGCGATCAGGTGCCTTTTGGCCTATACCTACGGTCTAGAAGATTGTCAGATCAAAGTTGAAGTAGTTGACGGCGCCATCATGCTGACCGGTATGGCGTCGTCAGAGGAAGCCTCACGTATGGCGACCTCGATTGCTGCCGACTTCACGTCAAAACAGGTAATTTGTGGTCTGCAGGTCGCTGTCACGTCAAGGCGCGCCTGAAGCTGATCGCAAAACAGAACCGCTATGTTTCAAACAAGGAAGAGACCATGAAAAAGACGCTCGTTCTCGCGGTGGCCACCACACTTGGCTTTGGCTCCGTTGCCGCGGCAGCCGATACCCACCACAGCAAAAGGCAGCATAAGCAGCAGGTTGCGTCACAGCCGAAAGAGCGGCTGGGTACGCTTTCCTGCGAAGTCGCCGGCGGTATTGGCCTTCTGATCGGCTCCAGCCGCGCGGTGGATTGCCAGTTCAAGCAGCGAACCGGGAAGGTCGAACGTTACAACGGTACGATCGGAAAGCTCGGCATTGATGTCGGGGTGACCGGCAAATCCTATCTGAGCTGGATCGTGGTCAACACGAAGCCGACGACAGTTGGCGAAGGCAGCCTTGCCGGGACCTATGTCGGAGCGTCCGCTGGCGCATCTCTTGGTTTGGGCCTGGGGGCAAACGCGCTGGTTGGAGGCAATGCCACCAATTTTGGCCTGCAGCCGCTCAGTGCTGAAGCCGGGACCGGTCTCAATGTCGCAGCCGGCGTCTCGCGCCTGCAACTCCGTAAGGCAGACTAATCCGCGATCGTTCTCATCCCGACGGCCATGAATCCGATCGCCGGGCGCACTAGAGGGGCAAGGCTGTGCCCCTCTTATGATTTTGGATGCCGACTACAAGGTAATACCCAGCTGGTATCAGAGAGCCAAGACGCATCGAGCAGGGTAGTCGTCACGCTGCTGGGACGTGCACCGGCATGGTGAAAGTGAGTGGATGGCATTGAACTCTTCTGCAGAAACCGGCAAAGCGGCAGCGCCTTAGATTAGGGTGTCAGTTCAGTCGCAACAAAGCTTGAACGCCAGACCCCAACCACGCGATCTGCCGAGCCCATTCGGCACTCAGCTGATTGGCCTAAGCCTGAAGCAATTTGTTTCCCAGTTCGGCGCTGACGTTGTCCGGCTCGACAGGCTCCGACTTCGACCCGTATGAAAATGCCAATTGAAGCGCCGTACGACGAGGTTCATCTCCCCGCCTGCGTCGCCAAGGCCCCAGCGCCCCGCGTCGCCGACGTGCTCGTTGACGATGAGCGACAGAGGCGTCGCCTTCACGGCCGGCACGAAGTCCGGCGAGGTATCGGCGTCAGGCGAATGTCGTCACGCTTGATCGACTCGATAAAATCGATCGTAAGCTCTCAGTGAAATCGCCTCACGAATGCGCGACACCGCGGCCCGATCCGTCTCAGCCCGCTGCAAGAGCTGACAGTTCCGGCCGATATGGTCTGCATTAGAATAGCCCGTCAGCTTCTGGAACGCCGCGTTGCAGAAAATAATCGAGTTGTCGTCTTGGCTCGGATCGGTGCCGATCATCGGCATGCGCGCTCCGCGGCCAACGGGTCTTCCCGCACATGCGCATCCGCTAGGCGGTTTCCAGCTGTCCTGGCGTCCAGCCGTCTCTGGTCGGTGTCCTGCATCGTCAGCCTCTGAAAGTCCACACGGTCAGTTTCGGCGCAGGATATGGTCCCGCATTTACTCGGATTCGGGGAAGACAAAGAGACGTTGTCGATAGTGTCTATAACCTTTCTTGTCCTGGTTAGAAAAATCCCTCCTCAATCAACCATAACTCCGCCCCGCCTTGCCGTACGCACCTCGCAATTGGTGTGATCAGCCAAGACAGTGACAAGGGAACAAAAGGTGTATACTAACCTGCTAATTGACAGCACCGAAGAACGACGGATCGACCGCGAGATCAATCAAACCAGCTCAGGATCAGATCCGTTCGCTGCCGCGATGCGGGCCTCGCGGATGCCGATGATCATCAACGATCCCCGTCGCCCGGACAACCCAATCGTTTTCGTCAACGAAGCCTTTGCCGCCCTCACGGGATACAGCCGCCAGGAAGCGCTGGGACGGAACTGCCGCTTTCTCCAGGGACCCGGCACGAATTCGCACGACGTCGAAAGAATCCGAAAAGCGGTCGCCGATAAACGCCCCATCGAGATAGACCTTCTCAACTATCGTAAGGACGGCTCGCTGTTCTGGAACAGGCTGCTCATATCACCGGTCTTCGACGGCGGGGAGCTGACCTATTTCTTTGCCTCCCAGTATGACGCGACTTCGGAGCGGACAGCGCCGTCCCGTCCGGAGCAGCAGGAGCTGGAAGCCACGCTCCAGCGCCGGATCGTCGATCTGACGGCAAGCGAGGAGAGGCTAAACTTCACCCTCAAGGCGGGCGGCCTTGGAGTTTGGACGCTGGACGTTCAGGACGGGCGGCTGGTCTGTTCGCCGATCTGCAAGGCGAACTTCGGACGCCAACCTGCCGAGAACTTCACCTACGACGATTTGCGAGCATCAGTGCATCCCGATGATTTGGAACGGTGGCAGCAGACCGTTGCGGCGGCGCTGGCGTCCGATGGCAACCTTCATGTCGAGTACAGGATCATCAAGCCGGATGGCAGTCCTGCGTGGATCGAAGTCCGGGCGGAGACGAAGTTCGACGAAGCGGGACGGCCTTTGCAGATGAGCGGCGTTTCGATCGACACGACCGAACGCAGGCAGGCGGAGGCCTATCGCGCGATGATGGCCCAGGAAATGGGACATCGGATGAAGAACATGCTGGCGACCACCCAGTCGATCGTCAATTAGTCGCTGCGTGCAGACCAGTCGATCGAGAGGATGAGGTCGACAATATCGGAACGTCTGGCAGCCTTGTCCCGCTCCGCAGACGTTCTGCGCGGGCGAGAGTTCGAGACGCTCGGCTTGCGCGAGATAGTGGAGCAGGCAGTCGCGCCTTTCAACGAGGCCGGCCGCATCGCGTCCGACGGGCCTGACCTCGAGGTCTCACATCGGTCGAATACAAGCCTTTCGCTGGCTCTGCACGAGCTCGCGACAAACGCGGTAAGGTACGGCGCTCTTTCCGTGCCGGATGGCCACGTCGATATCGACTGGAGTGTCGGTGGAGGCGACTTCAAATTCCGATGGCGCGAATCCGGCGGGCCGACTGTCGTGGAGCCGAGACGACGAGGCTTCGGAACGAAACTTATTCAGATGCTCGGCGCGAGCCTGCGTGGCAAGGCCGACATCGAATTTCGCCCGGAGGGTCTGTCGTTTACCGTTACGACTTCAAAAGATGCACTAACGCAGCCTTGCTGAAGGAGGCGACTGTGACGACGCTGCTCGGTCTACCGCGCTACTCCAGGTCGGTTTTCGTGACATGAAGGCAGCAGCCGCGCCGCCATCCCGACGCGGCTCGCGGCCGCCAAATGGCCTCGCCACTGTTTCAGGTACGGCGGTGAACCCGTCGCACAAAGAGATCGTCGCACAAGCCAAGGCTCAACCCAGCCCCATCCGTGCGACGAACTCGCTTGAAGAAACGCGCATCGATCGTGTAAATTGTTTCCGGGAGCGCACCTCCACCGCGCTCCATTGAGGCCGTCCAAGCTGCCTCTAACTCTCACCTTGGGCGGTCTCTTCAATCAGTTCGAATGGGTATCGCCGATGGCAGTTGCAGTGATCGCTAGCCTTGCATCCTTCCTCCTGGGGATGATCACCGTGCGCATGGCCGGGCTTCGGCATGAAGTGATCGGCGGGTTGCTTGGGCTGAGCTGGTTCTGGGGAACTTCATCTGGCTAATGCAGAATAAGCGGCGTGAGATTGAAGCGATCAAAAAGGAGCTAGAGCGAATGTATCCCCGGCTGAACTTCTAAGCTTCATCGCATTCCTGCATAGAAAAAGCCCACGCGAGGGCGGCGCGTGGGCTTTCATTATCTCTGCCAATGGGTTCTGAGGGGAGCAGAGATTGAACGCGTGCGGTTGGGTTTCCATAACGTTCGCCGATTAAACGACTCGGGTGACGTTGGGTTCCATCGAATCTTGGAAAAATGGATTGTACCCATGTTGACAAATCGCTGCGCCCTATTTTAGCAATCCGCTCGTGATGGACCTGAGATAACCATCACGAGAAATGCTGGTGCGCATGAAGAGACCCCGGGATCCAGGGCAAAGGTGGTTCCGGGGTCTTTTTTTTGCAAAAAAGGCGCCGGTGTTTCCACCGGCGCAGTTGGTCATACAGTTGAGAACTGCCGCCCGACTTAGCAAGAACTGGGGTAGCTTGCTCGAACAGGTAAACAAAGCGCCGGGCGGCACAAAGTCAACCTGCGTGGAGCCTTGAAGTTCCCTAGGCTACGCGTTTTCGCTCTGTTTCTGGTCTCAAGGCCGCATCTTTCGCCATTTGGATCATGTACGCGACAAAAGGTTTGTCGCTCAATTCCGCCAACTTCTTTGCTGCTTCCAGATGATCGACGAGATGAACTTGCGACATATCTACCTCCTGACTGTCCGCATATTCATCTTTGCTAATGAATCTTAAGCGAAGCTTACCATGGGTAGACTATTTTTGGCCTTTGATGCCGCATGGGTAGTACAGAGGAGTTTGCCGCTCGGCATACGCAGGAAGAAACTCTGACAATCGACTGAAAGAGCGCCGAGCGGCAGCGTAACAACTTGCGGTGAGCTTACTGGTTCCAAGAAAAAAGCCACCACAAGGCTTAATTCGTGGTGGCTGCCAAGTCGTTGATGGAGAACGGTTTGCCATCAATGCGATATTGTTATTGGCATTGACTGGCATCTGCAAGAGCGCAGCAACCCGTTCATCATCCATTGGCTAGCGCGGATCCCATCTTCACGCATGTCTAACACCATCTGACAGCTTTCATATGATCGCGCGATCACGGTCACGGAAGCCGATGAAAAACCTGCGGCCGTTCAAATGCACGCGTCGCTTCATGAGAAGATGAACATGATCCTCGGCGTCTTCCTCAAGGTTTATCAACGACAGGAAGCGGACAGACGCCATCGACGCGGTCCCCGCCGACGGGCTGGGCCCATCTGAGCTGGAACCCTTTGGACCTCGTCTTTTCGTCGGCAGCCTTCGGTGGGCTTATCGCCTGATGCATACCCCGTGCGAGCCGGTCAAAACCGGGCCCCGCGTACGGCGAGAAGCCGCTTAGCGGTCGGCCCTCGAACATGCTTATTGAGGGCCGAGTTATCATGCACACCCCACTCGATCTCCTTGGCGTTGGCATCTTTCTTCCGGTCACGAGCGATTTGTCGAGGCGGCTCCCGTTAGTCAAGATCGATCACCTTGAACTCGCAGCTCCCTTCTCGGAGGTCTCTTCGAGTTCTGAGATATGCTTGAACTTTTCCGGGACGAGGCCGGCGACCCGGTCGACGTAGATCGTCGCGGCAGGTCTACGAGACCCCCATAAAATGAAAGACTGGATTGCGTTGGTCGGCGAGGTGGCGGGTGAGCTGATCATGCTGCACCTGGTCTGTCGATCGTCAGGAAGTGGCGTACAACCGGCTTTTCGGTCCCCGTATGGTACGCGAGCACCTTGCCCTGCAGGTCTGCATCGGCATGCGAAACGCGCTTGTGCTGGCGAAGATGCTCGGCCCAGGACTCCACCATGAACCATTCCACGATCTTCTCTGGATCGGCGGAATCTTCCGTCACGCCCCAGCCATAGGCGCCATCGCGACGACGTTCCTGGGAGAGCGTGTCGAGGGCGTGCAGAAACGCTTTGCGGTGCTGCTTTTCGACATGATATTCGATCAGGATCAGGACCGGTCCACGGTCATGAGCGACGGGCTCGGCAACGAGAGGCTCCGGCCAGTGGGCCGACGGGACCAGATCGGCATCCCCGGTCGGCAGCTTCACGCGGTGCATGATGAGCCCGGCGACCAGCAGACCGGCCGCGCCGATCACCAGCGCGCCGGAAACGCCAACTGCTTCACCGACGGCGCCCCAGCCAAGGCTGCCGGCCGTCATCGCGCCGTTGAAAACGGTGAGATAGACGGCAAGACCACGACCGCGCACCCAGTTCGGAAGGACAGCCTGAGCGGCACCATTGAGCGTTGTCAGAGCGGTAATCCACGCCCCGCCCAGAAAAAGCAGAGCGATAATGGCAATCGAATTCGAAGGCGCAAGGGCCAGGACTGACATCACGATAGCGGTGGTGATGGCTGCGCCAAGCAACAGGCCATCGGCGCTCAAACGTTCGCGCAGCTTCGGCATGACGAGCGCTCCGCCGATCGCACCGGCACCGACCGCGCCAAGCAGGATACCATAAAAGCTTGCACCACCGCCGAGAAGCTGGCGGGCTACCAGGGGAAGAAGGGCCCAGACCGCACTGGCGAAGGCGAAGAAGATTGCAGCGCGCAGCAGCACGACATGCAACGGGCGGCTTGCACGGGTGTAGCGAAGGCCAGCGCGAAAGGCTCCGAAGAAATTCTCCTGCAAAGCATCATTCGAATTTTTGGCGCGCGGCCACCAGACAAGTGCTGCGATGACGATGATATAGCTCGCGACGTCAGCACCATAGGTGAGACCCGCGCCGAACGCCGCAAGCAGAAGACCGCCTGCGGCCGGCCCGATCGACCGCGCAATGTTGATGCCGAGCGAATTCAGCGCCACGGCACTTTTGACGTCTTCCCGTCTGACGAGTTCGGGCACGATCGCCTGCCAGGTCGGCCCCATCAGCGCAGCGCCGATACCGCCGAGAAATGTCAGACCGATGAGGGCACTGACCGAGAGCATGCCCGTCTGGGCAAGAGCCATAAGGCTGATGCTGACAGAGGCGAGCAGCAGCTGGACGGCAATCAGGAACTTGCGCCGGTCGAGAATATCGGTCAGGACGCCGGCCGGGATGGCGAGCAGGAAGATCGGCAGCGTGCCCGCCGCCTGGACCATGGCGACAGCCGCCGGCGAGGCCGAAAGATCGGTCATCAGCCAGGAACTGGCGACATCGCGCATGAAGCTGCCGGTGTTGCCGAGAACGGTCGCAGCCCAGAGGACCGCGAAGACCGGTTGTGCAAGCGGTGCAAAGCTGCCCCCGGGCGACTTTGTGGTGCTCATTGTTCAGCTCCCTTGGTGATATCGAAAATGGTGACGAGGACGAAGGCGCCCGCGAGGCCGAGATGTTCGAAGAAGGCGTTGGTTGCCATCATCCGCTCCATGCCGGCGGGCAGTTCCCAGAAGCGGAGCGCGATGAAGGTCGCAAGGACAGTGAAGCCGGCGAGCGCGAGAGCGCCTGCCCACCGGAGCGTGCCAGAGACAACCAGGGCCGACGCAGTCAGCTCGAAGGCAATGACGGCGACAGCAAAGACCGGGGCCGGGTGGAGACCGAAATGCTCCATCTCGGCGATCGCGCCGCCGAAATCGAAGATCTTGGTCAGCGGGCCCTGGATATAGGCGGCGCAAAGCGAGAGCAGCGCGACCGTTCGCACGGCGGGCGCCGAAACGACATCGGCCAGAAGCCTGCGCGAGTTTGAAGGAGAGTGGCTGGTCATCATTGCTCCTGCGATCTGGGCCGGTCGGTTCGAGCGGCGCTGTGTTCGTCTGATGGAGCGATATTGCCGGGAACCATTGCGGCCAACAATTGCATCAATAGTTTCGATTTAATTGCGATAAACGCAATTATTCGCGGGAGTTTTCCCCTCTTATAAAACAAGCCTGGGGCAGCGGTCTCCCGCTGCCCAGGCCGATACGTCGTTCGATTATCGCGTCAGCCTCAAACGGCCCAGCAGGAGCAACCGAGTGCGCCGAAGAAGCCCTTGAGATCCGCGATCGGCAGCTTCGAGGTCCAGGCACCGGCATGGTCGTGGCTATGAACGCCGCAGTCGCTGGCGCAGCCGCAGGTGGAGATGGCCGTGCGGCGCAGCGAGCGTGCGCCCGCCCCTTCGGGTTCGCCCCAGGCAGCGTAGCCGCCGAACTTGCGCACCGGAGACCAATCCGGCATGGCGGGCGGGATATTGCTTTCGTCGTAGTTGGCGAAGTCACCCGAGCCGTAGACGATCTTGCCGCCGACCATCGTCAGATCGGAGGTCAGGAACGAGATCTCGTCCTCGGCGCAGGTGAAAAAGTCCTTGCTTGGCACCACGAGATCGGCGAACTGGCCTTTCTCGATGCGGCCCTTCTTGCCCTCTTCGTTGGAGAACCAGGTGACCTTTTCCGTCCACATCCTGAGCGCGGTCTCGCGGTCGAGGCAATTGGCACGCGGATAGAGCTGCATGCCGCCGACCGTTTTGCCCGTCACCATCCAGGAGAGCGATACCCACGGATTGTAGGAGGCGACACGCGTCGCATCCGTGCCGGCCGAAACATTGACGCCCTTGTCGAGCATGCGGCGGATCGGCGGCGTGGCCTCGGCAACGCCGTGGCCGTAACGCTCGACGAAATATTCGCCCTGATAGGCCATGCGATGCTGGGTGGCGATACCGCCGCCGAGTGCCGCGATACGGTCGATCGAGCGCTCCGAGATGGTCTCGGCATGGTCGAAGAACCAGTTGAGGCCCTCGAGCGGAATGTCCTTGTTGACCTTCTCGAAGACATCGAGCGAGCGCGAGATGGTTTCGTCATAAGTGGCGTGCATGCGCCAGGGCCAGCGGTTTTCGGCGAGAACGCGCACGACTTCCTCGAGCTCGCCTTCCATCTCCGGCGCCATTTCCGGGCGCGGCTGGCGGAAGTCCTCGAAATCGGCGGCGGAGAAGACCAGCATCTCGCCGGCACCATTGTGGCGGAAGTAGTCGTTGCCCTGCTTGTATTTGACCGAAGACGTCCAGTTGAGGAAGTCTTCCTTCTCCTGCTTCGGCTTCTGGGTGAACAGGTTATAGGCGAGACGAACTGTCAGCTGATTTTCGTCGGAGAGCTTCTGGATGACCTCGTAGTCATCGGGATAGTTCTGATTGCCGCCACCGGCGTCGATCACACCGGTAACGCCGAGACGATTGAGCTCGCGCATGAAATGTCGGGTGGAATTGACCTGGTAGTCGAAGGGCAGCTTGGGGCCTTTTGCCAGCGTCGAATAGAGAATGCCGGCGTTCGGCTTGGCAAGCAGCATGCCGGTCGGGTTGCCGTTGGCGTCGCGCGTGATCTCCCCGCCGGGCGGGTTCGGTGTGTCGCGGGTATAGCCGACGGCGCGGAGCGCAGCACCGTTCAAAAGCGCGCGGTCATAGAGATGCAGCAGGAAGACCGGCGTATCGGGCGCAACCGCATTGATCTCCTCGATCGTCGGCAGGCGCTTTTCGGCGAACTGGTGTTCGGTGAAGCCGCCGACGACGCGAACCCATTGCGGGGCCGGCGTGATCGCTACCTGACGCTTGAGCATGTCCATCGCGTCAGCCAGCGAACGAACGCCGTCCCAGCGCAGTTCCATGTTGTAGTTCAGACCACCGCGCACGACGTGGGTGTGGTTGTCGATCAGGCCGGGTAGGACGCGCTTGCCCTTGAGGTCGACGATCTTGGTGTCGGGGCCAGCGAGCGCCATGATCTCGGCGTCGGTGCCGACTTCAAGAAAGGTCCCGTCCTTGATAGCGACTGCGCTGGCAGTTGGATTGGTGCGATCGAGCGTGGTGATCAGACCGTGGTGGAGGATGAGGTCGGCGAACATGGGAAATGCTCCTGGCTTTATTATTAAGATTGATTTCAACGCCTTGCGCCGGGATCGACGGGCTGGGGCCCACCGCAAGCGAATCTCCTCTTGCGGTGTCAGCTATCGGACTTGTGCTGATCGTGGCGAGACAGGACAACGTCGTTGCGGCTCTCGCCCTTCGGCATATGGCCGAACATGTGCGGCTTGATCTGGTTGATCCAGGAGACGGCTGCGGGCTCCCTGCCGATCAGCGTCTTGGCGAAAGGAATGAGCTGTTCGCCAACCAGAATGCCAAGCAGGCCGACAAGGGCCACGATCGGCGGCGCGGGAGAGCGAACATTGAGCAGGCTGTAGACGATACCGACCAGAAGACCGGCGCCGATGGAAAGAATGTAGAGTTTCATGGGGGCATCCTCGACTGTGAATGAAGCCGCCTCCGCATCCGGACGTGCGATCCTGCGGAAGCGGCGGTGATGGGTGATTACTTGGCTGGGTTCGGGCCGATGCGCTTGCCGTGGCTGACGCGCTCGGCGCCGCCGTGGACATGCGTGACCGCGTAGTCGATGCCCATGCCGTAGGCGCCGGAATGTTCCTTCACCAGCGACGTGACCGCGTTATACGTCTCCTTGCGTGCCCAGTCGCGCTGCCACTCAAGCAGGACCTGCTGCCAGGTCACCGGAATTACGCCCGCCTGCACCATGCGGTCCATAGCGCGATTGTGGGCTTCCAGCGAGGTGCCGCCGGAGGCGTCGGCGACCATGTAGATCTCGTAGTCCGGGACGTCGTTGAGAGCGGAAAGCGCGAACGTCGTGTTGCACACTTCCGTCCAGAGACCGGAGACGACGATCTTCTTAGCGCCGCCGGCGGCATTCTTGGCAAGGGCGTCACGAACGTTCTGGTCGTCCCAGGAGTTCATCGACGTGCGCTCCAGAATGTCGTTCTCGGGGAAGACGCCGAGCAGTTCCGGGAAGGTGTTGCCGGAGAAGCTTTCCGTCTCGACCGTGGTGATCGTGGTCGGGATGTCGAAAATCCTGGCGGCCTTGGCGAGACCGACGACGTTGTTTTTCAATGTCTGCCGGTCGATCGACTGGACGCCGAAGGCCATCTGCGGCTGCTGGTCGATGAAGATGAGCTGGCTGTTTGCCGGGGTCAGGACTTGGAGCTTGGACATGGTACTTTCCTCGTGGTTGCGGCCCGCATGGGGTGCCTGAAAATCGATAGCGGCGGGCGGGAGCTTCCTGGCCCGCAGGCCGTTTCGCTCGCCGTCCTGGCTGCTGAAATCAAACCTAGCGTTCGACGCCGCGCTGCAGAATTGCAATAATTCTATTGAATGAATTGCGAAAAATGAAATAACCCTTGAGGATGCATGGGTCTGGATGTGCACGAAGGGCCGCGATCCTTGCCGATCGCAGCCCTCGTTGTCGTCAGATGTCTGGTATGCTCCTACGCAGCCAGGGGCACGAGGTTGGATTCTATTTCAGCGCGCATTGCCTCATAACGGCTGGGCAGCTTGAGCACCTCTCCGAGATGGGCGGTGTCCTCGTCTCGATTGAAGCCCGGTTCGTTCGTTGCGATCTCGAACAGAACGCCACCGGGCGTGCGGAAATAGATGGCCCAGAAATAATCCCGGTCTATGACCGGCGTGACCTGGTAACCGGTATCCATCAGAGCCTTGCGCACTTCGAGCTGCTGTTCACGGTTGTCGACGGCGAAGGCGATGTGGTGAACGGATCCGGCGCCCTGCCGGGCAAAGGGCGTCGTTGGCAGGAGCTGAAGGTCGATCGTGTCGGCGCCGTTTCCGCCCGGAATGATGAAGCGCGTGACGTCGCCTTCCTTTTCAGCGCGCTGGTAGCCCATGAACCCGAGCAGTTCTTCCGTCGCAGCCGTATCGTGCAGGCGGAAGCGAGCGCCGGCAAAACCGCGGATAGCAGCATCGTCCGGGATACCGCGACCAAGCCAGGGGGACGAGCGGCGGTCGTCGGCCGCTTCGATCAGCGCCAGGCTGTCGCCGTCCGGGCCCATGAAGCGAAGCCGCCTGGCTCCGAAGATTGTGTCTGCTTCCAGCCCATCGACGCCTTGCGAGGCCAGGCGGTCGCGCCAGAATTTCAGCGAACCTTTCGGCACGGAAAATTGCGTCTCGCCGACCTCGCCGACCCCGGGGCGGCCAAGCATCATGTTCTGAAAGGGAAAGTAGGTCATCACCGTCCCGGCGCTACCGGTCTCGTCGCCGTAATAAAGGTGATAGACGCTGGGATCGTCGAAGTTCACCGTCTGCTTGACGCGGCGCAGGCCGAGCGTATTTGTGAAGAAGTGGTTATTCTGGCGTGCGTCCGACGCCATAGACGTTACGTGATGCAGTCCCTTGATGTCCTTGATCATGTCGATGCCTTTCTCTCAGCACGGATGATTGTTGTGTGAAGGCAATCTAGGCCCGTTGATGACCAGGCGGAATTGCAATACTTGTTTTGAACGAATTGCGATTTTTGAAATAATGATATGAACGACTACAAGGCACTCCGCACCTTCCTCCTCGCCGCTGAGAAGCGGAACTTCGCCCAGGTGGCCCGCGAACTCGACATGACGCCCGCTGCCGTAACGCGAGCCATCGCCGCCCTGGAGGCAGAGCTCGGCGTTCAGCTCTTCGTGCGCACCACGCGCCAAGTGTCCCTCACCACCGACGGCGCGATCTTTGCTGCGCAGATCCAACCCGCGGTAAAGACGCTGGAGGATGCCCGACGCGAAGTGATGAACGCCCACAAAGCCGAGGAAGGACGCCTCAGGATCAGCGCACCGACCTGGTTCGGGAAGGTCGTGCTGCCGACGATCCTTTCCGGATTCAAGGAGCGCTATCCGAAGATCAGCTTCGAGATCTCCCTGTCTGACGGCCTGATCAACATCGTCGACGACGATTACGACCTGGCGATCCGCATCTCCTCGCAGCCCTCCGACAAGTTCACGATCTGGAGGAAGATCCGCGTCGTGCCGCGCATCCTTGTTGCCGCGCCCGGCAGCCGCTTCGTCACCATGTCGCATCCCAACGAACTGACGCCGGACGATTGCCTTGCCTATAGTGGAGAAAGCCGGCGGGAGAACTGGGTTCTGTCGGATGGTGGCTCAAGCATCGCAATATCGGCGGGGCGAGCGTTCAGCGCCAATAGCGGCGAGGTGCTCGCGGAAATGGCCGCAGACGGGGCAGGTGTCGCCCTGCTTCCGGGGTTCAACATCGCCGAGCACATCCGCAGTGGACGGCTCGTGCATGTGTTCAAGGGATGGGCGCCGCCAGATCTGTGGCTCACCCTTTACTATCCGCCCTACCAGGCTCTGCCGCCGCGTATTGCCTCCTTTTCGAAATTCTTCGAAGAGCAGGTGGCGGCGCATATGGTCATGCTGGATTGACAGGTAGCGGGAGAGCCTGAAGCTTCGTTGCCACAAGTTCCTGTAACTGCCATAGGTTCCGGTCGAAGATTTGGCGTTCTGCAAGATCAACGACGGTGCGATGCAGGTATTCCGCACAAGACCCGGCCGGTCCGCAGGCCTGGGCAATCAGCGCCGCCGCCTGTTCGAGAGGTACCTTTTGGGTCAGTGCTGACCGCGTCGGGCTTGCCCAGAATGTCAATGCGCGACGGGGTCCTGCCGGTGTCCGGACCCTGACCCAACGGACCATATCGCAAACTTCGACATAGCGGATTTCGCGGGCCAGGAGCCTACGTAGATCTTCCTTCTTCGACGCGCAGGCAAGCTTGAGGATCAGGCCGGTGCAGCTTCCTCCCGGCTGAAGGGCAAGCATAAGACCCGGCGCATCCGAGGTCGCCCGCAGCCGTTCGATCCTCAATGCGAACGCACGGTGCCATCCGAACGCGACGGCTCTTTCGAAGCCCGCCACGTCGAACCCGGGGTTCCACATCAGCGAGCCATAGGCAAACACCCAAATCTCTTGATCGCGCGCTTCCTCATCGACCCTCTGGACGAGCTCCTCGAGCTGGTTGGACGAGATGGGCGTCCAGTTAGGCTCCGGACCTTCGTCCGTAACAGTCCTCAAGGTCCTGGCAACGAGATCCGTGGTGAGATGCAAGGCGGATGGCGATCTCATCGTCGCTGAATATGGTCTTGGCATCGGGAAACCCATCAGGAAAGGTTCGCCGCGGCAGTGCATCACCCCGGCAACGCTTCGAGCGACTGTTGTCTAATCAGGCGACCGTGGCGTCGAGCACCGCGCGGAACGTGATCTCGACGATCTGTTCGGGGAAGGCGAGCGCACTCACTCCGATCAGGTTGCTTGCGACGGACGGAGTGTCCGTGCCGTACATCTCCTTGCGGACCTTTGATCCGGCTGCGAATGCACTCGCGACGTCGAGGACAAAAAGCGTCTCTTCGACAACGTCGTCGAGAGTGGCACCGAACTCAGAAAGAAGCTCTTGGCGTTCACATAGCTCTGACGTATCTGCGCCTCCATTGGCTCGAAGTCGACAGGACGGCCTTGCGCGTCAAGGGTGGCTGGCGCGACCATCTTGCCGTCGCCGTCTTGGCTTAACTGTCCAGAAATGTAGATCGTATCCTTGACCTGGACAGCCTGCGCGTAGCCGAAGGTTTGCTCCCAGGCAACGCCAAGGTTTGCGATTGTCTTTGTCGTCGTCATTACGTTTCCTATCGATATGCAGCGCGCTCGCGCGTGTGGACCAGCAATCCGAAGACGGCGGATGCGAGGGAGCCCGCACCCGCCGTCAATGCCGATCAGGCCCGGATGAAAGCCAACAGATCAGCGTTGAGAACGTCGGCGTTGACAGTCAGCATTCCGTGAGAGAAGCCCGGGTAGGTCTTCAGCGTGCCGTTTTTCAGGAGCTTGACGGATTTGTGGGCGGAATCTGCGATCGGGACGATCTGGTCGTCTTCGCCGTGCAGAACCAACGTCGGAACGCTGATATTCTTCAGGTCTTCGGTCTGGTCGGTTTCCGAGAATGCCTTGATGCCGTCGTAATGCGCTTTTGCGCCGCCCATCATTCCCTGACGCCACCAGTTCTGGATCACGCCTTCATGCACAGTCGCGCCATCGCGGTTGAAACCGTAGAATGGACCAGCCGGCACATCGCGGAAGAACTGCGCACGGTTTGCCGCAAGCGCCGAGCGAAAGCCGTCGAACACCTCCATCGGCAAGCCTTCGGGATTGGCCTCGGTCTTGACCATGATCGGCGGGACAGCAGAAACGAGAACTGCTTTGGCAACACGACCAGAAGGTTCGCCATGCTTTGCGACGTAGCGGGCAACCTCACCGCCGCCGGTGGAGTGACCGATATGGACGGCATTTTTCAGGTCCAGCGCCTCGACGACTGCGAAGGCGTCGGACGCATAATGATCCATGTCGTGGCCGTCCGACACCTGGGCCGAGCGGCCATGGCCGCGGCGGTCATGGGCGACGACGCGAAAGCCCTTCGAGAGGAAGAACAGCATCTGCGCGTCCCAGTCGTCGGATGAAAGCGGCCAGCCATGGTGGAACATGATCGGCTGGGCATCCTTCGCTCCCCAGTCCTTGTAGAAGATTTCGACGCCGTCTTTGGTGGTTATAGTGCTCATGAACTCGTGTCCTTTGCTGGAGACTGTGGTGGGATCGATGGTGGCTGCAAGGCCGGAAGCGCGTGACATGGTTGCGAGCGTGACTGCGGCGCCTGCGCTCATCAACACGTTCCGGCGTGTGATCGATGTAAAAGCTTTCGTCATCGTGCGTCCTGCGATTTTTTTTTGAAACTCTCAGGCGAAGACGTCTTCGTCTGACAGGTGCGATATTGCCGCCAGAACCGCGGATCAACAATTGATTGAATAGTGTTGAGTTTGTTGCGTCTGGCGAAACAATCCGCAGCCTCGGCCAGATCATGCGTGGAAGACCCGACTTCAGGAACGTCACCGCTGACCCATGAATCTGCGATGCACCGGCCGGACGCGAGCGCGCACCGTCGTAACGACACAGGCAGCTGGGCTTGGCTTCGTTGCTCACGCGAGGCAGGTTGTGAAAGCGCTGCGTCCCTCAAGGCCCTGCCAGCCACAAAAGGCATGTCGACGATGCAAAGCGCCAAGCGATCAACGTTTGCCGTTATCGTAGTCGTGCTGCGCTTGCTCCAGCTCGGGACCGTAGGTCATGGACCATGTGTAAAGGGCTTCGAACGGTTGCTGAAGCGAACGGCCAAGCGAAGTGATGGTATACTCCACCCCGACCGGTGTCGTCGTGGTCAGCACTTCACGACGGATCAGACCGTTGCGCTCCAGGCGCTTCAACGCCTCGGCGAGCGCCTTGTGCGTGATCCCGTCCAGACGCCGCATGATCTCGTTGAACCGCGACGGCCTTGAGCAAAGAACCGTCAGGATCAGCACCGACCATTTGTTGGCGATCTGCTCCAGCACCGGGCGCGCCTTTTCTACGTTCAATAGTGCCTCGGCTGCGGCAGCTTTGTGTCTTTCAGCAGAACAAGGCTTAACCGGAAAACCTACGTCGGTCCTTCGCATCGATATACTCCATGATATCTGCTTTACATATAGTACGTAATTGACCGTAGGTATAGAGTTTATATCTTCTGCCCATCACTATTGATGGAGTTGATGTGATGAGATTAGCAAACAAGATTTCCCTCGTAATCGGCGGCGTTGGCGGTATCGGCGGGGCCATATCGCATCGCTTTGCCAGCGAGGGCGCAACGGTTTACGCAACGAGCCGCAAGGGCGCAGAGACACAGAGGCAGCCGGGTGGCACTGGCACCATCCGCACCATAAAGGCCGATGCCGGAAACAATGCAGATCTCCAGCGCGTCTTCGAGCAGATCCGATCGGAGCAGGGCCATATCGACGTGCTTGTCGTCAACGCCGGGCTTTCTGAACACGCGCCTCTCGGAGCAATTTCCGAGGATCACTACGATCGAACGTTCGGCCTGAATGTCCGGTCTCTGCTGTTTGCGGCGCAAGGTGCCATTACCTTGATGCAGCCCGGGGCAACGATCGTGCTGATTGGCTCGATTGCCGGCGATATCGGCACCAAGGGCTATGGGGTCTATGGCGCCACGAAAGCTGCAGTCCGTTCGCTCACACGCACATGGGCCAACGAACTCGCTCCCAAGGGGATACGTGTCAACGTCGTAAGTCCTGGCCCAACCGATACCGCGATGATGGCTGCAGCCTCGCAGGAAATTCGAGACGCACTGTCCAGGATGATACCGCTTGGGCGGATGGGCAAACCTGAGGAGGTGGCGGCCGCGGCCCTGTTTCTGGCCAGCGACGAAAGCAGCTTTACGACAGGCGCGGAAATAGCCGTAGACGGAGGCATGGCACAGGTCTGATGCCCATCCCTGTTATCCGCCGGAGACAAACTCGGCGCTAAAAAGCGCGCGAGCCATCAAAGGACCTCTTCCAGTGATGATGGGTGCATCATCACTGGAAGCAAGGCCCAGGTGAGGCGCTGTCTGCAGTGGCTTTTTCCTGCGGGACAAGCCCAAACACAGACAGGCCTTGGGTTCGACCGCCCGCCTGCTGCTTGACTCCTGCAAGCAGGAAGGCACTATCGAGTGCGTGCGTCAGTATCTGGTACAGGCATGACCGGCATCAGTCGATTGGTTCAAACAAGTCTTGTTGTCACACTCCTTCTTCCGGCTGCCACGGGAAGGGCATTTGCTGGAGATAAAGCAGCCGTTGTATCACCGGACAGCTGGGTCGTGACGCTCGGCGCCAGCATCGAATATGGCCCAAAATTTCCCGGATCGAGGCATGACGGTTTCAGCGCCATCCCGTCGTTCGATATCAGGCGCTTTGACGAACCCGATGAGCCGGGTGCTCCCGACGACAGCATCGACTATGGCCTTATTGGTCTTGGCGGCTTCGAAGCTGGGCCAGTGCTCGGTTTTCGCGATTCCCGGTCCCGTTCCGACGACCAGAGGCTCGCCGGTCTTCATGCGGTTCATTGGGACGTGGACGCCGGCGTCTTTGCGCAATATTGGGCAATACCAGACGAGCTGCGTATCCGCACCGAAATCCGCCAGGCGCTGTCGAATGGCAGCGGTCTGGTCGCCGATCTCGGCATCGACTGGTTCCAGTCGTTTGGCGACAAGTGGCTGCTTTCGATCGGACCGCGCGCATCATTCGCCGACGGCGCCTACATGCGCAAATACTTCTCTATTTCGTCAAGCGAAGCAGCCCAGAACGGGGTTTTGCCCGCTTTCGATGCCACCGGCGGCCTGAAATCGGTCGGACTTACCGTTTCGGCGTCTTATGACGTGACGCCGACCCTGTCGCTGCAGCTCTATGACCGGCTCGACAGACTGACGGGCGACGGCGCCGACAGCCCGATCACCTCGAAGCTCGGCGACGCGAACCAGAACATCATCGGCATTTCATTGAACAAGGCCTTCAGCGTCGGCTTCTGACCCGACACCTTCGATTTTCAATGCGATGGCACGGCCGTTGCGATGCACCAGATGCCGATCAGGATCAGACCGCTGCCTGCGAGCTGGAGCACGCTCACCGGCTCGCCGAACGCAAGCCAGGCGACGGCCATCACGAAGACATAGCTGATGGCCGAAAGCGGGAAGGCCTTGCTGATATCGAGCTGTGACAGAACTGTCATCCAGATAGCAAAACAGGCGATCTCAGCAGCGATCGCCGCGAAAAACCAGGGAGACGACAGGATCTGAAACAGCCACTCGCCGTGGGTACGAGCCGCCTCTTCGGCGCTGCGTTTCAACAGCAGCTGCTGGGCTGTGTTCAATAGCGGCACTGCCAACCATATCGGCCGGATCGCATTCACGTCATCACCTCGGCACCGTCATCGCCACTGAAGAAGGGCGATACGGTCTTCAAAACAAGCTGAAGGACCGCATTGCGATGGCGAAAATACATCGCATTGGCCGTCAGGCTGCTACCGAGCCGGACCTTGTTGCGATAGTAGGCCTGACCGCTCTGGTAGCGACCGATACGGTGCCTGAGGCAATATTCGAGGTTGGTGAACCAGCTGAGATAATAAAGGTTGTGGGCCCTGCCCCTAGGGGCATCCATGCAAAAGAACTTGTCGATGAGCCTGGACCCGTCACAAACCATGACATTGGCTGCCAGCAATTCGTCTTCGACGAAATACATCGTGCAGAAGGACCGGCCGGGCATCCCCTTCAGCAGACCCTGGAAATAGGCAGGCGTCAGCTCTTCAAACTGCCATTCGCTGCGTTCTCGCGTCTCCAGATAGAGTTGCATCACGCGAGGCAGCCATTCGCCGAAATCGCTGCGATATTCGATGCGCACGGTGCCGCGGCCCCGGAGCTTGCGCCGCATATCCTTGCGGGTCCCCGCCGACAACCTCGAAAGGTAGTCATCGAGCGTATCGAAGTCGATATCAAGGAACGCTGTCGGCATGCTGACGATCTCAGCATACCCGCCGTCAGACAAAACGCGCGTCACACCCAACGGCAGCGGTAGCGCCAGATCCTTCATCGCGATCAGCGAACAGCCCTCGGCCTGCGCATGCGCTTCGAAAGCGGCGAGAAGCTGCGCAAAGAGCTGTGGCCGGCGACTCTCGGAGATCCGCGGATGAAAGCCGATCATGCCGGTTTCCGTGCAGGGCGAACCAAGGCAGGCCAGGCGCAGCGTCAGAAATTCGGGGAAAAGGCAACGGATCCTGCCCACCGAACGTCTGATGCGGCCGGGCTGCAATGTCGTTTCGAGCGCGTAGCGGCACAAAAAGGCGGGCATCGCGGCAACGATCTCATCGTCTTCGCGCAATACGACATAGCGAAAGTCGAAACCGGCAATGCCGGCCTCCTCCACCACCAGCAGATAGTCATAGGTCTCGATCTCTTTCGAAAAGCAGATGTTCCAGGCGTGCCTGTCCAGCATACGGATGCTCGAAAGCAGTGATGCGACTGGTGAAGGTCCGCCGGATCCGGCATGCTCGGCTGTGCCAATCTCAAGCGCTTGCTGCTGCATGTTCCGCCTCGAAGAATTCGGCTGTCATGTCGGCCACATGCCTGTGCTGGCGATCGACATGGATCATGTGATAGCTGTCATCCAGCCAGCGAAGCTCGCGACGCCCGCCGATATTGGCTGCGATGTACTGGGCGTGCGACGGACCGCTAAGGTCGTCTTCACGTGAATGAACGATCAGCGTCGGCGTTCGCATGTCAGGAAGCCTTGCCTTGAGTGCTCTTCCAAGTTCATGCATCTCGATGAGACCGCGCCCAGGGAAGGTCTCGAGCATGCCCTCGCCGTTCATGCCTGCCACCATGCGACGCATTCGCTCATCCTTGATGCCGAGCGAAGGTGTTTCGCGAAAGTTCAAGCGGCCGATAAAGGGGATAAACGATATCCAGCGGATATGCGGCGAAAACAGCGCGTAGTACCGGGGCACATCCCAGCCGTCGTAATGAAAACAGGGAGAATAAACGGCAACGGCGCGGATCGACATCGGATTGCGCTCTGCCGCCATCATCGCGAGCTTTCCGCCAACGCAGATGCCGGCGGCAAAGACTGCGTCGCACCGCTCGCCCATGAGGTCACTGGCGGCCTCGACACTGTCGAGCCAGTTCTCCCAGCGCGACTTGCGCAGCACCGCCTCGTTCTCGCCATGACCGGCCAAGAGCGGCGCATAGACGCTGAAGCCGCGGCGATGGAGTTGCCGGGCGACCAGCCGCATCTCGGCAGGGGCCCCCGTCAGGCCGTGGACAAGGACAATGCCCCTGCCATTCGTGCCCTCGAGATAGAAGGAAAGTCCCTCAGCCGGCATCGGGAAATTCCCCCGGCTGCCGGTTTTCCTTCGCCATGAAGCCGAGCGCATGGCAGGTGCTGATCACATGCGTGCCGGCCGCAGCCTGGTCCTGCTTGATCTGCTCGTGGAAATTCTTCAGCTTGGTCCAGTGGGTTTTCGGACGATAATGATGTTCGGCGTGATATCCATTGGCGAACCAGAGCCAGTTGTAGAGCCTGTTGTGGCTGCTGACGCCCCAGGCGATCGGTTCGTCAGGGTCGCCGTGCAGATGCTCGTAATAGCCATTCAGTGACGAGAGGCAATTTCCAAGATAATAGAACGGTAGAAAGAACAAGGCAGCCTTCCAGTCGTAGACCAACGCCAGAAGCACGAAGGCGCCAACGCAAACCAGCTCGAAACGCCCCCATCTTGCTTCGGCCGGCCGTTTGCTGGCGATCGCGCGGTGAATGTCACCGATGTCGTCGCGAAAGAAGCTCAGAAACGTGTAGGAAAGGACGTTCTCCGGCTCGCCGTTCTTGCCATGCTTGTAGATCGACAGCATGTCGATCGTCTCGCCCCTGTCGTTGGGCCGGTCGCTATTGCCGGAGTGATGGCGCATGTGCACGAAGTGATAGTAGGTCTGCGAAAAGCCGATCGTCACCGATTCCAAAAGGCTGAAGAGACGGTTCATCCATCTCGATCTGAAATAGGGCGTGTGAATGAAATTATGCGAGATACTGTTGATGTTCCAGGATATCGATAGAGCATAGAGTGACCCAAGCGCCGCCGATAGCCAGAGCGGTCGGCTCTCAAATCCGGCAATCAGGTCGATGTTGAAGGCCAGATGCGCCGTTGCGGCCAGCACCGGAACGATATCCCATTTCGAATAGGCGAAGATTGTCATAGTCCCGTCGCTCCAACACAGACCACGCCAAAGGTCACCAGGGCGATGCCCAGGACATGGCGACGATTGATAGTTTCCTTGAAGATGATCCCGCCCGCGAGCGCGATCGCCGCATAGCTCAGCGCCATCAGCGGAAAGGCGACCGACAGCGCCACTTCCTCAAGCACGCGCGTCCACATTACCAGTTCGACGGCCCAAAGGAGGATGCCGAGCCAGATTACCTTGTTGCGCAGGTCCGCAAACAGCGCACCGGTGGCGCCGCGCTTGAAGCAGATCTCCCGGCCGGTTTCGGCCAGGATGCAGAAGACGATGACCCCGGTCGTCCATTCCGAAAGACCCCCAATCATGGCATCAGCTCCGACAACACCTCCAGCAGCGCATGGTTGGCGGCACTGTTGATGTTGCGCACCGCCGCCTTGTCGCGTCGCCGCAACGGCTGATCGATCAGCACTTCGGCCGTCTTCATTGCACGGGTATAGAGATTGCCGCTGTAATGCGGAGTTGAGTAGTCACCGGTAACATCGGCGCCGATGACGCGATATTTTTCACCGATCTCGCTCAAGAGCCAAAGCACGTAGGGAAGCCGCATATGGCCCTGATCCCAGTTTGTCACCGCATCGGCATTCGTCAGCACGTCCTTGTCGATGGTAATGTAAACCGCCTCGGTCTTGATACGGCCGAGCAACCGGTCGAGGAAATTGGCCTCGCCGAGTTCTGATATCGACTGCCAGTGCAGCGCACCGTCGATCTGGCTGAAGCTCGCTCCAGACCCATAGCTTGATGTCACCCTGCTCGGTGGATGGTCATAAGGGTAGAGTTCCAGCCGTCCATCGGTCAACGGTACAAGATTGGCGCCCTTTTTCTCGGGCGACTTCAGATCATGACTGCAGACGCCGAGGGTAATCACCTTTTCGACGAGCGGCTGCTCCAGCGCCTTGTTAACCCAGGAGCCGCAATGCATGCCATCGCCGAAATGTACCCAGTCGGGGTGATTGTCGATATGGATCACAGTTACGGGCCGGCGGGCACGCTCAAGCGCCAGCGACAGCAACAGCGCCGTCACGTGATGGAAATCGCCAGAACCCATGAAGCAGAGCCGCGATTGATCGCCCGACGGCGACCCTATCCGTGCCAGGCGTCTCCTAAGGGCATCGAGCGCGCGGCGCCGGCCCCAGAGCCTGACTGCGCGCCCGCATTCCTTGTCGCTGACTTCGTGCGCGCCTGCCATTATGCAAGACTGCACAAAGTCGGGCTGCAACTCCAACGCATCATCCAGATGAAGGAGAAGCAGTTGCACCGGACTATCTCCGTTCCGCGCGAGTGAGGAGTTGGTCGAGCAGTGAAATTGCAAGCTCGATCTCGTCATGGCTGATCATCAGGCTTGGTGCAAAGGTGATGACGTTCTTGTGGTAGCCGCCGACATCGAGCACCAACCCATATCTGCGACCGTCGACGACGAGATCGCCCTTCATGCCTTCGTCGCACATCCAGTCGAGCGTCGCCTTGTCAGGCGTGAAAGCATCGTCCCTGCAGATTTCCATCCGCAAGGCCAGGCCTAAGCCGTCCACCTCGCCGACGATCGCATGTTGCGACTGCAAGTCCTTGAGACCCTCGAGGAAATGCGCACCCTTCTCCATGACGCTGGCGCCGAAGTCATTCTCCGACACCATCTTCAGCGTCTCCAACGCGACGGACGTGCCCATTGGGTTGCTTGCAAACGTCGAATGGGTGGAACCAGGCGGGAAAATGGTGGGATTGATCATCTCCTCCTTGGCCCATATGCCAGAAAGGGGATTGAGCCCGTTGGTAATGGCCTTGCCGAACACAAGAACATCGGGCGAAACACCGAAGTGCTCGATCGACCACAACTTGCCTGTGCGATAGACGCCCATCTGGATCTCGTCGACGACCAGCAGAATGCCGTGATCGTCGAGGACCTTCTTCAGCTCGACGAAGAAGTTCATCGGTGGGATGACATAACCACCCGTGCCCTGAATCGGTTCGACGTAGAAGGCGGCATATTCCGACTTTCCCGCCTTTGGATCCCAGACGCCATTATATTCGCTTTCGAACAGACGGGCAAACTTCTGGACGCAATCGTGACCGTACTCTTCCTTCGACATGCCCTTCGGGCCGCGAAAGTGATAGGGAAATTCTATGAACTGCGCCCGCTCGCCGAAATGGCCGTAACGGCGACGGTAGCGATAGCTGGAGGTGATCGAAGTCGCACCAAGCGTTCGGCCGTGGTAGCCGCCTTCGAAGGCAAACATCAGGCTTTTGCCGCCAGTGAAATTGCGGACGATTTTGAGCGAATCCTCCACCGCCTGCGAACCGCCGACGTTGAAATGCACGCGGCCCTTTGAACCGAACTTTTCTTCCATATCTCGGGCGATCAGTGCGGCGAGTTCGACCTTCTCGCGATGTAGATATTGCGACGCGACCTGTGGCAAGCGATCAAGCTGGCGATGCGCAACCTGGTTCAGGCGCTCGTTTCGGTAACCGAAATTGACAGCCGAGTACCACATCTGCAGATCCAGAAATGGCGTTTCGGCCGCATCATAGACGAAGGAGCCCTCGCAGGTTTCGAAGAATTTCGGCTTCTCTGTATAATGCACTGTATCGCCGTGCGAGCAGTAGGTCTCTTCGAGCAGACGAAGTTCGTCTTCGCCAATGACCGGCGCGCGGGTGGGAGCAAGTTTCAGGTTGGAACGCATGAGGTCCTCTTGTTACGCTGATTTCTTCACCGGCAGTGCGGGGCGCCGGCGCGAAGGGATTGAAAGAATGCTTGCGAGAGACCGCTGAACATCGGCGAAACTGTCGTAAGGGAAGAATTCGATGCCCGGGAGCGGCAATGGTCAGCCAAGTTTGACTTGGCGAAGACAACCGGTGCCTCGTTCGAGACACAAAAGTCGCTGCGTCCATCGCCAACATAGATGTAATCGACCGAGGGGCTGACGACCGCGCATTTGCAGACGCCGGAGCCAGCGTTGCAGCCGCTGCTGATCGCGGGAAAATCGAGATCGTATGCCGATTTCGAAAGCTCGTCGCCCTCTCGGAGCCTGTTTGCAATCACGGGTATGGAGGTGATCTGATGGCGGCGAAGGACGCGACGGATGAAATAGTCAACGCCGTCGCTAACCACGCTCAAGCCGAGCCCGGCGTTGTCGCAGAACCGCTTGAAGGCAATAAAATCGCTGTCGATCTCGACAGTGTCGAGAAAGGCGTTCAGCTCGGCGCGCGTTGCCTCGATCAGCCTGATCTGGCGCTGCATGCATATCGCCGACGTGATCTTGCCGCTGACCCATTGATCCTCGATCGCGCGCCATTCCGGGCGCGCATAGCGCTGGAGCACGAGGTCGGTCACGTCCTCCTTCGATATCGTTCCGTCAAAATCGCAAAACACCTGCATCGCGTGCTCCGTCAAACGTCTGAGGACACGTCTAGAGCGGCGAACTGAAAGCAAGATGAGGCGAAGATGAAATGAAACTGAATTCGGCGCCTCACGCGCCGACAATGTCCAGATCGACCCTTAGGCCCCGTCCCCATTCCGAGGTCCCGAGGCTGAGGGCGATCTCCAGCCGATTGGCGATATCGGCAACGATAGGCAATCCCAGTCCGGCGCCATCGCCGGCGCCCGTATCGAGGCGGTTGAAGCGTTGAAACGCCGCCTCTCTTTGGTCTGGCGGAATGCCAGGACCGCTGTCCATGATGGAAAGCCGCCAGCCGCGCTCGCCGGGCTCGATCCGCACCTCGATCTTTCCGGCATCGCCCGAATACTTGATCGCGTTGTCGAGGAGGTTATCGATCATGATCCGAAGGAGGGCCCTGTCTGTCTGGACCAAGGCCTCCGGCGCACCTCTAAGGCTGACATCGAAGTGGCGTGCATTCAGCAGTACGGCAAAATCGGCAAGCGAGGCGGAAGCGATGTCACGCAGCGACACGGAGCCGAGCTGCAGCGGCTGGTGACTGACCCGCGCCAGGCGCAGGAGCTGTTCAATCAAGTGCATGGCACGCTCGTTGCTGACCACCAGATCCTTCAAAAGCGCTCGCCGCTCATCCTCTGAATCGGCCCGGTCGAAGAGCTGCAGCAAAAGCTTGATGCCGGCCTGTGGCGTGCGCAGCTGATGGGCTGCAAGATCGGAAAAGCGCCGTTCCATCGTCAGCGACCGGCCAAGCCGGCGCAGGAGGTTGTTAAGCGAATGGACAAGCGGCGCAAGGTCCCTCGGCAGACCGGTCGTTGCGATCACCGACAGGTCATCGGGCGTACGCGTCCGGATTTGCGATACCAGCTCCTTCATATTGCTGAGCCCGTTGGTGATCGCCATCCAGATGATGACGGCGATCACAGGGATCAGCACGACAAGCGGGAAAGCCAGGTTGAGAAGAATGTTCTCGACCAGGCCCTCGCGAAGATTGATTTCTTCCGCAACCTCGATGGAAATATCTGTATCAGGGATCGGCAGGGAATAGATCCGCCATCGTGCGCCGTTATTAACGGTCTCTGAAAACCCGGCCTTGAAGCGGCTGAGCCCGGCTGGAAAGGCATTGCTGCTGGCAAAGGCGAGCGTATCGCCCTTCCAGGCACGGAACGAGTGCGCGTCCGCATAATCGTCAGCGTCCTCGTTCAGAGCCAGCTGATTATCCATATTGAAATCCAGGTCGGGTACCTGGATCGTTGGCCGGTTATCGGGCCGGGTGAGCGGATGCTGCATCAGGGACCACAGGACGTTCGCGTCGTTGATCAACTGGGCGTCGTAGATGTTGTCTATTTCTCGTGTCGCGCTGCGATAGGCAAAAAAGCCGACGACAGCGATCGCGACGATCAGGGTCGGCAGGATACGGGCAAAGAGCCGTTGGGTAAGGGTCACTGCCGGCGCTCGACCATGTAGCCGACACCACGGATCGACTGTATGAAATCAGGGCCAAGTTTCTTGCGCAAATTATAGACCGTCACTTCGATCGTGTTGCTCTCCACGGACACCTCAGAATCGTAGAGGGCATATTCGATGTCGCTTTTCGTGACGTAGCGGCCGCTGCGCTCCATCAACAGGCGCAGAAGATGGAACTCCTTTGCGGGCAGGTGAAGTTGAACCCCATCGCGACGCGCAACCATCGCGGCCGGGTCAATCTCGACGTTTGCGCAACGGATGACCGTTTCGTTGCGCCCCTGCCTGCGGCGCAACAGCGCGCGGATGCGCGCCAAAAGCTCATCCAGATCAAACGGCTTCGTCAGATAATCGTCGGCTCCCTCGTCCAGGCCGGCAACCCGGTCGCGCACACTGTCGAGCGCGGTCAGCATGAGAACGGGGATGCCATTGCCACTCTGGCGAAGAGCCCGCAGCACATCAAAGCCACTTGCCTTCGGCAAGTTAACATCCAGGACCAGCGCGCCGTAGTCATTGTATTTGAGGACATGGAGCGCCGTTTCGGCATCACGGAACCAGTCCACGCCATAAGCATGCTTCTCAAGTGCCTTTTTCAGGGCCGACCCAAGAATGTCGTCGTCCTCGACCACCAGTATACGCAATGGAACGTCCTTGCTGCTCCCTGTCAGATCGGCTTATGTTCTCTCGAAATGAGGCTGAAATCCGGCCTGAGATTGGCGCGAGCGGATCTGTTTGGCGCAGGGGTCGGGCCCTGTCGGCCGGACTGCACCGACTGCCTCGTGGGAGCTAACCGGCCTTTCGTTCCAGAACGCTTTGGCGCGCATGATATCGTGTCGACATGTGCTTGTGGGTCTGCCGCGTAACGGCGGCCACACGACCATCGCGGGCTGCGACGCCTCCGGCTTTCGCGTATGAGATGTAAGCATTTGAAATTGCTTTACCAAGCCGGTTAGCGGGACCTTAAAGGCAGGGTGCTAGAAGTCGCACATGTCCTCTTTGGTACCTTTGTGCATGATAAAGACAGTTAGGCGCATCTTCGCATGCCGTTCGGGAAATTTCGGGTTATTGACGGCAATCCTGATTACGCCCCTGGTCGGGGCCGCCGGCATGGCTATCGATTTTTCGCACGCGCTGGAGATTCGCACCCAACTCTTTGACGCTGCCGACGCTGCAGCGGTCGGGGCAGTCGCGGAAAAGTCTTCGGCCGTTACTCAGGCCATGGCAATGCCGGCTGACGGCTCCATATCTGTCGGCGAGAGTGAAGCGCGCAAACTGTTCACGGGACAGATGTCGGGAGAAGCCGCGTCGCTACCGATCGACCTGTCAGTGACAGTAACGCGCAACTTGAACAAGGTCACCTCCAACATCGCCTTCAAGACATCAATCCCGACGACCTTCATGGCGATATTTGGTAAAACCAGTATTGAGGTGTCGGGTACCGCCAGCGCCGAATATCAAACCGCGTCCTTCATGGATTTCTATATCCTCATCGACAACACACCTTCAATGGGTGTCGGCGCTACGGCAGCTGATGTCACCAAGATGCAAGCCAACACATCCGACAGTTGCGCCTTTGCCTGCCACGATATCGCAAGCGGCAACAAGAGCTACTACAATCTGGCAAAGTCGCTCGGAGTGACCATGCGTATCGACACGGTCCGCCAGGCGACCCAGCAGTTAACGACGACGGCAAAGAGCACGCGCGTCACGAGCAACCAGTTCAGAATGGGAGTTTACACCTTTGGCACCAAGGCCGAGGATGCGAAGCTCACCACCATTTCAGATCCCACCTACGATCTGGATCAAGTTCGATCATACACAGATGCCGTCGATCTCATGACCATTCCAAGTCAGGGATACAACAGTGATCAGACAACAAGCTTTGACAGTGCTCTGACGCAGATGAACACCATCATCACCACGCCGGGCAGCGGCAACACGTCCGCTGACCCGCAGAAGATCCTGTTCTTCGTGGCGGACGGCGTCGGCGACAGCTACAAGCCATCCACTTGTACCAAGAAAACCACCGGCGGTCGCTGCCAGGAGCCGATCGACACGAGTTTCTGCGCTCCTTTAAAAGCGCGCGGCGTCAAGATTGCTGTCCTCTACACGACCTATTTACCGCTTCCGAAGAACAGTTGGTACAATACCTGGATCTCGCCGTTCCAGAGCCAGATTCCTGCTAAAATGGCGGAATGTGCGTCCCCTGGCCTCTATTTCGAAGTGACACCGACCGACGGCATCGCGGATGCAATGAAAGCTTTGTTCCTCAGGGTTATCAGGCAGCCGCGCTTAACGTCCTAGTGATTGCGGTCTGATGGTCGATCCCCTTAAGTCGGCTTTGCCGTGCAGCTTGCTCGATCAAAGGCGCCTTGTAGTGCGCATGTCAGTCGCCAAGGTCACGAGAGACAGCACGACTGTTAGTGGCGCGTATTTCGAGGCTTGGGCATAGGAAGAACCTTTAGACCTTCCCTGCTATCGACGATGAAGCCCGACCGTGTTCTTGAGTATGCGATCGAACTTTTGCCGGGTGTAGCCGAGATCGTAAGCCGCCTTCGAGTTTGGCGCTCAAAGCCGGTGTCGGCCGAGTAGCCAGAAGGTAAAAACGACAATCGGCATCAAGGAGAGCGATGCCAGCTGCCACAACCCGTCGCTCGAAACTGACGTCTCGTCATCGGCTCCCAGAAACACTGTCCCTCCCAGGAACACCAAAATTGCGACAACGGTGGCGGCCGGCAGGCCGTACATTATCCAATGATTGGTCCGGTTGCGATCGTCGCCATCTCCCATGAGCAATCCCTTCTCCTCGGGCATAAGGCGGCCGTTTGCAGACCGTCGCGGACATCGACAGGGACGGTAGCCGGGCTGCGACACGCAGCCCGGCAATTCACATCAGGATTTCGGAAGCAGAACTTTATCAATAACGTGGATGACGCCATTTGACTGTTTCACGTCTGCGATGGTCACGGTCGCAGTGCCACCGGTCTCATCGGTGAGGGTGATCTTTCCCATGTTTTCCTTGGCCTTGATCACACAACCTCCGACCGTCTTGATGTCATGCTCGCCGCCATCGTCCTTGATCATCTTCGCGACCGTGCTTGCCATTGCTTCGGCAGCAACCACATGACAAGTGAGGACCTTTGCCAGCTTTTCCTTGTTTTCGGGCTTCAACAGCGTCTCGACAGTACCCTTCGGAAGGGCGTCGAAAGCTTCGTTGGTCGGCGCGAACACCGTGAAGGGCCCCTTCCCTTCCAGCGTCTTTACCAGCCCGGCCGCTTTGACCGCAGCGACCAGGGTCGTGTGGTCTTTCGAATTGGAAGCGTTCTGGACGATATTCTTGTCTTCATACATCGCCGCACCGCCGACTTTAGGATTGGCAGCGTTAGCACCCATAACTCCCGCCAAACCGATTGATAGTGCGACAGCCGAAGTTACCAAAAGCCTGTTCATGATGGTCTCCTCTCGTTGCCGGTCTCTTGCCCGGTCGCCTGTCTACGCATCCTCACGATTTCGGTTTGATTTTTTTCAAGACGCGTCCCGGTCGCCACATAAAGCGATGCGATCACCTCGATATGTTGAAACCCGCGTGTATCAGCACGACAACATAGGACAGAACAACGAGTGCCGTGACTCTTGAGCGCAGCCGTAGATACCAGCGGAGATCTGCACGATCAGACAAAAGCGAGAAATCGCAAGCGAGAAGCACGAGGTAGAGCGCCATCTGGATCGAAAGACCGAGCGCGGGTGATCCGATCAAAACGCTTGCAAAGGAAGCCAACGCCAACACGTTACTCAGCACAATGATACCGAGACCAGACGCCGAAGCCTGCGCGCCGCCCCACAACGCTCCGGCCATGAACGCTGCAATAATGGACCCGTAAGCAGCAAAAAGTTGCGAGGCCGCGCCGACTTGAAGGATTACTGGCAGTACGAGCAACCAGAATGGCAGCGCACCCAGATAGGTGAGGACCGTCGAAACGCCGCGTACCGTCGCTTTCATTCCTGTTCTCCAATCGCTGCGAGGATGGCATCCGCAAGCTTCGAGCCGCTCATGAATGCTGCCTCGACACGACCTCCAATACACCAGTCGCCACAAGCGCCAAGCTGATTGCCTTCATCGAGGAGAAAAGGCTGGCCGGCAGCCTCTATGACGTCGGCATCGCGCCAGCGGTGAATGACAACTGTTCGAGTTTCGGCCGGCTTCAGGGGCATATGACGCTTTAAAGCCTCAACCATCGTCCGGCGCACGATATCGAGCGATACATCGATGTTGGCGTCCGCCCATGACGCCGTTGCGTTGACGACCAGGGTCGGGGACGATGCGCGACCTGGCTTAGTGTGATTACGAGCGATCCAGCCGATGACAGGATCCGACAGCCAGGCAGCCTTGAATGGCAATCTGGCATCGTCCAGCATTCTCATCATCAACGTGAAACAGCCACTCATTGTGACCCCCGTCAATGTTCGATGGTGCGAGAACAGCTCAGGCATCAGCATGGCCGCCTGTCGGGCAGGCGCTGCTACGACCACCCAATCAAATGGCCCATGCGAGGCATGACCAGCGTTGACATACCAGCTACCGGGTTTGCCTGTAATTTTGCCCGCAGACGTATGCAGCCGGAGATCAAGACCGACCGACATTGATTTTGCGAGAGCGTCCATCTCTGGAATAGCGACGTACCGTGTGGGGTCCAAGGCAGCCGTCTTCGGTAAACCATTGTCCGGTAAGGTCATGGGAGCGCAGGTCCAAACAGCGACCAGGCCGGCCTCACAAGCTGCCTTCACCTGCCTGGAAAAACTTGCATCACGCACTGTGAAATACTGTGCGCCATAGTCGAACGAGCTGTTATCGACCCGACGTGTCGCCATCCGGCCGCCGACGCCTCTTTCCTTTTCGAAAACCGTTACGTTCGCGGACTTCGACAGCGATCGGGCAGCAGCAAGACCGGCCATTCCCGCACCAATAATACCAACGCGTTGCATCGCGACCATATTCGTTCGCCGTGATCAATGACGGTTCACTGTACGGTTCTGCGCCGAAACAGATCAGAAACCACTGTTCAGCTCAACGCCTGTTTGATCCACCTGTGCTTGGTCAGCGTAACACCAGCCTGACAGATTGAGGAGAAAGTGAAATGGACGCGGTGGTGACCAAAAGCGAGCTTACGCCAGATCCGGAACGGCCGACCCAATTGGAAGTAGAAGCGGCCGTGCGTACGTTGATCCGTTGGGCTGGCGATGATCCGTCACGCGAAGGGCTAATGGAAACACCAAGACGCGTGGCAAAGGCTTATCGCGAGCTCTTCTCGGGGTACGATGTTGAACCTGAAGACATTCTGGCCAAGACATTCTCAGAGGTCGGTGGGTACAGTGACATGGTCCTCGTCAGGGATATAGAGTTTCATTCGCACTGCGAGCACCATATGGTCCCGTTTCATGGGGTTGCCCATGTTGCTTATATTCCCGATCATGGAGTTCTTGGACTGTCAAAAATTGCAAGGCTGGTCGATCTCTACGCCCGCAGGCTTCAGACGCAGGAGACGATGACGGCTCAGATTGCGCAAGCCCTGGACGAGAGCTTAAGACCCAAAGGTGTCGCCGTGATGCTTGAAGCTGAGCACATGTGCATGGCAATGCGCGGGATCCAGAAAAACGGCGCCAGGACCATAACCACGTTCTTCACCGGCCAGTTCCAAATGTTTGCGTCAGATCAGGCGCGCTTCATGCAGCTGGCGCGCCAGCGATAGAGGGGGTCTTGGGGCGCACGTAACATTGCAGCATGCGCAGCGACTAGCCCTGCTCCAAGCGGTAGCGCAGCTGGAAATCGTGATCAGGATGCCGGTGCATTTGACGGTTTTATGGCACTCCTGCACCTCACCGGCCTCACCACCGGCATGCGGGCCGCGTTGCGAAACCTGTGGCCTCCAACCGGCTCATGTTTCGAACGTCGCCTTGCAAAGGATCGTCCAATGACCGACCGAACTCGCCCGGTACCTCAAAGCCGTCTTAGCCGACTTGCTGCTTTGGGAAAGCTCGCCGGCGGCGTTGCCGCCGGAGCTGTGGGAGAGGGGCTGGGGCGTCTGGCGCGGGGTGAACGGCCGCATCTTTCAGACCTTGTTCTGACACCATCAAACGCCTTGCGTGCAGCAGAGCAACTATCGCGACTGCGAGGTGCAGCAATGAAGCTAGGCCAGATGTTGTCGCTTGACCCCGGCGACATCCTGCCCCGGGGACTTACCGCAATCCTTGCTCAACTTCGTGAAAATGCTCACACGATGCCGCTGCGTCAACTCGAGGGCGTGCTCAGGAATGCCTGGGGAAGCAACTGGCGATCCAGGTTTGCTCGCTTCGATATGGCCCCGATCGCGGCTGCCTCGATCGGTCAGGTTCACCGCGCCCGGCTTGCGACAGGTCGCGAGCTCGCTGTCAAGGTTCAGTATCCCGGCGTCGCTAAGAGTATCGATTCCGATATTGATAACGTTGCTGCGATCCTGCGCATGTCCGGCCTTGTTCCGGCAAATCTGGATCTCGGCCCCCTGCTCGCGGAGGCAAAACGTCAGCTGCGGGAGGAGGCCAATTATTTGCGCGAGGCGGAGCAGATGAAACACTACAGGGCGCTGCTCGAAGACGACCCACGATTTCTGGTACCGGCTCCGGTCGATGACCTGCTTCATGAGACTGTCTTGCCGATGGACTACATGGCCGGTTCAAAGATCGAGACCTTGACCGATGCCCCGCAGCAACACCGCAATCTCGCTGTAACTGCGCTTCTTGATCTTGTTCTTAAGGAACTGTTCGAGTTCAAACTCATGCAGACTGATCCCAATTTCGCCAACTATCGGTTTCAGGCCAATACAGGCAAGATTGTCCTACTCGACTTTGGCGCAACGCGGCAGCTTGCACCTGATACCGCCGAGCAATACCAGGCTTTGCTTGGTGCCGGCCTTGCTCGCGATCGCACCAAAATCCGACAGGCCCTGTTGACCATGGAGTTTGTTTCTTCTGCGCAGATTGCGAACCACAGCGCCGCGCTCAATGAAATAATCGATATCGTCCTTCGGCAATTGGCAAGACACGACCGTTACCAGTTCGATTTTTCAGATCGAGCCTTCGTCAAAGCCATTCGGGAAAAGGCGGAACCGATCATTGCAGATCGAAATACGTGGCGCGTGCCGCCACCAGACAAGCTGTTCGTACAGCGCAAGATAAGCGGCACGGTTCTGCTGGCGGTAACCCTGCAGGCCAAAGTGCCACTCGAGGTGATGCTTGACCGCTACAATCCGATGAATGGCTGAGATCTAAAGCATAAAACAGTCAGTCGGCACCATCCAAATGCAGCCAGTGGCGTAAGAGCATCAAGGAGATCATGATGCAAATGCTCACACACAACGCGCTACCGGATGATGACGGATTTTTTGGAAGATTCGGGGGACGCTTTGTGCCCGAAACGCTGATGCCCCTCCTGATCGCCCTGAGCGAAGAGTGGCAGAAAGCGAAAACAGATGCATCATTCTGGCAACAGCTCGACATGTTGTCTCGACATTATGCTGGAAGACCGAGCCCACTCTACTATGCGGAAAGACTGACAGGCCGACTGGGAGGGCCTCGTATCTATCTGAAGCGAGACGAGTTGAACCACACCGGTTCGCACAAAATCAACAACTGTCTCGGCCAGATCCTGGTTGCCCAACGCATGGGCAAGACCAGGATCATTGCGGAGACCGGTGCAGGCCAGCATGGCGTGGCCACTGCGACGATGGCCGCGCGGTTCGGTCTCGAATGCGTGATCTACATGGGCGAAACTGATGTCGAACGGCAGGCTCCCAATGTGTTTCGGATGAAGCTGCTGGGAGCCGATGTACGCCCGGTCCGCTCTGGAAACGGGACCCTGAAGGACGCTATGAACGAGGCGCTCCGCGACTGGGTCTCAAACATCGATGACACCTACTATCTCATCGGCACAGCCGCCGGTCCCCATCCCTATCCAGAGATGGTCCGAACCTTGCAATCCGTCATCGGGCGGGAGGCACGCGAGCAGATCGTAGAACTTGAAAAACGGCTTCCCGATCTATTGGTGGCCGCTGTCGGTGGTGGCTCCAATGCCATCGGCTTGTTCCATCCCTTCCTAGCCGACCGCGATGTGGCGATGCTTGGCGTCGAGCCCGCCGGAAAAGGTTTGGACACGTCGCAACACTGCGCCTCACTGACACGGGGAAGTCCTGGAGTTTTGCATGGCAACCGCACTTACCTCTTGCAGGACGAAGAGGGTCAAATAAATGAAGGACACTCGATCTCCGCTGGGCTGGACTACCCCGGGGTCGGCCCAGAGCACTCGTGGCTGAAAGACACAGGGCGCGTTTTCTACAGCTCCGCGACAGACGCTGAGGCTTTGAATGCCTTTCAATTCCTGTCTACGATCGAGGGGATCATTCCGGCCCTGGAGCCTTCGCACGCAATTGCAGAGGTGATGAAGATCGCGCCGCGCATGGAGCGCGACGAGATCATAATCGTCAACCTTTGCGGCCGCGGCGATAAGGATATTTTTACTGTGTCGGGCCTTCTGAAGCTGGAATAGCAGCTATCGATGGTAAGAACGATCTGCCCCGTCCCGAAACCTCATATTGGGACTGCAAAAACTCTTCCGTCCTTGGCCGGCAGTCCGGACTGGCAAGGTTGAGTTTTTTAATCGACCCTCGCAACGTCTATCCGGCAATCACATGATGCGGTCAGCAAGCACGCTTCTCCGATCAAACGTTGGCGGGACCGGAATAGCAACGGTCCTGGCGCCGCAAGTGCAAGTGCAGATGGCGGTGCCATGCTGACTGAGGGGCGACCGCCAGCTTGATTCTCATTCTTCCAGCAGAATAAAGGCGTGGGCCACCAGGCCCCTTGCGAAAGCGTTGTCTCTTCTGTCGATATAGCAGACTACAGCCGGAGAGGACCTCGACGCCCCGTGGGCAGTGCCAGACGTATTCGTCCTGCGTCAGCCCAGGCGATTTGCGGACGACCGCGCCGGACACCTCCCGGCGCGTATACAAAACTATAGCTGCTCCGTCGGGTTCGGCTATGTCCTGTGCGCGGTCTTCGTCCGCAGCAAGCTCCAGACGATGCCTGTTCCGATGATCAGGAACGTGATCCCAAGCGATACTGCTGCGGGAAATTTTTCCAGACCGAGCAGATCGGCCACGAAGACCTTCGACCCGATGAATATCAACACGATCGCAAGAGCCGGCTTGAGGTACTTGAACCGATGGATCATGGCAGCCAGCGCGAAGTACAGGGCGCGAAGGCCGAGAATGGCAAATATATTCGACGTGTAGACGATAAACGGATCTGTCGTGATCGCGAAGATCGCCGGCACCGAGTCGACCGCAAAAATTATGTCGGCCAGTTCCACCATGACGAGCGCCATGAATAGTGGCGTCATGAACCAGACCAGCCTGCCCGTTTTCGGATCGGGCTTTCTGACAAAGAAGTTTTGGCCATGGTGCTCATCTGTGACGTTAAAGCGGCGACGAAGGAGCTTGACCACCGGTTGTCGCCCATCTCGGGTAGACTATCGCCCACCCACAGCATCTTGACGCCAGTGACGATCAAAAAAGCCGCGAATGCATAGAGTAGCCAGGAAAATTGCGATACAAGCGTCGCACCGAGGCCGATCATGATCGCGCGAAGGACTATAACGCCGAGGACGCCCCAGAAGAGCACTCGATGCTGATAGATCCGGGGGACGGCGAAAAATGAAAAAATCAAGGCGATAACGAACACGTTGTCGAGCGCCAGCGTCTTTTCGACGACGAAGCCAGTCAGATAATTGATCCCCGGTTCGGCGCCGAGCTGCCACCAGACCCACCCTCCAAAAGTGAGTCCCAGCCCGATATACATCGACGACAGGATAAAGCTTTCGCGTACCGAAATCTCCCGGTCGTGGCGATGCAGAACGCCCAAGTCGAATACGAGAAGCGCCAAGACAATAGATAGGAACGTCAGCCACATCCAAAGTGGCTTGCCGAGCCAATCGACAAGAAGGAAGCCGTAATCCACATTTCTCTCCGACCGGTCGTTCGATACTGAATACGACATCCGACATCGCGAGAGGACCGGCTTCTCTCGCCAGAGGGGCCCGGACTGCAGGGCTCGTGGGGATGTGCCGGATAAGGCACGTCTGTTTGGCGACTTGGTTTAGCGAGCCGTCTCAACTCGGTTCACGCCCAGCGCTAACGCGTTTCTGACCAGGTCGCCGGTCCGTTACATATCCTCGAGCAGAAGAACTCGGGACATGCTGCGGCGGCGGACGACCGGAACGGTCACTGAATGTCCATCTCGGTTGCGCCGCTCGATATAGTCGACACGGTCACGCTTGCGCACGCGCGACCTCTTCCCGTTCGAACGCTGGATCCCAGTTGAGATGAGCTTGCGCTGAGCCTCCCGGCGCGACGGGCTGTTGTCGTGGAATGTAACGTTATCGTTCATCTTCGCCTCCTGACACTTTTTTCAGGACAGAGGTGGAGAGCAGTTCATGATAGCGCCAATTGATTGTTGTAATCATTGCGATAGCATGCTTCTATCGCGCAATGCCTTTTCGTCCGTCCTTTCGCCAGTTGGAATATGTGATTGCGGTAGCTGAAGCTCGGCATTTCGGTGCGGCTGCGCGTCGGTGTCATGTTTCCCAGCCGACGCTCTCGGTACAGGTGAGCGCGGTGGAAGACGGCCTGGGGATCCAGCTATTCGAGCGGACATCCAGCGGCGTAATCACGACGAAAACCGGTGAACAATTCGTGCATGGCGCCCGTATCACCCTCGCCGCAATCAACGATCTCCTTGACGCCGTTGGCCAAAGCGCCAAAACCCTCGGGGGTCTGATCAAGCTTGGAACCTCCCCGAGCTTTGGTCCTTATTTTTTGCCGACCTTTCTTCCCACGATCCATGCGGAATTTCCGGAGCTCAGGATATACATCACGGAGGATCGCCCGGCAGCGATCGAGAGCGCGGTGGTCGAGGGTATCCTCGATTGCGGGATAGGACCGGCTCTGACCGACAACACGCTGACATTCATTCCGATCGGGCGGGAAAAGCTTTATCTGGGAATACCCCGGGAGCATCGGCTTGCGGGGGCGCGGGTCGCCCGGGTGGCGGACCTTCGAGGAGAGACATTGCTCGCTCTGGGCAGCGGTAACAGGCTTTTCGAAAATGTCAGACATCTTGCTGACGCCTCCGGCGCCCAAATCGTCGACGACTATGAGGGAACGAGCCTTGACGCTATTCGGCACATGATGTCGATCGGCATGGGCTGCTCGCTCTTTCCCGAGCTCTACGCTCGATCAGAGTTTCGTCAATCTGAAGACGTTCTGCTGCTCCCATTCGTAGACTGGCAGGAGACGCGGACCATCGGGTTCTACTTCCGTGATGGCAGCGGCCGAAAAAGCCACTTCGAGGCGCTCGCACGGCATGGGAAGAATGCTGCGCGAGCGCTCGGGCTGCTTGAGGCCTGAGCCTCAGTGAGAGGAAAAACTGAACAGTGCTGTCACGGCCTCGATTGCGATGCGGTCTGCGATGTATCATCTGGTGTCCGCCACGCCGCCAGGTCGCCACCCTCGATCTTACTTGCGCCAATGATAAACTCAAATTCATGATCCAAAAGGTGTGGCTGCGGCCCGTAATTGAATGCAAATTGGATATTTCCGATGCGCCGCATGCGCACATGCTCAGGTAGGGCCTGAGGCTTCAATCCAGCCTCGTCGCACAATTGCGTGAGTGTCGATCGCAGAAGATTTTCGCTGGCCCAAACAGAAAGGTAGAAGTGATTGTTGTTCTGCGTCAGCGCAGGCCTTCCATCATCGAAGCGTGCGAGCACATTGGCCCCTGTCTGAAGATGCTCCTCCCACCTGGTTCCAAGCCCGGAAACCCGCCCATCGATGGAGCGGGAGAGACCGGGGCGCATCGAGCCGACTTGCGTGACCCGGACCCCGGTCAGATCGGCGAGCGGACCGGGCGCGAGGTTTTGAGGAATTTTGAAATTGCGGTCGCGCGAACCTGTACGGGGGCCGTATAACACCTTGCCCGTCGCTCGCAAAAGCGCCCGGTATGCCTCGTCAGATACGTGCATGAGGCATGGTACGAGTACAACGGCATAGCCCTCGAGAGAGGCGCCTGGCCTCACGAAATCGACGTCAAGCCCCAGACGCCGAACGCCCTCGTACCAGCGGAAGGCAAGTTCGTCGTACCTGAAATCTTTGCCCTGCGGCTGGATCATGGTGGCCCAGTATGTCTCATAGTCATAGACGAGAGCGACGGAAGCCTGCCCTGTTTGCGGCAGAGCGCCGATCTCTTGCAGCTCGCGCCCTACGATTTTTGCCTCTTCTCCGCCGACAGAGAGTTCGTCGAGCCCAGCCAGATTGAGGCCGGCATGCATCTGCTCTTGAGCGAAAGGCGCCTGCCGCCAGCGAAAGTAGCTGACGACTTCAGCGCCGTGGGCTAGCGCTTCCCACGTCCAGAGGCGGACCATGCCTGGCTTGGGCACCGGGTTCCAGGGCGCCCAGTTGACGGGACCCGGTTGCTGCTCCATGACCCAGAAGCGGCCTTTGCCCACGCCCCGATAAAGATCATGATGAAACGCGGCAATGTCAGGATGAGAGGTCTCAGCCCAACGGTCTCTCTCCGTCTCGTTGAAGGGAAACTTCTCCACGAAGCCGATGGGATAGCTATCCCAGGACGCCAGATCGAGATTTTCCGCAACCTGCCAGTGATCGAAGTCGTTTACGAAGCCCATGAAGTTGTGCGTGATCCAGCGGCCAGGCGAGTTACGTCGAATGATTTCGCACTGCATTTTGTCATAGGCGGCAACCTGATCGGAATGGAATCGCCAGAAGTCGAGCCTTGCCGCCGGGTTCGCCTCGGTTACGGTCATGTTTGGGAGACAGACCTCTTCGAATGAGTTGACCTCCATGGACCAGAATACCGAGCCCCAGGCCTCGTTCAACTGATCCGTCGATTGGTAGCGCAATCGCAGCCAGCGCTTGAAGGCAATGAGGTCCTCTGCCCCCCAGGAAAGGGTCGTATCGTGGCAGCCGTATTCATTGTCTGTCTGCCAGCCGACGACGCCTGGATGTTCACCGTACCGTTTGCTGACGGCCTCTACGATGCGACGCGATTGCGCCCACCAGACGTCTGATGAAAACGTGTAGTGTCGCCGCGAGCCGAAGCCGCGGGTTCGACCATGCTCGTCGACAGGTGCTATGGACGGATGGTCGTCCATAAGCCATTTAGGCGGCGTCGCAGTCGGTGTGCCCAGGACGATTTTGAGGTCTGCGGCATGCAGGACGTCTATCGCACGATCAAGCCAATTAAACTGGAAATCGCCACGCCTGGGCTCCAGTCTTGACCAGGCAAACTCACCGATCCTGACGAATGATATGCCGATCTGCCGCATACGCTCGGCATCAGCTTTCCACCGGCTTTCATGCCAGTGTTCCGGATAATAGCAAACACCAAGCATCAGCGCGTCAGATCCCCATTGATAACTGCGACACCATTAGCGTCGAAGACGTGACAAGCCCGGGCGGGAATGGCAACGGCGATTTTGTCGCCCGGTCGTGCTGTAGAAAGGCCATCAGCCTTGGCGGTTATCCCGCTGTTTTCTGTAAGCGTTATGTGAAGCATCGTCTCCGATCCCAGCCGTTCGGCGAGCCTTACCGTTCCGTCGAGCAGCACGTCGCCTTCCTGGCTTTCCAGATGTTCCGGCCTGATGCCCAAAGTAACTTCTTGACCCGAGCGCACCGCACCGCTTCCCGCGACATCGATCGACGCTCCGCCAGGCAGCGTCACTCGTATGCCGCCATCTATCGCCGATGCTACCGCCTTGAGAAAGTTCATTTTCGGGGAGCCGATAAAGCCCGCCACAAACATGTTCTTGGGACGGTGATAGAGTTCCATAGGTGTCCCGACTTGCTCGACCAGGCCAGCCTGAAGCACAACGATTTTATCGGCCATCGTCATGGCCTCCACCTGATCGTGCGTCACGTAGATCATGGTGGATTTCAAGTCCTGATGCAGCTTGCTGATTTCGGTGCGCATCTGAACACGCAGCGAGGCGTCGAGATTCGACAGGGGTTCGTCAAACAGAAAAACTTCCGGATTACGGACGATCGCACGACCAATGGCGACGCGCTGGCGCTGGCCTCCCGAAAGTTGCGAGGGCTTTCGATCGAGTAGAGCCTCAAGCTGCAGCATTACAGCGGCCTGCCGTATCCGCTCGGTGATCATCGCCTTCGGATGGCCGGTCATCTTCAAGCCGAATCCGATATTTTCTGCGACGGTCATGTGAGGATAGAGCGCATAGGACTGAAAGACCATCGCGACGCCGCGCTGCACCGTACCGACCCGTGTCATGTCCTTGCCGTCGATCGCGAGCTTGCCCGACGAAATGTCTTCAAGACCGGCGATCATGCGCAGGAGCGTGGATTTCCCGCAACCGGACGGTCCGACAAAAACGCAAAACTCTCCGTCCGCTATATCAAGGTCGACACCTTTGATCACTGCGGCTGAGCCAAAGCTTTTGGTCACGCCTTCCAGCGTCACAGCACCCATTCAATGCACTCCTGCTACGGGTTCAAGTTCAAGGATCAAGCCGCTCTCCGGTCTCAGCATTGGCAGCGGCAGTCCCAGCTCGGTGAGGTCCGGGATCGAGAACGAAAGCTCGCCCCTCAATAAACGACGCTGCATGTCCGACACTCGGATGAAATCGGGTTCTGCAGGGTGGATCGCCTTGACCCTCCACGAGCGGTCGTCATGTTGAGGCGCCGGCACCCTCAGCGGCGGAGGCTGCTCTGCGACCATCTGCGGCCCCTGCGCGACGAACACTGCCATGCGGTCGTTGTCCGCTGCCCCCCAGACGTAGCGGCCATCTTCAGGCGCCATCCGGAACTGTGCGTCCGGAGCATGAAGCAGCGGCCGCAAGTCCTTGTGCAGTTTGATCCAGCGCGACAATTCGACCCTGTCGTCCTCGGAGAGAGCGACCGGATCCAATTCGACGCCCAGATGGTAGGCGAGCGCGACGATCGCTCTGAAGGAAAGCGACAAACGACGAGCCGTCTGGTGGTTCGGCGAGGCTGCGATATGCGCCCCCAGGATCTCGGGCGGTAGCAAAGACGACGCACCGCGTTGAATCTCCAACCGCTCTAGCGCGTCAGTGCAGTCCGATGTCCAGACCCGGTGCGTGTAACGAAGGACGCCGAAGTCTATCCGTCCGCCTCCCGAAGCGCAGGATTCGATCTCCACATGCGGGAAAGCCGACCTAATGCGGTGCATCAGAGTATACACCGCTTGCGTCTGCGCAGAGGTTCGCGCCGTGCCGTCGCGGCCGCCCACATGGGTCAAGTCGCGATTCATGTCCCATTTCACGTATGATATGGCGTGCTTCGAAAGCAAAGCCGAAATCGCCCCGTAAAGGTATTCGCCGACCTCCGGCCTACTGAGGTCGAGAACCAACTGGTTCCTGGAGAGGAGCAATGGGCGACCGTCAACCTGAAGAACCCATTCGGGATGAGCCCTGAACAGGTCGGATTGAGGACTCACCATTTCAGGTTCGAACCAGATGCCGAATTCCATCCCCAGTCCAATGACATGATCGACAAGCGGCGTCAGGCCATCGGGATACTTGCGGCTGTCGACAGTCCAGTCGCCGAGGCTTGTCGTGTCGTCGTCCCGCTTGCCAAACCAGCCGTCGTCGAGCACGAAACGCTCAATCCCGAGTGCCGCCGCAGCGTCTGCCTGCGCTTTGAGCGAATCCAGACGGTGATCGAAGTAGTTCCCCTCCCAAGTGTTCAACATGACCGGACGAGGCTTCATTATCCCCTTGGGCCAGAGCAATAGCTCATCACGGACGAACGCATGGAAGCAGGCGTCGTCGCTGCAAGCGTACGCGACTGGGCTGCTATAGGTCGCGCCCCTCTTAAGCCTGATCTCGCCCGGCTCGAAAAGCTCGCCAAGGTGGACAAGACGCCGGCCGTCGTCGAGAACATCCACGGCGATCACGTGATTGCCACTCCATCCAAGATGGAACAAGAGGTTTTGCGTTCCTACCTCTACCGAGATAAGTGGAGGCTTGTCGTGGGACGTTCGCCCGCGTCTGTTTTCCTGTAGCCAGAGCGAGTGATCGACGCGACACGACCTCGATTGGAACTCGCGTCCCCACATGCCCGTGAAGTAATTCAGCGTAGCCTCCCCCTGCGGAAGAAGAAAGCTCGCGGCCATGCAGCGATCCACCGTGTATTCTGCGCCGCGGTTCGTGAGGAAGGTCGACATGGACAGGACACCAGAGTTACTCATACAGATGTTGATTGCGATCTCGATCGCCGCCACCGGATCTACGGCGTGCAGAGTAGTCGTCGATCCGTCGTGCCTGGCCTTCCAATCCCGGAACTGTAGAACGAAGTCTCGTCCGTCACGATGGCCTGAAATGGCAGGCCAACCGAAATAACCGAGGCCTCCTGTCGGTAGAAGGACCGCCGAAGGCCCGGCCTCATCCATGCCGTTGACCCGGCTCGACCGCATATCGTCGCGCCAAATCCGGCCCGTCGCAGCTTTCAACCCAAAGGAAATGATTTCCGGCATCCCTGCTGTGGGTAGACCAATTACGAGGGAAAGCGGGCCGCTCGTCATTGTGACGATCTCAGTCATCCTTTGGTTGCTCCAAGAGTAAGCCCGGCGATGAAGTGCCGTTGCATGAAAAAGAACATCAGGACCGGGGCATCGCCGCCACGATCGAACCGGCAGAAACCAGGTGCCAGGCAGCGACCCACTGACCGTTCAGAGAGTTCAGTCCGGCCGTGACCGGCATGGCTGCCTGACCCTGCACGAGGACAGTTGCCCAGAAATAGTCGTTCCAGACGAAGGTGAAGATAAGAACCGAGAGCGCTGCGATGGCCGGTCGCATCAGGGGAAGAACGATGTGCCGGAATATCTTCCATTCGGAGACGCCTTCAACTCTCGCCGCCTCGATGAGCGCGAAGGGCAGACCCTTGATGAAGTTTCTCATGAACAAAGTGCAGAAACCCGTCTGGAAAGCGACGTGGAAAAGGACCAGGCCGGTCACGGTGTCATAAAGACCCATCTTAAGAGTAAGATCGCGGACTGGAACCATGAGGATCTGGAACGGAATAAAGTTGCCGGCAACGAAGACGAAGAACAGGAAGAGGCTTCCGCGGAAGCGATAGACCGCAAGCGCGAACCCACATAGGCACGACAGTCCGACTGCGCCAATCACGGTTGGAACGGTGATTTTGAACGAATTAAGGATATACCAGCCGATCGGAGAATCCCGGAAGACTGAGGTGTAGTTCTCGACGCCGGCGAAGCCGGAAGGCATGCCGAAATAGTTGCCAGCAGCGAGATCACCGGATGGGCGGATCGAGGTGAGTGCGACCCCGATAAGAGGAAGAAGCCAAATGACCAGCAGTATCGGCAAGAGGATCTGATAGGCCCATGAAATCCAGGGCGACGCTTTTTGAACTGGTGTCGGAAACATCACGCGTTCCTTTCCTGCCGGATCATGCGAACGAGGAAGAAGGTGATGAAGACCATCATGATCACGAACAGGACGACGGCGATCGCCGCACCGTAGCCCATTCGGAAGCCGTATTCCGACAAAGCTTCCTCGTACATGTAGTAGGAAAGCACACGGCTGGACCCGTACGGTCCTCCGGCAGTCATCACCGAAACGAGATCGAACGAACGTAGCGCGCCAATAACGGTGACGACAACGGCAATGAAGGTCGCCGGCCGAAGCTGGGGCAGAACGATGTGCCAGAACAGGCTCCAGCCCTTTGCACTGTCCATGCGCCCTGCCTCGACCTGCTCGGGGTTGATGTTGTTGAGGCCGGTTAGGTAGAGGATCATGCAATAGGCGATCTGCGGCCAGAGACCGGCCGCGATGATGCCGTAGGTCACGAAACGCTCGTCGGCGAGAATGGCGACCTCGGTGCCCGTCAGCGAATGTATCAGGGCGGAGAACAGGCCGAAGTTCGGCGCGTAGAACCAGGTGAATATAAGTCCAACGACGACTTGGCTGATCACGAAAGGAAAGAAGAAGAGCGACTTGTAGATGCGAATACCCGCAACCGTCTGGTTCAGGAACAGCGCCGCTGCGAGCCCGGCAGGCACGGCGAGGAGATAGAGGATCAGCCAGATAAGATTGTTCTCGAGCGAAGTGTAGAAGGCATCGTCACCGAGAAGTTCGACATAGTTGCCAAGGCCGATCCATGTCATGGCGCCAAGGCCATCCCAGTCGTGAAAGCTGATCCACACCGACTGCGCTACAGGTGCGATCACATAGACAAGAAACATCAGCGCGCCTGGCGCAAGAAACAAAACTGGAGCCCAGTGGCGCTGGTTTTTTGACCACATGCCGGCTGGGGTCGCTTTTCGGACGACCATTGTTATTTCCTCAACGAAAGGCGCTGCCGGAATGGGGAGAGTCATCCGGCAGCGTAGGTTCAGAAGGCTTTGCTTCACTTGTAGGCGCGGGCGCGAACCTTATCGAGCCGCTCAAGGATCGCGTCGAGCTTGTCCGGCTTCACCATGAACTGCTGGAAGCCTTCCATGCCGGCTTTTGCCATGTCCGCCGGCGCATCACGATCGTAGAACTGAGCAAGTGCGTGCGCGCTCGAAAGCATCGTGAAGCCTGCTTCCAGGAACTTGTCCTCAGGCTTTGGAGCCTTGTTATTGACCGGAAGCTGTCCGAGCGTGGCATTCATCTTCGCCTGAGCCTCCGGAGAGCCCAGATACGCGAGGAACGTCCTGGCGTCCTTCTTGTTTTTGGCTGCGGCCGGAATGTGGAAGGTGTCGGTGGGCGCCTCTTCGGAAACCGGAAGACCGGCAGTGATCTGCGGGAATTGCAGGAAGCCGATTTGGTCTTCCTTCAATCCGCCGTCCTTCATCGGCGCGACCGCAAAATTCCCCATGAGATACATGGCGGCCTTGCCCTGAACGAACTGGGGGATCGCGTCCTGCCAGTCAAGTGCTGCGTGGTTCTCGATGAAGTAGCCCGGCTTTACAAGCTCCGCCCACTTGTCAAAGACCGCCTTCACCTTTGGATCCGTGTAGGCGACCTTCCCAGAGGTCAGGTCCATGTGAAATTCGTAGCCGTTGACGCGCAGATCGAGGTAGTCGAACCAGCCGCCCGTCGGCCAGAGCGCCTTGGTCCCGATTGCGAATGGGGTAATGCCATCGGCTTTCAATTTCGCGCAGGCAGCAATCAATTCATCCCAGCTCTTCGGCGGCTCGATGCCCTTGTCCTTGAAGATGTCGGCGCGGTAGTAGATGCCCCATTGGTAATAGGTATAAGGCACGCCCCACTTCTTGCCGTCGATGGTCATGGACGCCGCGGCGGACTTCAACTGGTCGTCGAAGCCGTTTGATTTCCAGACGTCCGTCACGTCATCGAACAGCCCGGCCTTCACGAACGGTTCCATGCGGTTACCTGCATACCAGGCCACGACATCAGGCGCATCGGCAGTCAGGAAGTTCCTGATCGCCGACTTGTAGCCTTCGTGGTCGAAGTTGTTCCACTTGACCTTGATGTCGGGGTTTTTGGCCTGGAAATCGGCAATCAGCTCCTCCATTGCCTTTTTCGGGGCGGGATCCGACTGATCCGAATTGAGAACGAGCTCGCCGGCCCAGGCGCCGGACGCCATGAAAGCCGTGCTCATCGCGAATGCATAAATATAGTTCTTAAAGGTCATTTCTTCCTCCCTGACCGATATACAGCGGGCCGTCCGAGTACCTCCGGCCCTTGCCATAGCCACATCACATCGCGCAGAATTCTGCTACCGCTCTTGAAGCATACGCTTCCTGGATACTAAGATGTCCGCGTTTTACAGGAGAAGGCATGTTCGAGGACGAATCCATTCCGGTGCATTCCGGCGCGACGAGACACCCGCTGGTCGTATTCGGAGATCATCGCTTCTGTGCGGGCGAGCGCCTTGACGTGCGCCGCATGAGCGGTCCTCACATGCACAGCCAGGTCGAGATCAACCTCGTCCTTGAAGGGCGTATGACCTACTGGTTGGATGGACGACTCCTTCAGATCTCGGAAGGCCAGCTTTGTCTCTTCTGGGGAATGGTCCCCCATCAAGTCACTGAGGTGACCGACCCGACGAACTTCGTTTGCCTATACGTCCCGATGAGCGTTCTTGTGAACTTGCACGGCCTGGCACCATTTCGAGACGCCGTCTTCAGGGGCGCGCTGATCGAAGCAATCAGCGTCAGAAGCTTTGACAGGGACATGTTCCTGCGCTGGCGCGAGGAGCTGCTGTCGGGCGATCAGGAAGTCGAGCAGATCGTCAGGGATGAGCTCGTGGCGCGCATCCGACGGATCGGACGGGATGGCTGGCGTGATCTGCGGGAACAGGGCTCCGCTCTCGTATCGTCTCGTGATATGGACGCCGACAGGCTGCCGAAAGTCGAGGTGATGCTGAGATATATCGCCGAACACGCCCTTGGCCCAATCGACATCGCCGCTGTCGGGGCCGCGGCGGGGCTTCATCCAAACTACGCCATGACGGTCTTCAAGAAGACAGTCGGCATGACAATGCATCAGGCTGTTACACGACATCGGCTGGACACAGCGCAGTCCCTTCTGATCTCCTCCGAGCTACCGATCGCTTCTGTTGCGTTCGAAAGCGGCTTTGGGTCGCTCTCCCGCTTTTACGATGCCTTCGAGACCCGCTTCGAAACGACGCCAGCGAAGTATCGCGAAGGTTTTGTCTCATCGCTGCGATGCTGACCAGCTTCAAAACGCCGGAAAGAAGGTCATCTTCTCAGTCCAGTTCTGGCTCACGAAAGGAATGCAACGTTTGGTGCCTGCTGGCCGAAGTCTTGACCGGAGGCTAGAATGGATTGCAAACCGATCGAAAGCAGACCGTTTGCCCCACCCCACCGTGTCACGGCAGGACGTCAGGCTGCGAAAGGTTCAGCGAACGGAGGGCGATACTGGACGGTCTGCAGCGGATGAGCGGTATGTGAAAAGGGGTCGAGTAACCCGGCGTCAATCATGATCTCGCTTTAGCAACAGCGCTGCCAGCGGGTTTGGAAACCGCCTTCGCACGGTAACCGCATAGAATGTTTCGATGATGCTCGGCAGGACGTCAAACTGGATCAACTCACCGGTCTGAAGCTCGCCCTTGACGACGATCGGGGGAAGAACCGCAAGTCCGGCCCCTGCCCGCGCCAGCAAACGCATCATTGCCATATCGTCGACCTCGGCGGCAATTTGCGGCTGGACGCCCAGGCCGGAGACGATGGCGTCGAACTGGAAGCGAACGCCACTCTCCGGTGTTGGGAGGATCAATGGATATGCAGCCAGAAGCTCCTTTACCGATGCGCCGGTTCGGGCGTGAAACGGCTTTCCGACAAGGCTGACGGGTTGCTCGTATACGTGCTGGGCGATCAAGCCGGAGATCGGATCAGCCGCGGGAGACTTGTTCAACAAGACGATGTCGAGGCTCAGTGTCTGCAACGCCTCTATCAGCTCGCGCGAGCTGCCAGATCGAAGAACCAGGTCTACATCCGGACGACCCAGGATCGGTTGAAGGAACTCCATCTGAAAATTGCGCGACAATGTCGCCAATGCCCCGATGCGAACAGTGCGTCTGGTTGCTCCACTTTCCCGAAGCGTGGCGATCAGTTCGTCGCCTGCCGCAAAGATGGTATCTGCATGATCGAGTGCGATACGTCCCGCCTCGGTGAGGTGGAGCTGACGCCCCCGCCGCTCGAACAAAGCGTGGCCCAATCGCTCCTCCAGAAGCTTGATCTGGAGAGACAGGGCCGACTGGGAAACATTGAGGAGCGAGGCGGCGCGGGTGAGGTTTGCCTCATGTGCAACGGCCCAGAAGTAGCGGAGATGATGATAGTTGAGGTCTGCCATCGTTCTATTTAAAAGAACGAAATTACGCAATCAATGTATTTTTAACGAGCCACGGCGTGGGATAGGTCCTCCTTGAGCATAACAGGAGCCGACTTTGATTTACCTCACGCCACTCGCTTGTCCGACAATATTCCTGCTGGCCGCTGCCTATGCGTTTAGTCCGCGAGCGAAACCTCGCACCGCAGCGACTATCGTTGAGAATGCCGCGATCGCTGCGCTTCTGGTGTCGGCATTTTGTGTCGCTATCCTCCTGGGCCTTGGTGCCGGCACCTCCACCGGTGCCGGCGGCCATTTCGATATTCTGGCCTCACGCATCGACGTCGTCAGTGTGGCAATGCTTCTTCTCGTCTCATTCATATCATGGACGGTCGTGCGCTATTCTCAGATAGCGCTGGATACGGAGAATGGGCAGGCGCGCTTCATGGGGTGGATGGCGACAACGATCGCTGCGGTTCTTCTTGCCGTCCAATCAGAATCCTTTGCCGGACTGCTGGTAGGATGGGTGGGCTCGTCCATTGCACTAAACAAACTTCTTTTGTTCTATCCTGATAGACCCCAGGCTAGAAAAGCTGCGCATCAGGCCTTCCTGTTTGCCCGTGGGAGCGACCTTGCCATGGTCGCGGCGCTTGTCTTGCTTTGGTGGACGGATGGCGGCCTTCAGCTCTCATCGCTCCAGGTCTCCCAATCAACCAGCGTGATCCACTGGGCGGCAGGGCTGCTGGCCGTTGCAGCGCTCCTGCGCTCGGCACAGTTTCCCACACACGGGTGGCTCACCCAAGTCATGGAGACCCCGACCCCGGTCTCGGCACTGCTGCATGCGGGCGTTGTCAACGGCGGCGGTTTTCTGCTCATTCGGTTCGCCGACATCATGGTCCAGGCACCAGCCGTCCTTGCAGCCCTGATCATTCTTGGAGGCTTTACGGCACTGTTCGGCAGTGTTGTCATGCTGACGCAGCCGGCAATCAAGACGTCACTGGCCTGGTCGACCGTCGCGCAGATGGGTTTCATGATTCTGCAGTGTGGCCTCGCTCTCTTCCCGCTCGCGCTTCTCCATATCATTGCCCACTCGCTCTATAAGGCTCACGCTTTTCTGGCGTCAGGCTCGGCTGTTGAACAGGTTCTTGCAACGCGTCGACCCGGACCCGTTTCCTCACCAAGCATGTTGGCGGTCGGAAAGTCTTTCGCCATTGCGATAGGGGTTTACCTGTTCATCGGCATCGCCTTCGGCATCACCGAAAAACCGCCGCAGGCGATTGCCCTTGGCACGATCCTCATTTTTGGCATCGCCTACCTTGTCGCACAGGGAATGGCGGAGACCGCGCCGAGATCGCTGACCTTGCGCACCACCATGTTCTCACTCTGCACCGCCGTCGCCTACTTTGCCCTGCAGCATTTACTGGAGCGGCTGACAGCGGGCGCCCTTCCTGCCCCTCCGCCGGCCGGTCCCCTTGAATGGACGTTGATCGTCCTCGCACTCCTATCGTTCGGCGCGGTCGCCGTTATGCAGGCGCTGCTGCCAAAATGGGCCCATCATCCCGCTTGCGCTGGCTTGCGCGTCCACGTCTCAAACGGCTTTTACGTGCAGCCGATCGTCGACAAACTCCTGCGCTCCACCGGCGCGATTTCCGCCGCCCAAACAATCACCAAGGACTGACCATGCAACTGCAAACAGCTCACAACCACGATCTTCTTCTCGTCGCAGAAGCTGCAGTCCGGGCGATCCCTCCCGCCTGGCCGCTCGAAGCCACTGTTGCCGTCAACCCTTTCCTGGGCCAGGCAAACGAGAGCCTGGAAAATGTCTCGGCGCTGTTCCAAAGGCTTGCCGGCATCCGACTTGCCCCGCCGCGTTTCTATTACGTCCAAAAGCTACGCGATGGGACCATCCGTGATGATGATATTGTCGGCGCGATCGCCTCACGTGAATCGTTTGCAAAACTGGATCTTGCGCAGATAAAACAAGGTGTTTCGAACGAGCCTGTCAGCTCCGCACCCCTTCCGTCGCTTGCCAGCATCGCCGCGGCCTTTGACGGGAGGGACTGGGAGGGATTGATTGGCGATCGCATATCGAGCTTTGCCAGCGGCTATTTCGACGCCGGGCAAGCTCTATGGGCGGCCCCGCAAGATCAGGGGCTGTTTGCAAGCTGGCGTCACTTCGCGATGCATGACCTGACGCCGGAGTTGTCGGGGCTGAGCGGTTTTGCGTCTCACGTCGCTCACGCTGCCGCAACCGCAGATGCCGCATTTTCAAATGCGTGCCGAGGGCTCGGGATTGGCGAACCGGGAACATATTTTCATCAGCTCCTGGTGAGCATGGGCGGCTGGGCCCAGCACGCCCGGCACCTGAACTGGCTCGCTGAACGAGATGGAAATCGCGACACAACACTATTCGAGCTACTCACCGTCCGCCTGGTGTTCGAAGAGGCGCTCTACAAGATTAGTCCCGCCGACGTCAGGACGCGTTGGTCCGAAGCGCTCGCTGCTCATCGTCAACCGATATCGCCAGGCGTTGAAGACCTGATCGATGCGGTGCTACAAACAGCCACAGAACGCGCCTACCAGCGCGAACTCAAGAGCTTGCTTGAAGAGAGGTGCGACAGTCGCCAGCGGACGGGACGACCGAGCCTTCAGGCAGCCTTCTGCATCGACGTACGCTCGGAAACGTTCAGGCGAGCGCTCGAAAGCGCCGACGCTGGTATCCAGACGCGCGGTTTTGCCGGCTTTTTCGGTGTGGGCGCCAGTTTCCGGCGCCGGGGCACTGTCACCTCGGAAAATCGGCTACCGGTGCTGGTTGAGCCTTCGGTCTTCGCGTGCGAAGCTTCCAGTGCCAGCAAGGATCGGGGTGCGCAGATAACCGCCCGTGCCAAGCGTGCTTGGAGCCGATTCAAGGTCGCCGCAGTCTCCTCCTTTGCCTTTGTCGAAGCGGCCGGTCCCCTGGCTGCCCTGCCCCTCATTCTATCGACCTTGGCAACAGGCAAGGCGGGCAACAAGGTCTACCCGCTGCAACTCTCCGATCAAATGACTGCGGAAAGAAAGACGGACGTCGCGGAGGGTGCTTTGCGCGGGATGGGCCTCATCACCGATTTCGCGCCCATCGTTCTGCTGGTCGGACACGGTTCAAAGGTCGTCAACAATCCCTTTGCCAGCGCTCTGCAATGCGGGGCATGTGGTGGCCATGCAGGCGATGTCAGCGCGCGGCTGCTGGCGATGATGCTGAACGAAGTCGATGTCAGAAACGGCCTGGCTGCGAGGGGGATCGACGTTCCGACCGACACTGTCTTCGTCGGCGCGCTCCATGACACTGCGTCGGACGATGTGACGCTTTTTGAAAGCGACCTTCCAGAAGGCATCGAAAGATCCGCGCTGACCACCGTAGGAACGTGGCTCCAGCAAGCCGGTGACCTCGCGCGCGCAGAGCGGACGGGTCGCCTGCGCGGATCGTCAGCAGACACGATCGGCACACGTGGCCGTCAATGGGCCCAGATGCGGCCGGAAGCCGGGCTTGCCGGCTGCTCGGCCTTCATAGCGGCGCCGCGCACCAGGACGCGGGGACGTTCTCTCGGCGGACGGGTCTTCCTGCATGACTACGAATGGCACCGTGATGTCGACTTCAAAATCCTGGAGCTGATCCTGACTGCCCCGGTCGTCGTGGCCAGTTGGATCGGGTTGCAATATTTTGGCTCCGCGGTTGCCCCGTCGCTGTTCGGGTCTGGAAACAAATTGCTGCACAACGCGGTGGGCGGCATCGGCGTTCTGGAGGGAAACGGCGGAAACTTGCGGACGGGGCTGCCCTGGCAATCAGTTCACGACGGTGCGAATTTGATGCACGACCCGAAACGGCTCACTGTGGCGCTGGAGGCGCCCAAGGAAGAGATAGCAGTGGTTCTGCGCCGGCACCCATCTGTCCAATCGCTCTTCGACAACGGATGGATGCACCTCATTGTCCTCAACGAGGAAGGACGGCTGGCCTGGCGCTATCGTGCCGGCTGCAACTGGGAGCCGGTCGAGGGCCCGAATGAAGACGCCGGCCTTGCGCAGGTTGCATGAAAAGCGTTGCGGAAGAAAGCCGATGAAGCCCGAGGAAACAGCAACGGACGAGGCTCCAGCCGTATGCCTCAACGTGCTGCAGGAGCTGATCGAGGATGGGTGGATCGGCTCGGATGAAGAGCGCATTTCGGTGCGAGCACTTTTGATCGACTTCCACGGCCACGGTGTAATCAGCCATTCCACGCTGCGCAGGCTTGCTCTCTCGAAGGCGGTCAACAGATTGATCAGGGAAAAGCCGAGCCTACTGAAAGTCCGCCCCTCCTACTACGGGTGGGGCCGAGGCCTCTAAGGTCGCAAGAGGGTCCTAACCCTCGCAGCCGGGAAAATACGTGATAAAAAGGTCCTTGTGCGTGATCTTACGAACCTCGTGGACTGCGGCTTTATTAGAGCCGCGCAACGATCTGATTTGGCGACGGCGGGAGGGTAATGACCTTTCGCCAAGACAAGCGCCATGCGCTGCTCAAATCCATAAGAGATTGCAGAGAGGGGAGCGACGCCCCGACGGAACCATTGCTCCGCCCTCGACCTTTGGCGTCTTGTCGGCCCTTATCTGCCAGCGGGGTGGACCCCCTGCCACGTTGGTGCGTTCAGGCGGCGTCAACGAAAAAGCAACGTCTGTATGCGGCACCGGTCGACCGTAAAGATAGCCCTGTAGCTCATGGCAACCGAGGCCGCGCAGAAATGCGGCCTGCTCGGGACGCTCTACGCCTTCGGCGATCACTTTCATGTCGAGGCAGTCGGCCAGCAGAAGGGTTGCCTTGACGATGGCCTGGGAGACGGTGTTCGCATTGATGTCCTTTATAAAGGAGCGATCGATCTTGACCTTGTCGAAGGGAAAGATCTGCAAGGTAGACAATGACGAATATCCCGTGCCGAAATCATCCATGGCGATCTGAACCCCCAGTTCCTTCAGCTCAGTGATCACCGCAAGCGCGCGCTCCCGGTCCTCGATGACGCTCGCCTCTGTTATCTCAAGCTCTAGCCGCTGCGCAGGCAACCCCGAGCCTTGCAATATCTCTGCCAGCATCGACCGAAATCCTGGTTCTCCAAGCTGCGCCGAGGCGATGTTAACGGCGACTCTGACCGGAAGCGGCCATGATGCCGCCTGACTGCAGGCACAGACCAAAACCCATCTTCCGATCGGGACGATCAGCCCGGTTTCCTCTGCGATAGGGATAAACTCCGAAGGCGGGATCAAGCCCCTTTGCGGATGGTTCCAGCGCAGGAGCGCTTCCAGACCCAGTATGTCTCCGGAAGCTGCGTTCACCTGGGGCTGAAAATGCAAAACAAATTCGTCCCTGTCCAAGGCAACCCTTAGATCCGCAGCAAGCGCCGTCCTGTCGCGTCGCTTTTCGTCCATGGAGAATTCGTATCTGCAGAATCGGCTGCCGCCGGAGCGCTTTGCGCGGTACATAGCAGAATCTGCCCGTGCTATCAGCTCCTCGACATCCGAAGCATCCGTGGGGTAAACCGACACGCCAACGCTTGCACCGACAGACAAAAGCGAAGGCTGCGAGCCGTCGCTTCTGACGATCGCGCGCAGCACCCGCATCGAAAATTCCTCGACGTCTTGATCCGCTGCGATGTTGTGCCTGACCACGACGAATTCATCCCCGCCCATGCGAACCGCGAATTCGTTTGGTCCAAGCGAAGCCGACAGGCTCCGAGCGACATCTTGCAACAGTTCGTCACCGGCTTGATGTCCCCTGACGTCGTTGACCTCTTTGAAATGGTCGAGATCAACGACCGCCAGTGCAAGACGCCCAGGCCGGCACGTCGCCACATCCAAAAGCCTCGTCAGCTCGTCATAGAGATGGGCTCGGTTTGGCAAGCCTGTCAGAGCATCGTGGTGCGCAGCGAAACGATACGCTTCGAGAAGCTCGCGTTGCGCGCGTGCGTCAGTTACAATAACGACTGCTCCCGCAAAAATGATCGCGGCGCCGACCACCAGAACCGCCAGCATGCTATTGGATAGCGTACCGTTCGCAGCAGCCTGCAACGGCCCGGGTTCGATCGTGACCGCAGTCATTGCCGTGAAGTGAGCACTGCAGATGGCCAGTGTCATAAGGACAAGGCCAAGACCGAGGCCTATCCTTGAACGCAGACGGATCAGGGTAACCATCGTCGCGACCCCGAAGCCAAACGCCAATGCCGCTGCCGCGACGAGCATACGGCGGTCCCAGAAAAGCGCGTCGGCGTTCCTTAGCCCCGTCATCCCAACGAAATGCATGGAAAGGATTGCGCCGGCAAGACAGAGGCCCGAAACGCACGGTATCGCGGGTCTCGACAGGTTGATCGCGATAGTAAAGGCGGCGACTGAAAACAGTGCCGCAAGAAGGAGCGACCCGACAGTCAGGTAGGGATCAAATGCCAACTCTGTCGGCATTTTGAACCCTAGCATTGCCACGAAATGCGTCGTCCAAATGGACAGACCTCCGGAGATGCCCGCGACAATAGCGCCGGAGAGACGTGACGTGGCGGGAGAACGAACGGCCTGATCGAAAAGTCTGGCGGTGACCGTACACATCAACATGCAAAGAACGGCCGCGGCTAAAACATAGGCGAGATTATGCTCGTAAGCGATACATGACATAACTCTCAGCACTTCGAACTCCCGAAAATATGACTTTCAATAACATCGCTAGAAAAGTCGTCGGCCCGCCCCTCACGCGAAGCTCACCCTTCTCTCCCACGCTTGCGATTTTTCGCACCGAATCTTTTAGGCCCCGTTAACGTCACAACCCAGGAAAGGCAAAGCAGCTTGCCAGGGTGCCTTTCAGCACGCCTGTGGCGAGTTCGCGACTGACGCGAAGCTGACAATCTGAACATGCAAAGCGGAACCGGCGTTCTTCAAACGAGGCTTTGCAAGCCGCGACCTGCGATAAAGAAACTCGATCAGTGGACGCTGCGCGTGAAACGATCTTTCGTCCGGCGCGACACGATTGCCTTCCCGGCATCCGTGAGGGTCAGATCTGGCCCTATGAGACCAAGTTCCTCCAGCGATGCCAGACTGGTCGATGTTTCAGGAAGACGTCTGAGCTTGCTTGTATCGTCGAGCATTTCGAGAACTGCTCAGGGGTAAGTCGCTTCATCTCTATGACAGCCTTCGGCGGGTGATGAGGGGCGCCAACGCTTATCACGATTGCGATCTGCAAAACTATACCTCAGAAGGCATCTTTCCGGAGATCTGCAATATATCGTGAGGAATGCGTCCGCGCCGGTCTCTCGGTCACCAGGAAGGAATGCAGGCGCAAGGGCATTGGCCAAGAATGAGCCGCGCGGCAAGGATCGCGACTTCCTTCGCAGCATCTTCCCACGACCAAGGCAGCCGCGCATCGGAGCTATGCGGGTCCGCGACTGGATTTTGCGTGACCTTCCGAGATAACATTTGAAGCAGTTTCAACCGCCTTTAGCGACGGTGGGCCATGCACAGGCATATCGAAAAGCATTCGATCGAGCGGATAGGCTGGCTGCGGGCAGCGGTTCTCGGCGCAAATGACGGCATCATTTCAACCGCCAGCTTGATGGTCGGCGTAGCATCGGCATCCACTTCAACCTCACAGGTGCTTGTTGCCGGCTTCGCCTCGCTCGCCGCTGGCGCTATGGCTATGGCGGCGGGCGAATATGTTTCCGTCAGCTCCCAGGCTGATACCGAGGCTGCCGATCTCGCGCGCGAACGGCGTGAGCTCGACGATCAGCCTGAACACGAACTGGTTGAACTCGCCGAGATTTACGAAGCGCGTGGCGTCTCCAAGGAATTGGCGCTTCAGGTCGCCCGACAGTTGACCGCTCATGACGCCCTGCATGCGCACGCACGAGACGAGCTCGGTATCACTGAGACGTCTACGGCACAGCCCGTTCAAGCCGCCTTGACCTCGGCCTTGACGTTCTCAGCCGGCGCAATCGTTCCCGTCCTCACCGCAATTTTGGCGCCGCCTCATTCAATTCAACTCGCAATCCCGGTCATATCTCTGATATTCCTCGCAGCGCTCGGCACTGTCAGTGCCAGGGCGGGCGGCGCCGGTATCATCAAGCCAACGATCAGGGTAGCGTTCTGGGGAGCCATGGCCATGGTCGTCACCGGTCTCGTTGGCGCCTTGATCGGCAAGGCACTCTGACATAACCGCGTCGAGCGGCGGACAACTGATATGCAGAGACAGATAGGGGAGTTTTTGTGTCGAGGCTGATTGTCATCCTTGGAGACCAGTTGTCGCGGAGTATCTCGTCGCTGGATGGCGCCGACAAAGACCATGACAGCGTACTCATGTGTGAAGTTATGGCCGAGGCAACCTATGTCGGTCATCACAAAAAGAAGATCGCCTTCATCTTTTCGGCCATGCGCCATTTTGCTGATGAGTTGAGAGGAGCCGGTTACAAAGTTCGCTACACCACGATCGACGAGCCGACCAACACCGGCTCTTTCACCGGCGAGGTCCAGCGTGCGAGTGCCGAACTCCGCCCTTCCGCCATATGCATCACGGAACCTGGCGAATGGCGCGTCCTCAAGGAAATTAGGAGCTGGTCGGATACCCTGGGCCTTGAGGTCGAACTTCGGCGCGATCACCGCTTTATCTGCTCGCACCGGGAGTTCCGGCAGTGGGCGCAGGGCCGCAAGTCGCTGACGATGGAGTTTTTCTATCGGGAAATGCGACGAAAAACCGGGCTACTGATGCAAGGCGACAAGCCACTTGGCGGACGATGGAACTTCGATTCCGAAAACCGCAAGCCGGCAGAGCCGGGTCTCCTCAGACCAAGACACCTGGAGTTTGAGCCGGATGCCATCACTACCGAGGTGCTGAACTCGGTCGGACAATTGTTTCCTGGCCACTTCGGCAAGCTTGAGGGCTTTGGCTTTGCAGTTACCCGCTCCGACGCCTTGAAGGTGCTCGACGGATTTATCGAGGATTTTCTGCCAGAGTTTGGCGAAACCCAGGATGCGATGCTGCAGGGTGAGCCCTGGCTTAACCACTCGCTTCTGTCATTTTACATCAACGTCGGGCTCCTCGAACCGCTCGAGGTCTGCCTTTCGGCTGAACGGGCCTATCATGAGGGTCGTGCACCGCTCAACGCGGTCGAGGGTTTCGTCCGCCAGATCATTGGCTGGCGTGAATATATGAGGGGCATCTACTGGTTCGCCGGGCCTGACTATGCCGAGAGCAATTATTTCGGCAACACCCGCGCGCTGCCCTCGTTTTACTGGTCCGGCGACACGGATATGAATTGCCTCTCAACGGTGATCACGGAAACGATCGACCACGCCTATGCCCATCACATTCAAAGACTGATGATCACCGGGAACTTTGCCCTGCTGGCTGGCATCGATCCCAAGCAAGTTCACCAGTGGTATCTCGAGGTCTACGCAGATGCCTATGAATGGGTCGAGCTTCCGAACGTCATTGGAATGAGCCAGTTTGCCGATGGTGGCTTCCTCGGCACCAAACCCTATGCGGCCAGCGGCAATTACATCAACCGGATGTCGGACTATTGCGGCTGTTGCCGCTTCGATCCAAAGCAGCGCGTGGGAAGCAAGGCTTGTCCGTTCAACGCTCTGTACTGGGACTTCCTCGATCGCAACCGCGACAAGCTGAGCTCCAACCACCGCTTGGTACAGCCTTACGCAACATGGTCGAGAATGAGTGATGAGAGCCGTGACGAGACCAGGCGACAAGCCGCCAGCTTCCTCGCAGGCCTTGAGTGAAGCAACCCACGCGACATGCTGCATCTGTATCCCGGGTCAACCTGGTCCTCATGGTCGGAAGGTTAAGGTGAAGGTCGACCCACTTGCCGATGTCGAGCGCCTTAGCTTGCCGCGATGGATCTCGGCAATTCGGCCGATAATTTTCAACCCTATCCCAAGGCTGTCGGTCTCTGCTTCCCTGACAGTTTGGTCGACAGCTGCCATCCGCCGATCTTCAACCTCTATAAGATGGGACCCGACGCGGACGACGATATGGGTTCGCTCCGGCGTATGACGAACGGCGTTTTCAATCAGATTACGGACCGCATCGCGCAAGAGAGACGGAACTCCCCTGACCAGCGCGCTGTCGACGTCTTTTATAAGCTCTACGGAGTGCAGGTTCTCGTATACCCAGGGTGCTACCTGCTCGACGGCAGATGTTGACACCTCGATCAGGTCAACAGTTTCAAAAGCGCCGTGATCGAAGCTTTCAAGGCGGGCGAGCGACGTTAGCTGGGACACGAAGCGCACGAGATCATCGAGGTCGGCCTCGACCAGCCTCGCGCGCGGATGATCGATATGCCCAAGTTCCAGCTTCATTGCTGCTAGCGGCGTGCGGATTTCATGCGCGATCCCCGAGGTCAGCGTCTTTTGCGACGTCATGAGCTCCGCCACCCTTTCGAACGCCCTGTTAACGGCAATGGCAAGATGAGCAACCTCGCGCGGCATCTCGTCGAACTTCAAATGAGAGCGCGCATCCATCGGATCGATCTGGTCTGCTGCCTCGGCGGCGGCGCGGACCGGTCCGAGAGCCTGTCGTACGGAAAGCAATGTGGCCCCAAGCACGAGAATGAGCAAAATACTCATTGGCACGACAAGGTGCTCGATGATCTCGTTCCACAAGACGTCGGAAACAACCTCTTGTGGATCACCAAGCGTGGCGACATCGATCAGAAACCGCTGGCCTGCGATAAAAAATGCCCGCCCCCCGACCAATGTGAGAGGCTTGCCAGACTTCAGCGACCGTAACCAGAAATCCGGCCTGTCGATATCGACGGGAAGAAATCGATCTTCGCAGGCCGGATCGCAGGACTCGAATAGGAGTGTGCCGTTGGCGCTGCGGATCCTTGCCAAATAGCCAGCCCCGTCCTGTCGATATCGATCCCGGATCGTCTGCGGAAGCTGGTAGCGAACGGTGTCGCGATCGACGAAAATCCCCTCAGACAGTCGTTGGGTTTCCTGTTCGACGTAGAGGCGAGACAGTTCACCAGTGTTCCAGTAGTAGTCGGAGATGACGACGGCAAGCTGAACAAGCATTGCGAGAACCGCAAAGAACGCGATTCTCTTGGCCACTATGGTGCCGAGCGTCGGGCGGTTTCGGCTCAATCAGGCACCTCGCGCATCATGTATCCGACCCCCCTGACCGTTTCGATCAAGGTCCCCGTCTTATGTCCCTCCACCTTCTTGCGTAGCCGCGAGACGGCGAGCTCGACGGCATTGCTGCTTTTTTCGTCTCCAAATTCCGAAAAGGCATGCTCGATCTTCGATTTCGCGACGACTTTACCGCCATTTCGCATCAAGAGCTCAAGCAAGCCCTTTTCCGAGGGGGCCAGAGTGATTTCCGCCCCGAACACATGACCCGACGCGAGGCGACGTCTATCCGCAGAGCGCCGTATTCCAGAACTGGCATGGACGTCACAGGCGCCCGTCGCATGAGGGCCCGAATTCGGGCGACGAGTTCGCCGTTGTGGAACGGCTTGGCGAGATAGTCGTCAGCGCCCGCGTCAAGCCCGGCGATACGCTCATCGATGGCACCGCGGGCTGTCAGGACAAGCACCGGAGTTTGCAGCTTTTCCTCACGCAGGGATTTCAGGACATCCAGGCCGTCTTCATCCGGAAGGCCGAGGTCGAGTAGCAACAGATCATACGTGTGATCGGCCAGAGCTGCGCGACCAAGTTCGGCGGTTGCAAAGGCGTCGATCTTCCAACCGGCATCCCTGACGGCTTCGCTGACGAGATCGCGAAGCCGGGCGCTATCCTCGATCAGCAGGATCCTCATAGTTTCTTGCGACCCGTTACCATCGACCAGACCAAATTCTCCCGGTGTCTCCAACTTTCGATGATGGCGGCGCCGGCATGAATGAAAACAAGCACCATAATGCTGTTGGCAATGGTCCCATGCAATTGCTCCAGCCATTTTTCTCCCCAGAAGGCATCAAGCGTCGTCATCCAGCCGGTCAGGGCCGTGGCTGCGAGCAAACCGATCAGCACAAGCATCATGGTGGAAGCGAGCGGGTTGTGACCGATATATCGGTCCTCGCTGCGCGTCATGATCCCGCGGACCTGTTTCCTGACCTTGGCCGGGGTTGGCAGGAAGTCACGGAAGCGAGCGTGCTTTGTGCCGACAAAGCCCCATATGATCCGGATGAAAATTGCGGCGGCAACGACATATCCGGTCACGCGATGCCAATATTTGCCCTCTTCAAGGACAAAGAGGTTGAGGGTACAGGCGGCGACGATCGTCCAGTGGAAAATGCGAACAATCGGGTCCCAGACCTTGATCATCCGCGGTGCGGTATTGGAGGGCGATCCGCCCTCCGCTCTCTTCTCAGTTGTGGTCATGGGCTAATCACCCTTCTGAACGATCTCGCCGGACACCGGGTTGAAGTAGACTTCGGCGCGCTTGCCGTCCTTGTCCTTGCCGTAGATCTCGTAGCAGCTGCCGGTGATCTCAAACGTCTTGACCTTGTAACCAAGCGCATCGATCTTGGCCTTCATGGCGTCCTCGGACATCCATTTGGACTTCGGTTCCGTTGTGCAGCTCGGGCTGGCGAAGGCGACGGCCGGAGTTGCAGCAGACATTGCAAGTGCAGCGATGAGTTTCAGCTTCATGATTTTAATCCCGATTAAAGCCCTCGTGGGGCGACGAGGGGATTAATGGCCTGGCAAACCTGTCTGTCTCCTGTCCGACAAAGTCATTACTCCCAGAAGCGCTATCGACCATGTAGGCCGTTGGGAACGCTCCAACCTGTGCTCTCTCGGGATTGCAACCTGAGCCGATCTCGTCACGCCCACCCCAAAGCGCGCGACGGACGCGATCGCCGAAACGGAGACGGTGTGAGATCAGTCAGTGATCAATCCTTGCGGGGATCTGACGTTGACCAGCCGGCCGTTGCTCTCCGCGCCAAAATGGCCAGTTGACGAGATAACCTGCCAGACCGTCAACGATGCCAGAGGACGCCTGCAGCGGCAGTTGAACGAGATGGCGGAGCCATTGCCTTAGAGAAACATCGGCAACTCCTAGGCTGTCGGAGGCGCGCTTGATATTGGCTGCTAGGCGTTGTGGCTCAGCGCAGTGATACGCTGGCTCGCACAAGCCATCTGGATGAGCGCTTAGCGTCCGTCGCAATGGAATCCGCACGCCCGGTCGGTCGACTTGTAGCTCGTTGCGAGACCGCCGACGAGGTCAATCTCTCGCAGCGGCTGCGTCGAGAAATAGCCTGCGAATAGGACTCCGGCGTTGTTGACCAGAATGTCGAGCCCGCCAAATTCCTCGACTGCTTGCTCGACGGCAGCCGTCGCAGATTCGGCAAGCGCGGGGTCTGCTTGAATGGCAACAGCCTTGCGGCCCATCGCGTGGATCTCCGCGATAACGGCACTGGCGTATTCGGAGGACTTCTCGAAAGTTACGGCAACGTCGGCGCCATCTTCGGCAAGCTATAACGCCACGGCGGCACCGATGCCGCGAGCGGCCGCCGTCACGAGTGCTCGCTTACCGGCGAGCGCAGAGTTATCTGTCTTGAGCATCGCTGTGTACCTCGGTTCTATGACTGCTGCATCCCGGCCGGCAAGGATGACGTCGTTGCGTAGCTCGAAAATTCCGGCCGGGCTCGTCTCGGCTCTGGGCGTGACGCAGTTCATCGGTTACGGCACCCATTACAGCTTCAGCATCCTGGCGTCCGGCATGGCGGCCAATCTCGGCTTGTCGCTGGCGGAAGTTTTTTGCGTCTTCTCCGTGTCACTGTTCATCGGTGGCCTGTCGGCCACCTATATCGGCAAGCAGACAAGATCGGCGCCGCGACGATCATGACGAACGGCTCGGCCCTTGCCGCAGTCACGCTCGCCCTATGCGCCTGGTCGCCCTCGGTCGCGATCTTCGCCGTCGCTATCATCCTACTCGAGGTTTCGTCCGGCATGGTCCAGTATCAAGCGGCATTCGCAGCACTGGTCGAAAGCGATCCCCGCACAGCCTTACGCAGCATCACCTATCTGACGCTAATCGGCGGCTTTGCCTCGACGATCTTCCGGCCGATATCGGCCACGCTCACCGCCTATCTGTCCTGGCGGGAGATCTACCTCGTCTTTGCAGCGTTGAACCTGTTTCTCTGTATGCTGCTGCACTTCTGGATCCGAAGCCTCGGAAAGAAGGCAGGCGAAACATCCATCCGGCAGCGCGAGACGGTCATCGGCGCAATCCCGCCGCATGCACGCCGCCGCGCCATGGTCATGGTCTCATTTGCGTTCGCGCTCCTCGGCTTCACGCTTGCCGCGATCCTTGCCCATATGGTGCCGATGCTGGGATCGATCGGGCTGGGTGCGACCGCCGTCGTGATTGGTTCGCTGTTCGGGCAGGCGCAGGTGCTGAGCCGCCTGATCAACATGGTGTTTGGGAAGAACCTGTCGCCGCCAGGGCTTGCCGTCCTCTCGGCCGTGCTGATTGTCTTCGGCGTCCTGGTCCTGCTGATGACAGGCAACTGGCTGCCAGGTGCGGTCGCCTTCGCCATTTGCCTCGGGCTCGGTTCCGGCATCAACAGCATCGCGCAGGGGAGCCTGCCGCTCTATCTCTTCGGATCGGACGGATATGGTGCGATCACAGGTAAGATGGCGGCCGCCCGTCTGGCGGTCGGCGCCGGCGCGCCCTTCGTGTTCGCGGCGGCCATGGAGAATCTCGGGCTGAGCGGCGCCCTCGTCGCACACGCATGTCTCGGGGCGATCAGCATCGCGGCATTCGTCGCGGTGGCAGCGTCCTGCCAGCAGCCTGCCACCGCGACGGCTTGATGCGTCAGATCGACTTGAGCGAAACCCGCTTCTCCAGCTCGGCTGCTTCTTCCTTCCGCTCGCTATATCGGTCGGTGAGGTAGGACGAGGCATCGCGGGTCATGAGCGTGAACTTCACCAGTTCCTCGCAGACATCGACGACGCGGTCATAGTAGGAAGATGGTTTCATCCGGCCATCGGTGTCGAATTCCTGAAACGCCTTCGCAACGCTGCTCTGATTGGGAATGGTGATCATCCGCATCCAGCGGCCGAGGATGCGCAACTGGTTCACAGCGTTGAAGGACTGGCTACCGCCGGAGACCTCCATCACCGCCAGCGTCTTGCCCTGCGTCGGACGGACGGAGCCGAGCGACAGCGGGATCCAGTCGATCTGCGCCTTCATGATGCCGGTCATCGCGCCGTGGCGCTCCGGGCTGATCCACACCTGGCCTTCCGACCATAGGGAAAGGTCGCGCAGTTCCTGAACCTTGGGATGGCTGACGGGTGCCTCGTCCGGGAGCGGCAATCCCGCCGGATCGAATATCCGAACCTCGCATCCGAGGCGTTCAAGCAGCCGACGGACTTCGAATGCAAGGAGGCGGCTATAGGACACTTCCCGTAGCGATCCATACAGGATCAGGATTCTCGGCTTGTGAGTCGAGAATGCCGGCTGCAGAGATTCCGGTGCGATGGGCTGAAGATGGTCGTCCTGCAAAGCGGGAAATGTCTCAGACAATGGGCTTTCCTTCCCGGTCGAGGACCTGTTCGCCGTCTTCCTTCGTGAACGGTCCTTTGAAGGCGTCGGCAGGCAGGATGTCGAGCACGATCTCCGACGGGCGAGCCAGCCGGGTGCCCAGCGGCGTGACGACGAGTGGCCGGTTGATCAGGATCGGGGTGGCAATCATCGCGTCCAGCAACTGCTCATCCGTTCGGCCCGGATGGTTGAGGCCGAGTTCCGCATAGGGCGTGTCCTTCTCACGGATCGCTTCGCGGACCGTCAGGCCGGCATCTGCGATCATCTTCGAGAGCTGCTCGCGCGAGGGCGGGTTCTGCAGGTACTCGATGACGGTGGGTTCGATCCCGGCGGCACGGATCAGCGCCAGCGTGTTGCGAGACGTGCCGCAGGCCGGATTGTGATAGATGGTGGCGTCCATGGTCAGGGCCTTTCGATGGTGGTGTTGCGGGAAACGGCGGGCGATGCCTCGTACCAACCCTTCGAGCGGTTCACGATCCAGACGACCGATAGCATTACGGGCACCTCGATCAGGACACCGACGACGGTGGCGAGTGCCGCGCCCGACTGAAACCCGAAGAGGCTAATGGCGGCGGCAACCGCAAGTTCGAAGAAGTTGCTGGCACCGATGAGCGCTGACGGCCCCGCGACGCAGTGACGCTCGCCTGCCATGCGGTTCAAGAGGTAGGCCAGTCCGGAGTTAAGATAGACCTGGATCAGGATCGGCACGGCCAACAACGCTATGATGGCCGGCTGAGCGATGATCTGCTCGCCCTGGAAGGCGAAAAGAAGCACGAGCGTGGCGAGCAGCGCCACGAGCGATAGCGGATGCAGATTCGCAAGCAAGCGATCGAGCGCGCCTGTTGCGCCGTCGGCTGTCAAGTAGTTCCGCAGCACCTGGGCGATGATGACGGGAACCACGATGTAGAGCGCGACCGACAGGGCAAGCGTCGCCCACGGCACGGTGATGGCTGAGAGACCGAGCAGCACGCCGACGATCGGCGCGAAGGCGACGACCATGATCGCGTCGTTCAAGGCCACTTGCGAGAGGGTGAACAGCGGCTCACCCCGCGTCAGGTTCGACCAGACGAAGACCATGGCCGTGCAAGGTGCTGCGGCAAGGATGATCAGGCCTGCGATATAAGAGTCGATCCGGTCGGCCGGCAGATAGGGTCGGAATAGCCAGCCGACGAAAAGCCATCCCAGCAAAGCCATGGAGAATGGCTTGATCGCCCAGTTGATGATCAGCGTGACGCCGATCCCGCGCCAGTAGGAGCCGACCCGCGCCAACGACCGGAAATCGACCTTCAGCAGCATAGGGATGATCATCAGCCAAATAAGGACCGCGACCGGGATGTTGAGCTTGGCAATCTCGGCGCCCCCGATGACCTGGAAGACGCCGGGCATCAGGTGACCAAGAGCAACGCCGACGGCGATGCAGAGGAAGACCCAAACAGTCAGGTATCGTCCAAATGTCGACATCTTACTCGGCCTTCGGGGATTTGACCGATGCGCCTTCCAATGAACCGATCTGGCGAACGTGCTGCTCGAGGGGCAGGCGGTCGATCGAGGCGACGGCTAGGTTGAGGAAGGCGGTGATCCGATTCTTCAGAAACCGGGCAGCTTGGGCGAAGGCACGCCGGATCTCAACTTCAGTTCCGACGACGGCCGCGGGATCGTCGACGCCCCAATGGGCGGTCATCGGATGGCCAATCCATACCGGGTACGCTTCGCCGGCTGCGCTGTCGCAGATGGTGAAGATGAAATCAATCTCCGGGCTACCTGTCTCGGCGAACACGTCCCAACTCTTCGACGAGATACCCGTCGATGAGTAGCCGAGCGTTTCCAACTCCTTCAGCGCGTGTGGATTGACCTCGCCCTTCGGCTGGCTGCCGGCGGAATAGGCTTTAGACCTGCCGCCACCCTCCTTGTTAAGGATGGACTCGGCGAGAATAGAGCGAGCGGAATTGCCCGTGCAGAGGAACAGCACGTTATCGGTCTTGTCAGTCATGGTCGTGGTCCGTGGTCATCGGAGGCCTGTTGAGCTTCATGATGGTCGCCGACGATGGGCAAATGGATGATAGTTGGCGGGTCGCCATCACCGCAGCCGGCTTCGGCCCGAGGAACTTCGGAAAACCCGATGGCGGAGAAGAACGGGGCGGCGCTAGTGGTCGCGAGGAAGACATTGCCATCGACGTCGCGCAGCGTTGCCTCGACGATGGCTCGGCCGACCCCATGACCCCGATGTGCCGGCAGAACGACAACAGACCGCAGCAGACAATCGCCGGCGCAGCGTTCGAGGCCGGCATATCCGATCGTTTGGCCGTCGCCTGAGGCTGCTTCAAAGAATGCGCGGCCATCGTCTTCAATGTCATCGGTTGGGAGATCCGCCGCACGGAGCGCTTCGCGAAGACGAGCGTCGCTACCGGCCACTTCGTGCAATGCGATCACGCTCAGCATGGGGTCGCCCCCGGCGCGCAGCACGGCGTCAGTTCTGCGATCAAAGGAGCGCAAAGCTCCGTCGATCCGCCGCAACAATCCTTCAGCAGGAATAGTGTCAGGTCGCGCAAGCCGTTCAGGTCGGCCCGGTAGATGATTGATCGGCTCTGGCGCTCGCTCCTCACCAACCCTGCACGGGAAAGCGTCGCAAGATGCGCCGACATTGTGTTCTGCGGGACATCGAGGAGCCGTGCGAGCTCACCTGCCGGAATTCCCTCCGGTTCGTGCCGCACGAGCAGACGGAACGTCTCCAGGCGGGTGTTCTGGGCCAAGGCCGCAAGGGCCGCTATTGCGCTTCTGCTTTCCATATATCCAGAATAATGGATATATGGAAGAAGTCAACCGCCGCTTAGCCGGGGCGGATTATGTGCAGCTGGAACTCGGAGATGCCCTGCAAACCAGGCCATCGAGCCTGAGGTGACCATAAGTCACCACGGCTGATATTCGGCGATCTCTTCCGGATCGACGAGTTCGCCGGTGACCTCGGTGACGACGACAAGGCCGAAAGCGGTTGTCGCCATAGGCCGAGCGAGGGGTGAGAGATCGTCGCTCGGCACGGGCAGCCGTTCTTCCTGCGCTCCGACGCTTCGCTTTGTCCTCCTCGTCGGTGCCCTTGCTTGCCTGGGCGCGCTTTTGCCTTTCTTCCGGTTCATCGCTTGGCCGCCTCCTTGTTGCGACTGTACCCCTGTTGCGGCCCACTTGTTGAGAGGCTATGAAATGCCTGCGCGACATCAGGGGGATCGCTAGTGGCTTACGGCACGGTCAAGTTTTTCAACCAGGAAAAGGGCTTTGGCTTCATCACACCGGACGAAGGCGGTCAGGACGTGTTCGTTCACGTGAGCGCAGTGCAGGGTTCGACGCTTCTGCGGGATGGCCAGAGGGTTTCCTACGAGGTGGGCCAGGATCGCCGGACCGGCAAGTCACGGGCCGAGGGCGTCCGCGGCGCCTGACTTAGCGCTGGAGCGTGTCGATGAAAGTCAGGGAAGCGACCAGCAGCGACGTGGACGCGATGAGCGAACTTCTCGAAAATCTGGTCGAGGCCGGCAAGCGAACGATGCCGGCAGAGATCGACTACGTTCGGGAGCACTATGTCGACAATCCGCTGAGCATATGCTGCACTCTTGCCGAAGACGACGACGGTATCATCCTCGGGTTCCAGTCCCTGATCCGCGCCGTCGATGGCAATCCGTACGGCACGCCGGCCGGCTGGGGTATCATTGGTACGCACGTTTCACCGGATGCCGCACGAGGCGGCGTCGGAACCAGACTATTTGCGGCGAGTGAGCAGGCTGCGATCAGTACGGGACTGACGAAAATCGAAGCTTTCATAGGCAACGCGAACGCTGTCGCCCAGGCTTACTACGAGCGCATGGGCTTCAAGACGTACCGGCAAACGGAAACAGCCATCTGCAAGGTCTGGACGCGCCAGGAGAGTTGACGGAAAAGCGATCGTCTCACGAAGATGCCGGCGACGTTCGCAAGACGGGTCCCTTGACGCCGAGATTGGGCAAGACAGTTCACCGCCATGGACCGTATCCCTTCCCCTCCCGCCGACGGGCATCCCGACCGTTTCCTGCGGTGTCAGGAAGCCAGGACGACGTCGTGGCCGCGGTTGCTTTGGCGGGCGTTGACGCGGGTTGGACACCGGAAGAAGTTTGGGCCGCACTCGTGGAGCTGGCGGACAACCTCATGCTTTCGGAGCTCGCAAATCGTGATCTGGAACGCGATCTGGCGGGCCTCAGAAGCGGGAGAGCGTAAGGGCATGTGCGGCAGGTTCACGTTCGACCATGAATGGCGGGTCTTCGCGAAGACGAACGGAAACGTCTCGTGGGCGAGCTGATGTCGGATGATGATGATCTGGCGGACTTGCCCGCCAGGTCGGCTGTGCGACCAAACACGTATTGGGCGGCTAAGAGCGCCTCCGGAACGGAGTGCACGAGGCGTTCTGGCTATCTGGAAACAGCACGACCCCCGACACCGGTCTCCTGCGAAACTTCGTATTGAAGACGGCAGCCGACATCGACCGGTACTGTCCACTCCGGAGAAACACTTCCACGGTCTTCGTTTCCGGATTGGCGCGCAGCTCGCGGCAGCGATCCCAGTCACACAGGAAGCTTGCTGCCGGCATGTCCGTCACATCGACGTCGAGAAGAATATCCTGCGCACTTGCGGTCGCGAAGATAATCAGGTCGTCCGCGCCAACCAGTAGTGCGGGAGCCCTGAGGCGTTCCAGCTTATCAAGAAGGTCCGTCATCACTTTTCGTCGCAGGTGTTAACTAAGTCATTATTGGATTGGACGGGCATCTTTGCCCTTTTTGGATACGTGTAGCTACAAGCTGGTGTTTGCTCCCTGTTTGTCCAGCGTCCTGCCAACCAATGGCAAATGAAGTCTCTTTCCAATGATTAAAATGCATCAATTCGACCAAGGTCCGTGGCGCATTTTGATAGACGCACTAGATAGCGTGGGGTAACCACGGGTTTGCAGTTCACGATTTTTTACCGGGAAGATTGCAGTCGAATGACACAGGGACCAAACCCCAGCATTGAGCAGCGCTACCGCCTGCTGATCGAAGCAATCACCGATTATGCAATCTACATGCTGGACCCGGCAGGCAACATCACGAGTTGGAACCCGGGAGCGGAGCGGCTGAAAGGATATTCCGAGGCCGAGATCATCGGTCGCCACTTCTCGACCTTCTATACCGAGGAAGACCGCGCAAAGGGTTTCCCGGAAGAGGCGCTCAGGATCGCTGAAGCCGACGGTCGCTTCGAGCGTGAGGGATGGCGGCTGCGCAAGGATGGATCCAAGTTTTGGGCGAACGTCATCGTCGATCCGATCCGAAACGCTGACGGGAACCTGATCGGCTTCGCCAAGATCACGCGCGATATCAGCGAAAAGCGCGCGGCTCAGGAGGCCATGGTTCAGGCTCACAAATTGGAGGCGGTCGGGCAGCTGACAGGCGGCTTGGCCCACGACTTCAACAATCTCCTGACGGCGATCCTGGGCAGCCTCGAGATTGCCAGGAAGCGAGCCGTCAGGCCGGACGTCCTAGACCTCATCGAAAATGCCATTCAGGGCGCCCAGCGCGGCGCAACGTTGACGCAACGGCTTCTGGCGTTCGCACGGCGGCAAGAGCTGAAGATCGACTCGCTACGCGTTCCCGACCTTGTCGGCGGGATGGCAGACCTGATGCGTCGAACGATCGGCCCGGAGGTTGTCATCAACACCGCGTTTCCAGCTGATCTTCCCCCCGTGCTTACCGACGCCAATCAGTTGGAGAGTGCGCTCCTCAACCTCGTCGTGAATGCGCGCGATGCAATGCCGGATGGTGGCGAAATCGCCATCACGGCGGAGCGGCGGTATGTGACAACAGGCAGTGCTAACTCGCTCGCGACAGGCGACTACGTCTGCCTTTCGATTGCCGATCAGGGAGAGGGGATGGATGCAGAGACACTCGCAAATGCCAGCCAACCATTCTTCACGACGAAAGGCGTCGGCAAGGGCACAGGATTGGGTCTCGCGATGGTCCAGGGGCTCATGGCACAGTGCGGCGGACAACTGGTGCTGAAGTCTAAACCGGGTGTCGGCACGACAGCCGAGCTTTGGCTTCCGGTGTCAGGGGAGCCGTCGACATTGGCCGCTTCTACCCCCGAGACCGTGTTTGATCCCGCGCCAACCGCCATGACGGTCCTGGTGGTCGATGATGACGCGCTGGTGCTCATGAACACAGTCCTCTTACTTGAGGATCTCGGCATGGAAACCATGCAGGCGTCCTCCGGGGCGGAGGCCATGACGATATTGGATAGTGGTGAGCTCCCTGCTGTCGTGATCACGGACCATGCCATGCCCCACATGACCGGCGCAGAGCTCTGCAGGCGCGTAAGGCAGCAGTATCCGAGCCTTCCATTGATTCTAGCGACAGGCTACGCCGAGCTTCCCGAGGGGGCCGAGCTTCTGAGCGATGTCGTCCGATTGTCGAAGCCGTTCAGTCAGACCCAGTTGTCGCGGGCACTTTCGGAAGCCTGTAATGCCGGACGGTGCTTCTGACTGATAGACGATTGCGGCTCGGGGACCTGATCGGCCGCGCTTTGTACGGATGCGGACCAAGCTGCGATCCCGGACCAAAGTCCGGATGATCAAACGCGACGGTTGTGTTAGCTGTTGATCTGCCCTGGGGAGGACCCGAATGACGCTGGCGACCGATATCCGTGATGCGTGCCTTGTTCTGCCACAGCTTGATCGTCAGAGCCGCCTGGGCCTGATCGAGCGAATACTCGGACAGCTTGAAGCCTACCGCACGACGGCGCTTGAGGGCGTGCGGCCGGACAAACGCTTCTGGATCGACACCCTCATTGCGTCCGTCAAGACGTCTCTGGACGAGATTGCAGCAATGGACACAGCAGAGCTCCTCGGCATCTTAATCGAGTTCGAGAAACTGATTGCGGTTCTCGACGGAATCAGCGCTTCTCGTGTCGCAGTGCCCACGTTCCACTGATCGCGGAGGTTTGGTATGATCGAGACGCAGCAGACCTCCGGCTGGTTGAATCCGACGTTCAACGATCGCCTCGTTTCCAGCTACGAAACGTTACTCTCTCCGATCCTCTTCGATCCCTATGCCGTGCACATGGTCGAGTATGCCGCCCGATCCCGTCCAGCAAACATCCTCGAAGTCGCAGCCGGCACCGGCGTCCTGACACGCGCGCTTCGCTCTCGCATGCCAACCGCTGAAATCGTGGCGACTGATATCAGCCCGGCCATGGCAGCTGAGGGGCGCAGGGCGACCGAGGGGCTGGAGGTCCACTGGTTGGAGGCCGACGCTGGTAAGCTGCCCTTCGGGCCGCAAATGTTCGATCTGGTCGTCTCGCAGTTCGGCGTCATGTTTTATCAGAACAAGGTGGCAGCGTTTCGCGAAGCTGCGCGGGTTCTGCGCAAGAACGGCAGGTTCCTGTTTTGCACCTGGGACTGGCTTCACGACAACGACTTCGCCAGGGCCGTGGACGAGGCACTGGCGAGGCTGTTTCCTGCAGACCCACCGTCGTTCCTGCGCCGGCTGCCGTATTCATACTACGATCAGGATGTCATCCGAGCGCAGATGTCGGCGGCAGGATTCTCGGCCGTCTCCTGCGATCGCGTCGAGCTGACATCGACAGCACCGGACGCCGGCACGATCGCGGCGGCATTCTGCGAGGGCACGCCGCTTCGCAGCGAGATCGAGGAGCGATCCCCGGGCCTTCTGTTCGAAACGGTCGCTGCGGTAGAAAAGGTCATCAGGGCGGATCTCGCCGCCCGACCAGAGGGTGCCATGACTGCTTTGCTTGTGCTCGGTACGGCCGCTTAGTGCTGCAGCGCTTTTGGTCACAAGCAAACGGCAGTAGACCCGTCACGAGCACTGATTTCCGTTGGCATCGCAGGACGAGCCACCCCACGCACAAAATGCAGGGGCGTCACGAATTTGGCACAGTCGTCACGCGTATTTGGTGAGATTATGGTTCGCGAGCATCGACTCGATGCCGCTGCTTTGCAGCGTCTCCCGCACAGACTCCACCGGCCCGCGAACCGTTATCTCAGCGTGGCCATGCCGATTATATCATACCATGACACATATAAGGTCTTTTCGATGTCCCGTTCAAAATCAGCGGCCCTGAGCGATCAAGTCTATGAAGGTCTGGCCGGCTTCCGGCTCGCAATGCGGCGCTTCCTGGCGTTCAGCGAGGCCGCGCTTGCGGAAGCGGGCGTCACGTCTCCACAATATCAGGCCCTCCTCGTGGTGCGGTCCACCCCTCATCGTCAGATCAGGCTTCGAGATCTCGCCGAGCAGTTGCTGATGCATCACCATGGCGCCGTCCAGCTCGTCGACCGCATGTGTTCCGCTGGCTTGGCGGAGCGTATCCCGGCGGAGGACGATAAGCGCAGCGTCATGATTAGCCTGACCTCGAAAGGGCGGGAGGTCCTTGAAGCACTTGCCCGCATCCACGTCGATGGCATGCTCGAAAACGAGCCGCTGCTGGCGGAATCCCTCTCCCGCCTGCGACAGGTCACCGAGCTCGCCTGACGCCGTCAAAGTTTTTTATCACGTCGTGATTGATCTCCAACTTCGTTCTTGTATCATGACATGATATAAAACCAGGATAACAGCTATCGCGGACGCAGAACGCTGGTCGGCACCCTATCGCCCCTCAAAAACCCTCTGGGCGTGGTCGCTCGTCGGCGCATCAGCCTTGACGTCATTATGGGCGGGCCTTCCGCCTTTGCACGGGCGCTCAAACAATCGAAGCATACATCGATAGCGTCCCGCATTAAAAGTTCGCCACCTGGAAACCGATGCATCGCCCGCGCGTTTGCATTTCCTACGGCGTGGAGGTTTTCATGAACGAGCATCTGACTGACCCTGCATCCGAAGGACCGGCCGGCGGCTGGGGATCGGTGAAATCGATCGCGCGCATTTACGGCGAGACCCTTTCCAATCCGGCGGTCCTCGAAACCCTGAAGCAGCAGAACAAGCCTGGCGGCTTCATGTGCGTTTCCTGCGCCTGGCCGAAGCCGGCAAACTACCATCCCTTTGGGTTCTGCGAGAACGGGGCGAAGGCGACGTTGTGGGAATCGACCTCGGCACGGTGCAAGCCCGACTTTTGGAACGACCACACGGTCCTGGAACTTCGCGACTGGAAAGATCACGACCTCGAAATGGCCGGACGCCTTACGCATCCGATGCGCTACGACGCCGACACGGATCGCTATGTCGAAGTCAGTTGGGAAGAGGCGTTTTCCGGCATCGGCGCCGTGCTGAAGCGCCTAGAACCAAAGGAGGTCGTCTTCTATTCCTCCGGCCATGCCGGTCTCGAAGCCTCCTATCTCTATGCTCTGCTCGCACGTCTCTACGGCAACAACAACCTCCCGCAAAGCTCCAACATGTGTCACGAGACGACGTCGGTCGGCCTGACCAAGGTGATCGGCTCGCCGGTGGGTACCGTGGTCTGGGACGATCTGGAAAAGACCGACTGCCTGTTCTTCTTCGGGCAGAATCCTGGAAGCAACAGCCCACGCTTCCTGCACCCTCTCCAGGAGGCGAAGCAGCGTGGGGCGAAGATCGTCACCTTCAATCCGGTGATCGAGCAGGGCCTTGTCAGTTTCGTCAATCCGCAGAGCCCGCGCCAAATGCTGACAGGCGAAGAGACGGTAATTTCCGATCTATATCTGCAGGTGCAAAGCGGCGGCGATGTCGCGGCAATCCTTGGCCTCTGCAAGGTGGTGGTCGAGGCCGACGACGACGCCAAGACGCTCGGTCTTAAACGCATCCTCGACGTCGAGTTCATCGAGCAGCATACGACGGGCTTCGACCGGTTCGTCGACTGTGTCCGGACGGCATCCTGGTCCGACATCGAGCGCGAGAGCGGTCTAACCGAGCCCGACATCCGCCGGGCCGGTCAAATATATGTCGAGGCCGAGAGGGTCATCGGCGTATACGGCATGGGCCTCACACAGCATTCGAAGGGCGCGCTCAACATCGCGATGCTGGCCAACCTGCTGATGCTGCGGGGCAACATCGGGCGCGAAGGCGCAGGCGTCTGTCCCGTGCGCGGCCACTCTAACGTCCAAGGCCAGCGTACGGTCGGCATCGCAGAAAAGACCAAGCTGGTTCCGATGGACAAGCTGAAGGAACTTTTCGATTTCGATCCGCCGACGGAGGATGGCACCCATATGGTCGACGCGGTGAAGGGCTTGATGAGCGGTCACGTCAAGGGCTTCGTATCGCTCGGCGGCAATCTGCTTCGGGCCGTCCCGACCAGAGGGACATGGAAGTCGCATGGGCGAAGCAGGAACTGACCGTGATGGTCTCGACCAAGCTCAATCGAAGCCATCTCTTTCCGGCAAAGGCGGCCTATATCCTGCCATGTCTCTCGCGCTCGGAGGTAGACGATCAGGCGACCGGAAACCAATATATTTCCATCGAGGACAGCTTCTCCCACATCCACGGCTCGATCGGCAAGCGCAGCCCGGCCTCGGAGCACCTGAAGAGTGAACTCGCCATCATTGCCGGGATCGCCAAGGCGACCCTTCCCGTAAATCCCAAAGTGACATGGGACGACTGGACCGGCGACTACTCCCTCGTGCGGGACCTCATCGAGAAGACCTACCCGGAAGATTTCGCGAAGTACAACGAGCGGCTCAACGAACCCGGCGGCTTCTATCGTGGCAACGCGGCGCACGACCGCATCTGGAAGACCCCGGAAAAGAAGGCGGTCTTCACAACGCCCGATCAACTGAACTCGCTGTCCTTCCCCGACAGACCTGGCCGTTACCGACTGTTGACGATGCGATCGAACGACCAGTTCAACACGACGATCTATGGATATTCCGACCGATTCCGCGGGATCGAGGGCACGCGCGATGTCGTCCTCATGTGCGCCGAAGACATCGCCGAAGCCGGCCTCGCGCCCGGACAGACAGTGCGGCTCGTCAGCGACTTCGAGGACGGCAGGCGGCGAGAGCTCGGCGGTCTAGTCGTAACACAGCACGCCCTGCCGAAGGGGACGATCTGTTCCTACTATCCGGAGTGCAACGTTCTTAATGCGATCGATCATCACGACGAGCTTTCGAAGACGCCGGCCTCTAAATCGATACCCGTCAGGATAGAGGCCGAGCCATGATGGGCGCCCGGCGGGGGACAGGAGGCTTGGCAGCATGAGCCAGCGCAGCGATGAGGCCGGACCAGACCGGCGCACAGTGCTTGCCGCCGACCGCACGATCTATGCCGCCGAACGCACCTATGCTGCCTGGATGCGAACGGGCTTAACGGCGCTTGCCAGCGGGATAGGAGCGAAAGCACTCTTGGCGGACGTCGTTCCGGAAATCCTCATTGTCACGACGGGGACGATTCTGGTCGTCTTCAGCGCTTTCTGTTTCGTCGTCGCCGTTATCAGGGAGTTCAATCCTGGGCCGCCGCCGCCGGAGCCGGATATCAAGAAGATACCGAGCGTCCTGCTGCTCGCCGTGAGCCGGTTTTCTGGCGATCGTGTCTTTCGTTACTCTCCTCGGCGTATGGTTTGATCGCTCAGGCACGCTTGGCCAGTGAGCTGGACGAGGCATGGATCACGAACCCAACTATGGCACGGTCGGCATTGGCGCGATCCTCGGGATAGGTGTCCTCGTATGGATCGTGGCAATGACTTTTTGAACGAGCCGGGCTCCTGTCTATCGATCGAATTCCGAGCGCTGCAACACGTTCAAGACCTCCTTCGCCATGAGATGTGCCGCCGTCAGGACTGCCGGCGACAGCGGCATTCCATCGCGCGCATCGCGCGAAATCCTCAGGAAACCAATCAACTCGATTGGATTCTCTATGAAGCCGTCGAGAATCTCCTCTACCTCCTGCGGGAAAGAACGCCCTATCCCGACGGCAAGCTGTCCTTTTTCATCGAGCACTCCCCGATCGATGAGTATGGTTTCGATCCGACCGACCCAAAGGCCGAGTTCGGCGCGCATGTCTTTCATCGCTATACCCCTGCCCTTGCCAGCTCAGTCTAATAGTCGTAATCCCCCCGGGGGAATGCCACGGCCGCCTTTTCGGATGTCCTGCAGATAGGTCAGGACCTTGCCTATCATCGGCGGATGAACTGGCTTGGATATCACGCCCACGACGCCCAGAAGTCCGGTTTGAATGGCCTCGGGATTGCCAGTCACCATCACGACTGCCAACCCGAACTCGCTTGCCAGATAATGTCCAACCCTGGGACCCGTTGCACCGTCTCGAAGTTTGACATCGACAAGCGCGATATCGCTGAACGGAGCGAGCGCTTGAGCGGTCTCGAAACTATCGGCGACGCCGGACGTCTCGTAGCCGAAGCTTGTCACTATGTCGCGAAGATCGGCGGCCAGGATGGCGTCGTCCTCCACAATCAATATTTTCTCGGCCGTCATCGCCCCCTCCTCCCAGTTTTGTTCAGCCTGTATTCAGGATTGACAATATGGTCGAAGCGTTAAAGAATGTCATCACATGATATAAAGGATGATACGATGACGAAGACGGCTTTCATTTCAACGGTATTCGCAGCCTATGTCGCCGTCATGTTCGCTGTCGCGTCGATCCCCGCAGAAGCGCCCCAAGTCGTGTCGCAAATGCAGACCCAGCAGGCGGTCAACTGAGGTTGACGGGATGGACGTGAAGCTTTTTCTCGCCGGAGCAGCCATCATGTGCGCGAGCATCTATGGCGGATCTGTTTATGTCCTGTTCTATCTTTGAAGCACCTTCATCATGACGTGATATAAATTTTGCGGATCGCGGAACCGCAAGGGCGCCTCTCCATTATCTTTTGATAAAGGGAGTACGCAGATGCAGCCTACCCTCATCAGGCCGAACCATTCTTACGTCGCGCGTGGCGGCCGCAATCGCAGATATGTCGCGAGGATCGACTGCGGCGTCGTCGACTACAGCGTGAGCGTCTTCGGCGTTTCCTTTACCCGGTCGGAAACGTTGGACGCGTTCGCGCGGTGGGCCTACGAAGACGCGGACCTTCTGATCCACCGTACGTCAACCCGCGGTGCGGGAGCATCGTGATGCTCATGGCGACGCCGGTCAAGAAGGCCGTCATCTACCGCATGGTCATGAAGGACCACATCTGTCCGTTCGGTCTCAAGTCGCTCGACCTGCTGCAACGCGAAGGATATCGGGTCGAGGACCACTGGCTCAGGACCCGTGAAGAAACGGATCGCTTCAAGGCTGACCAGGACGTTGGCACCACACCGCAGATTTTCATCGACGGCAGACCCGTCGGTGGGTACGACGACCTTCGCAATTTCTTTGGCGATCCTCTAAAGGATCCGGACGCCACTTCCTACGTGCCGGTCGTGGCAGTATTTGCGATGACCGCATCGATGGCGATTGCAGCTGGCTGTGCTGCCGGGACTCTGGCATCGCTTCGCACGGTCGAGTGGTTTGCCGCCTTCAGCATGTGCGAGCTGGCGATCCTAAAGCTGCGCGACCTGGAGAGTTTCACGAACATGTTCCTCGGCTACGATCTCCTGGCTCGGCGCTGGGTTCGCTACGCCTATATCTATCCATTCGCCGAAGCCTTCGCGGGCGTGCTGATGATCGCAGGCGGGATGTTGGCCCTGATCGCCTCGCCGGTCGCACTGGCCATCGGTACGATCGGCGCCTGTTCAGTATTCAAGGCGGTCTACGTCGAGAAGCGCGAGTTGAAGTGCGCGTGCCTTGGTGGCGACAGCAACGTTCCCTTGGGATTCATATCCCTGACCGAAAACCTCATGATGGTCGCGATGGCCGTCTGGATGATAATAAAGGCAGTTTTGACATGAGCGAGCCCCAGGACGAAACCACAGACGGTCAAAATGAGCCGGAAGCGATCCACAACATCGCGTCGCTCCGCCGGCAGTACGGCGTCAGCAGGCACGAGGCCCGCCGGCTTATCGAGCGCTTCGGCAATTCGAGGGATGAACTGGATCTGCTCCTCGCAGGCCGCGGTCGGACGGCCCTCCATCGACGGCGTGAGGTCGCTACACCCGAGAGTGACGCCGCGTTTGGTATTGGGTAGTGCGCGTTTCAATGCGAAACCCTGTCTTAGGGCATCGAAGTTCCATCGTGAGACTCGGCAGAGCGCTTCAGGGTTTGGCGCGCCAAGACCGCCTGCAGAACCCCAGTTCGCCCGGACCGCGGTTTCGTTCAAAACCGGATGGACCAGCCCAAGCATTTCCGCAATGACTGCAGCAGGGACACCGCTCACCTATCAGAAAAATCGATCAATTCAATACGAATGCCACGTATATTCCGATGGAGAACCGGAATGAGCGGCATCGGTCTGCCGTTCGCCAATGCCTTTAAGCTGTACGTTGTGCCATCCTCGGCGACGAACGTGCTCTCGATCGGCAAAAGCGCGTTCGGTCTCCGGCCAATCCGCGCTTCCGGATAGAAACCACAGATCACTCGGGGTAGATGTGTCGATCTTTGAACTCTCCGCCATTCTCTTGACTCTATCGGCCGCCCTCGGCTGGATCAACCACAAGTACCTGCCGCTGCCGAACACGATCGGCCTTCTGGTGATGAGTGTGGGGGCGTCGTTGATCCTTGTCGCCGTCGACGCCGCTTATCCCAAGCGGCACCTCTTCGAGCCGCTGACCCAGGCCTTGCTTCGGATCGACTTTACCGAAGTGGTGATGAACGGGATGCTCGCATTTCTGCTGTTTGCCGGCTCGCTGCATGTCGATCTGGGCAGGATGCGCGACCGCGCTGCGCCTGTGGCTATCCTCGCCCTGTTCGGAACGATCGTGTCCACCGCTATTGTTGGCGTCGGTTTCTGGCTCATCGCAAAACTGTTCGGACTCGAGATGCCGCTGGCCTGGTCGATGGTATTCGGCGCCCTCATCAGCCCTACGGATCCCGTGGCGGTTCTGGCAACCCTCAAGAACGTCAAGGTGCCTGCCAATCTTGAGGTCGAAATGCAGGGCGAATCACTCTTCAATGACGGTATCGGGATTGTTCTGTTCACCGTGATGCTGCTGTTTGCGACGCAGGGTCATGACAGCACCATCACCGCCGGGTCGATTATCAAACTCCTTCTCGTGGAAGGCGGCGGCGGTCTCCTGCTTGGCATCGTTACCGGGGGTATTGCTTACTGGGCTATGCGCCTGATCGACGACTATTCGGTCGAGGTCCTGATCTCGCTTGCCCTTGTCACAGCCACTTACGCGATCGCCGATCGCCTTCACGTCAGCGGACCGTTATCCGTGGTCGCTGCGGGCCTGCTGATTGGCTACCACGGACCGCGCAAGGCCATGAGTGATCGCACCCAGACCTATCTGTTCGGGTTGTGGACGCTGATCGACGAGATCCTCAACTCGGTTCTCTTCCTGCTGATCGGGCTCGAAGTACTCGTCCTGAAATTCGACACACGATCCCTGGAGATAGCGGCCGTCGCCATCCCCCTTGTTCTGTTTGCTCGGTTGATCGCCGTCGGCGCGCCCGCCATGGCTGCTTGGTCGAGCGATATGATGTCGACCAGGAACGTGCCATTCCTCACCTGGGCGGGCATCCGTGGTGGCATCTCCATTGCGCTGGCCCTGTCTGTTCCGGAGAGCCCGGCCAAGCTCGCCATTCTCTCCTCCACCTATGCGGTGGTGTTGTTCAGCATCATCGTCCAGGGTCTCACCTTGGGTGCACTCGCCCGGCGAACCATACTTACAGATAAGCCTCCAGCAGCTGAAAAGACCTCCCACTAACAGCCGACCGCCGGAGACGTCCTTCAAGCATTCCCGCACAGGGGCCGGCGCCGGGGAAGCCGCCACACGCGCTTTGCAGGCGTCTAACGCTTCACGCTAAGGAAGGGAAACGCAATTTTGAGTGGAAGACGCATGCATGTCAGAAATAAGTGGCGTCTATAAGTGATCGCGCTCTGGTCCTCCTTGCACTGGGGCAAATTGCGGTCGGCGCCGCCGGCGTCGCTGGGTGGTTCGGCTTTGAGCCTCATTCCATCTCGCTTCCTAGACGGGTGGCGGGGCGACGGTATGGCCGACGGAGAAAGCCAAGTATAGCAGTCCGGCGATCGCGACTGCTGTGACGGCAAGCAATATCGTTTGAGAGGGACGCATTAGCGACCTCCTATGGGAAGAGACGGAATGCACGGCCCGGTTCAGGCTGCTGATCGACAAGTAAGGCGCCTGACGTGCCGTTCAAGCCTTTGTCAGAACGGGCGCGCCTGTCGATTTCACTAGGCAAACCCATATCCAGTCCTTACTTATGAGACACGCGTGTGCTGCGTGCGCCGGGGATTCCCCTTATTGACGGAGACTGAGATCAACCTTCATCGGAGAAGCGAACCCGTGTCGAAAACGATCCAAGGCCGCATCAAGTCCACGCTGCGTCAGTTTCTCGATAGCGAGGCGTCGGGCGGCCTGATCCTGATGGCGGTGGCCGTGCTGGCGATCGTCGTCGCAAACTCTCCCGCCGCAGACGTCTACTTCCACGCCCTGCATGTCTACCTCGGCCCGCTCAGTCTACAGCACTGGATCAACGACGCCCTCATGAGCGCCTTCTTCCTGCTGGTAGGCCTTGAGATCAAGCGGGAAATGCTGGACGGACAACTGTCGAGCTGGAGCAGACGAATTCTTCCAGGCGCCGCTGCAGCGGGCGGAATGGTGCTGCCCGCACTGATCTACATCGCCTTCAATCTTTCAGACACGTCGACCTTGAGAGGATGGGCGATTCCAACCGCGACCGACATCGCCTTCGCACTCGGCGTCCTTTCCCTTCTCGGGGATAGGGTGCCCGCCTCGCTGAAGATCTTCCTGGCGGCGCTGGCGATCATCGACGACCTCGGCGCGGTGATCGTCATCGCCATTTTCTATACGGCAGACATCAACGTTCTTGCACTTGCCGTCGCAGCCGTCTTGATCGGAAACTTGGTGATCCTGAACCGGTCCGGCGTGAAGAACATCTGGGCCTATCTGGCGCTGGGAGTTCTCCTATGGATCGCCGTCTTCCTGTCAGGGATTCACGCCACGCTCGCGGGAGTCGTCCTGGCGCTTGCCATTCCGCTGAAGGTCACCCCCGGCGCGCCCGAAGCCTCGGACGCGGACTCACCGCTCCATAAACTGGAGCACGCACTCCAGAAGCCGGTGGCTTTCTTCATCGTGCCAATATTCGGCTTCGCCAATGCCGGCGTCTCCTTCGCAGGCGCGTCGGCAAACGTCCTTGCGGAGCCGGTGACCATCGGCGTCGCCGCCGGCCTCTTCCTGGGGAAGCTTGCAGGCGTGCTTGGAACGGTGGCGCTTCTGGTCAAGTCCGGGTTGGCGCAGCTTCCGGCGCGGGCGACCTGGTCGCAGATGACGGGCGTGTCTCTGCTTTGCGGCATCGGCTTCACGATGAGCCTGTTCATCGGACTGCTGGCCTTCCCGGATGCGTCGTCTCAAGATCACGTGAAGATCGGGATCCTTGCGGGCTCGCTTGCATCGGGCGTGGCCGGGGCCGTCGTCCTGAGGGCGTCGGGCCATAGGAAGCAACCGACGTAGACGCGTATACATCACAAGCTTCGATCGGCGTCAGATGCGGGACGCGAGCGGTTCAATTGGTCTGCTTTTATTGGTCACGCCGATCTGAAAGCACTTCAGCAACTCGCGCGCGAGGTCCCGCCCTTCCTCGCTGTCCGGATTGATTGCCTTCGTCAGGCAATGGTCTTTCACCAGAGCCTGCATCGTGGAAACGTCGTCTGGCCGAGGGATGGCGATCCCCTTCCGAAGGCGCTGAGTATAACGTGCTCGGTGGTTCGGCACGGAGCAACAAACCCCGATCCGGCGCATTTTCAATTCTTGGGGGGTGATCTCCGGGCGCCTTTGGCGTTAGAAGATTTCTTGCCTGCGTCACGTACCGAGTCCGCCATGCCAAGCCGTTACCGCCCTTCCAAGCTTCTTCGCCGCTCCCGCGTGATTTGGGGTTCGTTTTCTCTCTGGAAGCCAAGACTGGTGTTCTGGTGCGGGGCCTTCGCGATCGGTGTAATAAGCGTCGGTTTCGCCAAGCTCGCGGATCTGGCGCAAAACGCATTCCTATCTCTCAACTCTGTCGCTGAAGGAAGCTTCCTGCTGCCGCTGTTGCTGACGCCGGCGGGCTTCATCCTGTCGGCCTATCTGGCGTCGACGTTGTTTCCGAATTCAGGCGGCAGCGGCATTCCGCAGGCAATTGCAGCGCGACACTTACATCACGCAGAAGACAGGGCACGGCTGCTGTCGCTGAAGATTGCCTTCGGCAAGATCGTACTGACAGTGCTTGGATTGTTCTGCGGCGCCTCGATCGGCCGCGAAGGGCCAACGGTACAGGTGGGCGCTTCGATCATGCTCGCCGTCGCCCGCTTTGGCGGCATGGCGCAGGCACGCGGGCTGATCCTGGCGGGTTCGGCAGCAGGTATCGCCGCTGCCTTCAACACGCCGCTCGCCGGTATCGTCTTTGCCATCGAAGAGATGAGCCGTACGTATGAATCGCGAGCCAACGGGCTGGTGCTGACCGCCGTCATCCTCTCCGGTCTGGCCGCACTCGGGCTTTCGGGCAGCTACAATTATTTCGGTATGGCCTCGGCGGCGCCGACCGACCTTCGTGACTGGGGACTGGTTTTGATCTGCGGTGTGGGTGGCGGCGCCCTTGGTGCCGCATTTAGCGGTTTTGCCTTGCATTTCGGCCAGAAGATCCGCCGCTGGGCGCAACCGAGACCGCTGAAGCGCACGCTGGCACTTGCGGGAGCCTGCGGACTGGGAATCGCTGTCATCGGTATCGCATCCGGCGGCACCACCTTCGGCACCGGCTACGAGCAGGCGCGTGGCGCGGTCGAGGGCAATGCCTTGCCCCTGCTCTTCTGTGTCGAGAAACTTGCAGCCAGCTTCCTATCGATGCTGTCAGGCATACCCGGCGGCATCTTCGCGCCGTCGCTCGCCGTCGGCGCCGGTCTTGGCAGCACCGTCGGCTCCCTGCTCGGCACCAGCATCGCCCTTGCAGCAATCCTCGGGATGGCGGGTTACTTCGCAGGCGTCGTACAAGCGCCAATGACGGCCTTCGTCATTATCCTGGAGATGACCGGCGACCACCAGGCCGTCATCCCGATCATGGCGGTGTCGATGATCGGTTACGTGACCTCGCGCTTGCTTTCACGTGAACCGCTTTACCACGGTCTGTCGCGGGTCTTTATCGCCGCCGCAATCCGGGCGCGACGCGCTGCGGAGAAGGAACCGGGATCAAATCGAACCTAACACACTCGGCCGACGACCATGCGCGACTATCTCACTGACCGGTATTCTATTCGCCGCGAACATGACGGCTCCTGGACAATCTTCGATCTGTTCACCGGGCTCGCCGCGGAGTACTACGGACGCACAACAACACTGATGGACGAAGGCGGATCGAAGTCCCTATGCATCGTCATGAATGCACTCGACAAGCAACGGCGGCGACAGACCTCGACATAGTGCTCGCTGTGGATTTGGGAAAGACGCAGGCCATATGGAGGATCAGACCAAAGCGACAGTGACGCGAGAAGCCAGTTGCTCCTGCGGCCAGCTTACCATCAGGGCTAACGCGGCCCCCGTAAAGATCTCCGCATGCCACTGCCAGGAGTGCAAGCGCCGCACTGGCAGTGCATTCGGGGTAGCGGTCTTCTTCGACCGGGAAGAGGTGGCGGCTTCAGGAGCCTCGCGACGTTACACGAGGGCGCAAGACAGCGGGAGATCGATCGAGTTCAAGTTCTGTCTTGACTGCGGGTCGACGTTTTTTGGATGACGGACTTTCGGGAGGATCTCGTCGCGCTCGCCCTGGGATGTTTCCACGATCCGTCCTCCCTGGTTCCGACACTAAGCGTCTACGAGCAAAGTCGCCTGAGATGGGTGGGGCTCGACCTGCCCGGCGGAGACTGACACTCCACCGAGCCCTACCAATGCTTGCGCCTTCCCAGCAGCAGACACCGCTCGCGGTATTGTCATTTCCTTCACGTCCAAAAGTGAATTAGTATCACAACATGATATTTTCAGCCGCAGCGGTAGGTCTTAAGGTCATTGGATTCGTAAGCCCTGCCCTTCATCGTCAACCGCACGCTCAAAGGACGGACGCCCGTGAGCTTGTGGCTGTGAGCCTTCTTCTCGACCAGTGGTGCAGGCAAACGGCGGTCAACCGAAGCGATCCAGTGGCCTATGCCACAATTGCCAGGATCGTGGCGCTCCGAAAGGCCGGCAAGACCATTGAAGAGGTGTGGTCCGAAATAGCTTCGGATGCTCCGAGAGGCGCCGAAAGCAGTGACAAGGGGGAATGAATGCGAAGATTCGACCTGGTGGATAGCGGAACCGCATCGTCTTATCCGGGGCATGTTATCATCGTCGCAGGCGACGACGTAAGGACAACCGGCGAGCTCGCAATCAGAGGCCAACCGCATCAAGGCGAAGCGGAACCACTCGAAGCCGCAATCCATCACGCCTTGCTGGTGCGGCAGAGGGACGCGTTGCCAGTTGCGGTGCAAGACGATCTCGGACTGTGGCCCTCTAGGCTCGGAGAACTTGTTCCCTGGACGCCTTAGCGAGGTAGACCGTGCCGATCGACGAACCGGTCTGCGAAACGGCGCCGTCAGTGAGCCGTCGCCGGGGACGACGCTGCCGTCGTGATCGATTGCGTAGAAGCGAAATCATTGAACGGCGCTCGGCAACCTTGATGTCGTGTCCCATCAATCCTCTGCGCCCGGCGCCCAAATATGTTTACCGTCAGCAATGATGGGTGCAGCAGCGGCCCGCAACCTCTCCATGTCGGCGTCAATGTGTATCACCGCGGCCGCTCGATCGAGTGCCTCCTTCGAATGGCGCACGGCGTTTGAATGGAATTGCGGGCCGAGCTTAGAAAGAGCTGCGAGGGTCTTCTGAAGTCGAAGTCCGACTTCGACAAGGCCGGCGCCGTCGCGGGCGATCGGCGTGAACAGGTCGTCGAACAAGTCGGCTGCCGTCAGTGTCGCGACATTGAGCCGGCGATAGACAGCCTCCTCCGGCGCCTCGCCGATTGCTTCGTGCCAGGAGTAAAGGATTCGCATCGCGCGGGAGATGACGTCGATGGCGGTCCCCGGATCATTGACAGCAGGAGACAAGGCGCGCGACGCGATCTCAGTTAGTACCGACGCTCCGAACCGCGGGTCCTGATCGAAGGATCGGACGTCGCCGATCGAAAAGCAGGCCGCGGCCCGATCCAAAACATCCTCGCCCAAAGCTCCACGCAGCCATCCAAGCGGCCGGGCGGGCGAGGCAAGCTTGCCAGGTAACGCCAAGATCACCACGTCGCACTCTATCTCGTCGGCGATTTTCGCCAGCGCCGCTGCATCAACATGCTGCACGTAGCCGATCTCGTCCGTGAAAAACGGTGTGTCACCGGCCCTGGGCTCGAGACTGTCTGCGTCGAGGGCTTTCCCCCCGAGGTTCGGGGATTTCCGCCAGGCCTTTACGGCGTCGAGCGTCGCCTCCTCCACACGGCGTGTCGTCTCTGTCACCCTTCCTAGCCGGGACAGGTGGTCGATCCATCTCAAAAGCGTCACCACGATGAGCACAATGACGCCGATCGTGACGACGAAGAGAACCAGCCGCCCCTGCTCGCCATATGCGCCCGTCGTCAGGGCGACGATGCCGACAAGACTGAACAGAAACGAGCCGACGAAAGTCGCCAGCACGTTTTGTGTCGTGCTGTCCTCCATGACGAGACGGGTCGCACGCGGCGTTACGTTGCTCGTTGCCGCAGAGTAAGCCGAGACCATTGTGCTGAGCGAGAAGGTCGTGACGGTGAGCATGCTCGAAGCGATGATACCCAGGATATTATCGACGGAGTCGGCGCCGATCTTCGTCGACAAGTCCGCCGGGATGTAGGGCGTGACGACGATCGCCAGCAGGGCGGTGGCAACTGCCGCGATTGAGAACAGGGTCGCCCTGAACCAGATCCGCCGCGCCAGAACCGATATCGACCAAATCAAGCGCGAGCTCATGGCATCCCCTTCCTCGAGACAGGTTCAGATAGCATTAGGAGATGGAAATGCAATCGCTCGGATATTTCCGGCCTGAAATCGATCTGGAAAGAGCCGTTTCAGCGGCGCGGCGTCACGCGGTGGCGCTTGTCCAAGGCGTTTACGACGGCGCAAAGGCTGTCGGCGACGCCCTTGTCCAATCCATCGAGAAACCGTCCGACATAATCTGCCGGCCAGCCGGTGAAGATGTCGAACACCGTCCAGGTACCATCCCCTTCGATCCGGACGCCGAAACGATCGGTCTCAAATGGCTGCGTTCCTGACCTGCTCTTGCCAACCATGATGAATGTTTTCTCGACGTCACGAAATAGGCACAGTCTTTTTGCCAGCATCAGAAGAATATGGTCCGCGAGTGATCGGTCGACGCCGGTGGTTTGCACCGTCTCCGCATCTCGCACACGCGATCCATTCTCCTGGCGTGGTTCGACGTTTATATCACATCATGACATTTTGGAAGGACTAATGAATGCCTCGATCGGGACGCCGGATTTCCGGCCCGGCTGACGAAGTCTATGATGGACTTGCTGGCTTCCGGCTTGCCATGCGCCGATTCCTGTCCTTCAGCGAGGCGGCGCTCGCCGAGGCTGGCGTGACCTCCCAGCAGTATCAGGTTCTTCTCGTCGTCCGCACGGCGCCTGGCCGCCAGATCAAGCTTCGCGATCTCGCAGAACAGATGCTGATGCATCACCATGGCGCGGTACAGCTCGTTGACCGCATATGTTCGGCTGATCTTGCGGAGCGGATACCCGCTGAGGACGACAAGCGGAGTGTGCTGATCGGCATGACCAACAAGGGCGAAAAGGTGCTTGAGGGTCTGGCGAGGGTTCATGTCGACGGTATGCTCGAAAACGAACCGCTGTTGGCCGAATCCCTCTCGCGACTGCGACAGGTGACCGAGCTCGCTTGACCGGCGTCACCGTTTTTTGATCATTGCGTGATTGACCTCCGCTCTCAATTTTGTATCATGACATGATATAAAATGGAGGAGAACAGCTATGGAAAATGGCGACAGTGGCTGGTCGCGATACCGGCCTTCCAAGACCCTTTGGGGTTGGTCGATCGTCGGCGCCTCGGCATTGACGATGGTGCTCGGCTTCACCTGGGGCGGCTGGACGACATCAGGCAGGGCGAACGTCATGACCGAGATTGCCGTCCGTAACGCCAAGGCGGATCTGGTCGCAAGCATTTGCGTTCATAACTTTGTTACCGCGAACGACGCCGAGCACAATCTCAAAGCGCTGCAGGCAAAGTCCTCATGGCAGCGCGACGACTTCATCACCGAAGGTGGGTGGGCGAAGATCGCGGGGATCGACGGAACCGTCACGAACGCGGCCGACGCCTGCGCCGACCAGCTCGTAAAAATGAAGGAACTGCCGCGATCGGGAGGAGACGCGCCAGTCACCGACAGCTAGAGTTCAGGTCGGACGTGATGAGATGTCCGGTCCGCGCGTGGCCCGTCCGAAATGATTTCGGGCGGGCCACTTTTGAAAGTGGCGCCGACATTTTGGCGACTGTGGACCCTGAACAGTATCTTCAATGCGGATACGATGTGAGGATTTTGAGGTTACGCCACAGTGTCGGCCAACACGACGCAGAGCGCCTTGGCATAAGTTCGAAAGCTCGAAGCACGAATTGGACCGCTACTTTCGGGCAAAGGTAAACCGCCGTTGCGCCTCCCTGGCGAACTCGCGGCGCCCGCTTACACGTTCGTTTCGAATTGGTTAAGCCCGGCTTCACCTGCATCTCGCGACCCGCTCCAAAGCAGCCGTGATGCCTGACAGAGAATAATCGTAGCTAGTACGCGTTCCTCGTGCAGACGTCGCCTGCAAGGTCATGCGACTGCCGGAGCGAAGCGCGTTGATGAGTCCGGGTTCCTGCGCGGCGTCAGCGACCCAGGCGGTATTGTCCTTTACGAACATCTTGAACGTCTTCTCGCCAACGGAAACCCGTACCGAACCGGGCTGCACTGCGTAGCCGAGGACGGCCTCTGGCTCGTTGCTGCCGCCGTTTTCCGCTGGCGCGACCAGGAAGTAGTTCTTCCCGTGATCGACCTCCGAGGGTCTGGCTTCCTTGGGCACCGAAAGCGCGTAGCAAACAAGCTTTCCATCTCTTTCGAAGGAGTAGACGCCCCAGTCGCCGGTCTGAGAGACCATTCTGGCCGCAGCGTGGGCGGACAGAGGGATCGAGATTGCGACAAAGAGGCCGGCGAGCTTCTTCATTGTTTTCCTTTCTTTACGTCGAATCAGGATCCGCGGCGAACCATCGGTGGCGGGTTGCCGGCGCGCTTTCCGCGCAGAAACCGGACCTCTTCAGAGATGACGGTCCCATCTAGGATAACCCCTTCCCAGATCCTGTTACCGAGCTGGCAGGTGACCACAAACCCGTCGCTCCCGACCGCGTCCGCTGTGGAAACTGAAACGAGGTTCTGCAGGCGATATCGCTTGAACTCCTTGGTGGAGAGGCCCAGGCGATCCGCCAGGATCTCGTCATTCGGCAGATGCCGGGGTTTGATTGGATCTGACACCTCGACGTCACGCTCCGGTCATAGCAATATCATGTCGTGATATAAATCAATGAGCGCCAGCGGTTCAACCCCTTTTTCAAGTGAACTTCGCAGGCGTGTCACATGTGGTCGTTACGCAATGAACCGCTGTGCTTTTCGTCTCCTGGCTCGCCGCTGTGTTCGCCGACATTCTCGTAGGGAACCGCGGTCCAAAGGATGCGCTGAGTGACGTGACCCAGCGCCATCTTTTCGGCCCCTGGACGCTGGTCGATCAGATACTCAATTCAATCCTCTCCCTGTTGATCGGCATCGAAGTTGCCGTGCTTCGCCTTCGACCCGGCTTAGCTTCCGGTCTCGCTCCTTGCGATCCCGGTTGCCGTCGGCGCGCGCTTCGTCGCCACTGCATCTGCCGTTGCGACAGTCAAGCGTCGGTATAGCTTCCAGCGTAGTACGACCGTGGTGCTGGCCTGCGATAGCCGGCGCGTGGGTATAACGATCGCGCTGGCGCTGTCGCTTCCAGACACCGAATGGAAGCCGCTCCTCCTCTCAACGACAGACTGCGTGGTCGTCTTCTCGATATTGGTTCAGGGGCTTACGCTGGGGCGTATGGCAAGCCACGCGCTGGAGCGGCATGCAGCAAGCGGCTAGGCGACTTTCGACCTCGTGATTGCAGCCTCAGGAGCGGCGATTGTCTCCAAAGCGCCCGCCTTGACAAGGCTCGCTAGGGACACTCCGGCATGGCGGTCCGCCCGAGGGAACTTGTGGACTCTTGACGGCCAAATCGATTATTGAAACCTTCGTTTGCCGGGCGCCGACGTGCCACGCAACGGTTAAGGGGACACCTGAAAAGTTGGCGGATATTAGAACTTGACCGATACTCGACCCTCGAATACATCACGACATGATATTTCTAGGGACTCAAGCGTGCAGAGAGATACCCGCATTGTTGTGGCGGCGGTCATCGGAAGCGTGCTGGTTTGTGGCATCTGCTTCGTCATTTGGATGTGGAACGAACCGTATCGTCCGAACTGGGACCTCCCGGCGGAGACGCGCTCGCGTGAATGAGCGACCGAACGCTGCGAATTTCGTCCGGTCAAACCTGGGCCTCTTGATCGATTGGCAGCAACCGCCGCCAAGACCATGAGGCCGGTGGCAACCAACGGATACATGACAAACAGCACGACCGGCACCGACATAAGGAAGTGCAAGGATAGGTCAAATGCCAAGGGCGCACCTCGGACCCATGCCGGTAAGGGCGATGCCACGCCACGGGATCAGGCCTGCGGAGAAGGAAATCATTAAGATCGGCTCAAGTTTCGGTCGAAGCGTCGGGTTTCCGCGACCCTTCTTACTTTTAGAACTATCGAATGACCTCGGCTGGCTTTTCTAAAACGCCAATGGAGCGCCCTTCCCTTATGTCTCTATGAATACAAAGGATCGATCGGCGGTCTCCAGCAAAGTGTCTGCTATTGTTCCGTAAGAAAGAATTGAGCCTGCACGCTTGCTTACCCCTAGAACAATTAGATTGAACCGGCCCTTTCTCGCATGAGCAAGGATCGCCAGCTCAGGGGAGGAACCATGCGAAACCACTTTCTCCACATCGACATCGTAGAAGCCCGCAATCTGATCGATGCGCTGGAAAGCAGAGTGGTGAATATTGCCGGTGTCGCTTACCCTGGACGGCGACGCCGCTTGCCCAGGCTCCTGGAAATAGACAGCGGATATCGCGGCACCACTCGCCTTTGCTATGACGCATGCGAACTCGGCAGACTTCATGGAGCGCTCTGTTCCGCTGACGGGAACAAGAATTCTGAGCTCGGTATCCTCCGCTGGAACTCTTCCTCTTGATGCGACGAGAGCGGTCGTACCTTCGAATGCTTCAATCATGGTCGAAAGATACTCGCTGTAGCCGCCACCTTCTGACGTCGTCGGCTCGATGCCGACGAACATCATGTCATGGCCCTTCTCTGCCGTGTCAGCGAGGACATCTTCCAACTTGCCATCCCGCTCTCTGATCGACACGTGGATGTCGGATCTGACCTCAGCTCCTTCTTCAGAGGCGGCTTCCACAGCGCCGCCGGCGATTTGGCGAACGCGATCGCTGACGAGTTTTGCGCGATCGCCAGCCTTCGACGATTGCTCTGCCTTGGCGGCGTCGGCATCTGGCGCATCGACCGCCAGAACGGTGACAGGCATATTCCTGACCGCCGCGAAATGCCCTGCCACCCGGGAAGCCAGATCGCTGCTGGATGACTCATCGGTGACAAGCAGAACGCGCTCGAAATCCGATAGGAAGCTGGTGTCTTCGAAAGATTCAAGCTCCAGCCGGTTTCTCTCGTCGTCCCGCATCGGCAGTCTCTTTAGCGCCCAGCGTAATGTCGGTGGCATGGCCATCGTTGTGACAACCGCCATGGCAACAATCACCGAGAACAACCGCTCGTCCAGCACGCCAACAGAAAGGCCAATCGAGGCGACGATCACCTCTGTCGATCCGCGTGCGTTCATGCCACATCCGAGTGCAATTGCCTCCGCGTTAGTGAAGCCGCTGACCTTAGCGCCCGCGAATGCACCCGCAAACTTCCCGACACTTGCGATGACGATCAGGCCGGCAGCGAGGAGAGCGATCGAGGGCTCTCCAAGCACGCTGAGATCCGTGCTGAGGCCCGTCAGTCCGAAGAAGACCGGCATGAACAGTGCCGTCGTCAACCCCCGTAACTGACCTTCGATCTGCTTGGTGAGGATAGGAGATTGCCCTACCAGAATGCCCGCGACAAACGCCCCGAGCACGGTGTGAACGCCTATGGCATTGGTGATGATCGCCATTGTGCCCATAATCGCAATAATGGCGCTTAAGACCGGCAGATCGCTTTTGAATTTGTCGTTCGTCCAGCGAATGATTTCAAAAACGATGCGTCGGCCGACTGTGAAGCTCAAAGCCATAAAAGCGACGGTACCGACCACACTCTTCGCCAATGTTGTGAGGTCAACGTGCCCGCTTTGCGCGATACTGAATGTCACTGCGATGATGACCCAACCAACCGTATCGTCGATGATGGCAGACGCCACGATCAGTTGGCCGACGTTGCGGCGCATGAAATCCATCTCTCGGACAACTGATGCAACGATCTTCACCGATGAGATAGACAAGGCAGTACCGAGAAACAGCGAGGTGACAAGACGCGCGTCAGGATCAGGGAGCAGCGTAGCTGGCACGAGCTCACCAAGAGCAAAGCCCAATGCGAACGGCAAAACGATGCCTGTGAGCGAGACGCCTGCAGCCGCGCGACGAAGCTTTAGGGCTAGGCCAAGGTCGGTTTCCATGCCCGCGAGCAGCAACAAAAATAGGATGCCAAGCTGGGCAACAGCATCAGCCATCGCCTTCTGCGCTTCACCATCCGGAAAGAGTGCCGTGTGTGCGCCCGGTGCAATCACCGCGAAGATGGAAGGACCAAGGAGAATTCCTCCGATGATCTGACCCATGATCGAGGGTTGCCCCAATCGCACCATCACCTCGCCCAGGAGTCTGCCGACCACGACGAGGATCATGATCTGAACCAAAAACAAGGCTTCGGACGCCCCGGTGCCGTTTCCTTCCGCCGCTGCCGCGGCGCCGCAAGATGACATGAAGCATAAGAAAGCGATCGGCCACACTGAACGTGAGGGCTTCCCAAAACTTATATTGCTGAATGTCAATTTGACGCCCCCGCACTCTCTTGCGGAGAAACGGTTCAATCGCGGTCCAGTTCCGCCAGGGGGCATCGAGCCAAGCAAGATTGCGCGTCGATGTTGAAACGAAGCGCGGATAGCGCCGGAGCAAGAGGTGTAAACGCGCCTCAACAAAACCGCCACAGATCCGCTTCCCGAACGACCTTCTTGACGATTGGAAATAGACCACTCAGCCTCATCCCATCGCGCGTTGGTTTTTGTCGAGGCCGTCCTGTTTAACGAGTGGACGGCCAGCGGGCGGTTCTAGCAAAGCCGCAGCGAGATTGAGGTCGGCACTTGAGCTGGCCGGGCCTAGCTTTTTCTCGTCGCAGGTCCGGATCACCGGAGAGATGATTGACGAGGAAGGACACGAACATCCTGACCTTGACGGCGATGTGACGATTGGCAGGATAGACTGCATGGACCAGCGTCGCGATGTCCCAGTCGCTCAGGACCGGAACGAGTTGCCCTGTCCGGATCGCCGGTCCAACGACCAAATGCTGACTGCAATGCGATGCCCATTGCGGAAAGTGCTGCAGCCAGCAAACTTCGTCCGTCATTGCACTCTAATAGCGGCACGACAGGGACGCGCCGTGCGGCCTCTGTGTCCACTGAGCGAGCGGAAATTCCGCCGCAGGTGCCATTCACCCCGGACGACCAGCAGAAGCTTGCGGCGCTCTGCAAGCGGAAAGGCATTGAATTCGTTGGTCCACCGATCGACTGCAGGAGCACTTCACCGACAGCGCGGCCAGACACCGATCTCAGAACCCGAAGTGGCGCTGAGGTACGGTGCTCGATCGACCTGCGGAACACCATGGCAAATCAAGGCGGATCGCACGAACAGCACGTAAGGGCTGCTCAGAGCAAGTCGAGTTCAAAGCAGGCTTCGACGACGAAGTCATCGCCTTCCGAAGGCAAATCGGCTGACAAGCAGGGTGGCTCGCATGAGCAACACGTCAAGCCGGGCCAGCAGAGCCACAAGAACAGCCATTAGGTTCCAGGCCCCCATCGCCGTGGGCCTGATGCGATTAAGACGCAGGCTTGCGGTTTTTCTGAACATCGAATGGCGATGAGCTGCGGTCGACCCAGACGGTACCGAATTCGAAACTGTCGAACTTGCCTTCGAAGAAGCAAGGGCGAGCGCTAGGGATCTGATGGCGGAGAAAATTCGCGGAGGCCAGAAGGTTAATGGCCATCGTATCGAAATTGCCGATGCTGACGGTATGGTCGTTGCCGCCTCGCCGGAGAGGTTTTACAAGTCGCTCCTACCAAGTACCGTCAACCACCCGAAGCAACCGGAGCGAAATTGACGAAAAGCAAACCGGAAGAATTTGACGCGGTCATTGGATCGCGGATGCGCGCGCAGCGACGGCGTCTAGGTCTGTCGCAGACGCAGCTCGGCAACTGCATTGGCATCACCTATCAGCAAATTCAAAAGTATGAGACGGGACGCAACAAACTGAGCCCGGTACGGCTCCTCCAGATCGCCAGGTGCCTAGCGGTGGCTCCCGAATGGCTTTTTGGCGATGCAATGTTCGTAGGCGCCCTCGGTGACGCATCAGTTTCACGGTTCTCCGACGCTTTTCATTCCTCAGAAGACTTGTTGTCTGCCTTCACCTCCATCGCCGACGCTTCACTTCGGTCACTCGTTATCGAGTTCGTGGAATATTTGACGCAGCGGCCGGAGCTCGCCTCGGGAGTTTTTCCAACTCGCGCTTGCGAGCTTCGCCTGCTGCTCGAAGAAACAGGGGGAGCTAAATCGCTGGGCCATGCCGACGTGGCCAACCGTGAGATCGCCGCCCGGCATCGTTAGAGACGTTCCTTTTTGACCGCAGATGCAAGGTGGGACCTTCGTCGGTTCTTGAGATAGACCCGTTTATGCGATCGCGCATAAAGAATGCTGGCGGCAAAGCGGTGGGCAAGGTTTTGCCGGAATAGCCGGAACCTTCTTCGCGTCTGATCTTTGTTCAGCAATCACTCTGACACCGCGGGGATCTTCCATGGCCGACGACAGCAAACGGACCGACAGGTGGTGGGAACGCAAGACAATCTACCAGATTTATCCACGCAGCTTTGCCGATAGCAATGGTGACGGCGTCGGCGATCTCGGCGGCATCATTTCCAAGCTCGAATATCTCAAGACACTGGGTATCGAGATCATATGGCTTTCCCCGATCTACACGTCGCCGATGGACGACAACGGCTATGACATCTCCAACTACACCGACATCGCCCCGGAATATGGCACGCTCGCAGATTTCGACCGTCTCGTCAGTGAGGCGCGGCGACGCGGCATCGGCATCGTACTGGATCTGGTCGTCAACCACACCTCTGATGAACACCCATGGTTTGTTGAAGCGAGAAAATCGGTCGATAATCGCTTCCGTGATTTCTACATCTGGAGAAAGCCCCGCCCCGATGGGACTGCCCCGAATTCCCTGACCTCGTCCTTTGGGGGCCCCGCCTGGACACTCGATCCCGCAACCGGCGAATACTATCTTCATCTCTTCTCACGGCGGCAGCCCGACCTGAACTGGGAAAATCCGCAAGTCCGTAACGAGATCTACAAGATGATGAACTGGTGGCTTGACCGCGGCATTGCGGGCTTCCGCATGGACGTCATCGATTATATCGGCAAGCAGGTGGATCGCGAAGTCATCACAGACGGACCGCATTTGCACACCTATCTGCAGGAAATGCGCCGCCAGACCTTTGCGGATCGCGATATATTGACTGTGGGCGAAGCATGGAGCGCAACACCCGGCTCCGCACTTCTTTACTCCGGCCGGAACCGCAATGAACTTTCGATGGTTTTCCAGTTCGAGCATGTGACGCAGCAATGGGATGAAGTCTACGGCAAGTGGCGCTCGCGGCCGTTCGATCTGATCAGGCTGAAATCCGTTTTGAACAAATGGCAATATGCGCTAGCCGACGACGGTTGGAATTCCCTTTTCTGGGGCAATCACGATCTGCCGCGGGCTGTGTCGAAGTATGGAGACGTCAAAGGCTATCCGGTCGAGTCGGCCAAGATGCTGGCAACGGTTCTGCATCTGATGAAAGGAACGCCCTTTATCTACCAGGGCGAGGAAATCGGCATGACCAACGTGCCGTTTTCCAAGATCGAGCAGTATCGGGACATCGAAACCCTCAACATGCACCGTCTGCACCTGGAAGCCGGCCTTTCGCCCGAAGACTTCATCAAGGGTGCCAACGAAAATGGCCGGGACAATGCCCGCACGCCGATGCAGTGGGCGCCTGAGGCCAATGCCGGCTTCACCACTGGCATCCCCTGGATTGAAATCAATGAGAACTACACGGTGATCAACGCGGAACAGGCTATTTCTGATGAACACTCCATCTGGAACCACTATCGCAAGCTGATCGCGCTTAGGAAAAACAGTCCCATCGTCGTACACGGGCGCTACCAGTCCTACTTGGACCATCACCCTGATGTATTCGTCTATTCGCGCAGGCTCGGCGACGAGTTCATGGTGGTGGTCGCCAGTTTTTCCGCCCGCATCATAACCGTCGAACTGCCGGAAGAGCTGCTCGTCTCCGGTCAATGCCTGATCAGCAATTATGCGCCCGTCACACGGTTAGCCGGTGTCGTCGAACTCCAGCCATATGAGGCTTTTGCCATTCTTGTCATGCGAACCTAGGCGAATGGAACAATGACCGGGCAACATGGTTACGACCAACGCCCGCGCATGGCTGTCTGATGCTCGTGGTCCATTGTTGGAGGGTGAAACATGAGCGCCAATCAAGACGTCTTGGCAGGTAACGAAAAGATCGGGGAAAACCGGCGATATCCGATCGGCGCTGAACCGATCGGCGCGTGCGTGTCCTTTCGCGTATGGGCACCGGCACAGGACAGCATGACAATTGTGCTTGACGAGGGACAGACGTTCGACATGCGTCGTCAGCATGACGGTTACTTCCAAATCGAAGTCGATAACCTCAGGCCGGGCGCCCTTTACCGCTTCAAGCTGGGAAGCTGTGACCAACTTGCCCCAGATCCGGCGTCGCGGTTTCAACCCGACGGGCCCACCGGTCCATCGATGGTCGTCGATCCGGGAGACTTTGACTGGCATGATCACGAATGGACGGGCCTCAGCCCAGGCGGTCAGGTGCTCTATGAAATGCATATTGGAACGTTCACGGCTGAGGGAAGCTATCGGGCAGCGGCCGAGAAGCTTCCCTTCCTCAAAGAACTCGGCATCACCTGCCTGGAGCTGATGCCGGTCAATGAATTTTGCGGATCGTTCGGATGGGGCTATGACGGCGTTCTGGCCTATGCCCCGACACGCCTATACGGATCGCCCGATGACTTGCGCTTCTTCGTCGAGACGGCCCACAAACACGGAATTGGGGTTATTCTGGATGTCGTCTATAACCATTTTGGTGCCGGCGACCGGTTTAAGGATTTTTCGCCGGACTACTTCACGGATCGCTACGCCAACGAGTGGGGCAGCTCGATCAATTTCGACGGTCCCAACAGTGCCGGTGCGCGCGAATATTTCGCGAAAAATGCTGCCTATTGGATCGATGAATTTCATTTCGATGGTTTGCGATTGGATGCGACACAGGCGCTCTTCGATGAAGGCGACGAGCATATATTGGAGGTGATTGCCCGGGAGGCGCGCCGAGCCGGCGAAGGCAAGTCGATATACCTCGTGGCGGAGAACGAGCCTCAGCAGACCCGTCTGGTGCGCAGCCTGGAACAGGGCGGTTACGGTCTCGATGCGCTTTGGAATGACGATTTCCACCACTCCGCGACCGTCGCGCTGACCGGACGCAATGAAGCCTATTACCACGACCATCTGGGCTGCGCACAAGAATTCGTTTCTGCTGCGAAGTACGGCTATCTCTTCCAGGGTCAACGATATGATTGGCAGGACGCGCCGCGAGGGCAGCCGGGCTTCGACCTGCGTCCCAGCGCTTTTGTCCATTTTCTGCAAAACCACGACCAGATCGCCAATTCCGGCGTGGGCCTCCGTATGGACAAGCTTGCGTCACCCGCAAGGGTCCGGGCGATGACGGCGCTGCTCCTTTTAGGTCCGCAGACGCCGATGCTGTTTCAGGGCCAGGAGTTCGGCTCCTCAAGTCCGTTCTTTTACTTCGCCGATCAGTCGGGCGAACTCGCGAACCTTGTGCGCAACGGGCGGATCGACTTCCTCAAACAGTTTCCGAGCTTGCAGGACGATAGCTTCGTCGAACGGATGCCCGATCCGGCTCAACCGAGCACTTTTGAACGCTCGAAACTCAACTGGTCGGAGACCGAAGCGAGCGGGCATGTCATAGCGTTGCACAGGGATCTCATTGCTCTGCGTCAGCAGACGCCAGCAATAGCCGGCAACGGCGACGTTGATGGAAGCGTTCTTGCTCAGTCGGCTTTCCAGTTGCGGTTTTTTTCCCCGGACCCGTTGGACGAGAGACTGCTGATCGTTAACTTGGGCCGGGATCTCCCGGTCATGAGCCGTGCAGATCCGCTTTTGGCGGCGCCTTCGGGAACACGATGGTCAGTGGAGTGGGCGAGCGAAGAGTTTGTCTACGGCGGATCCGGCAGAAGGCCGATCGACCTGCTGCATCGCTCGACCTTATGCGCAGACAGCGCCGTGTTGTTTCGCCCTGTCGCGGCGGCGCCACGATAAGACAGCCGACAGTACTATCAGCCGAGTGGCATGCCCCTCGCCGGAGGGAGCCCGCGAAAACCGCATGTGCGGGCGCCCCCTCCTCACCCTGTGACTGAAGTCTCGGCTGACGGCCCTACTTCGCCTCTGTCCACTCGATCGTCAGCGCACGGGCAAGCTCCGAGAGGGGGTGGAAAAAACCAGCCGGAACAGGGGAAGTTTGCATCACTCGCTTGCCACTATTTACCGTCCGGGGTCTTTTGCGAAAGTGCAATGTGCTCCGCATAATCCCCATCTGCTGTTCTCAGCTCACGCCTGCACGACCGCTGGATTTCGATCCTGCGCTGCCTAGATTATTCTACTGTTAACCATCTGAAGAAATGACATTATTTTCCGTGCCGGAAGCAATATCGGCCTTTTCTTCCGCTGCCCGTACAGCCTACGAAGCCACTATTTCCGGGCCCTGGAAGTCGATCGCTGGAGAGTACTGTGCATGGCATCCGGCGCACGTGGCCAACCAGTCTGGCACCTGGCAAACATACCCGTTGGCGACGGATTTATCAAGCCGAACCGCCTCTAACATAGGGCCAATGTTCGCAATTTCCGATCCACGCGTTGCCAAGGATAGCCCCCGACCCAATGGCGTCAGCAGAATTGCGGTGCCGGTCGCGAAAGATGGGCGACGTCTTCGGACGGCACGCAACGCGACTATGGCGACCTCGCCGCGGGCGTCTGCAATGAAGACCTGTGGAGGAATGGGTTCGAGATCCCGGGCAAAGTCCTAGCCCAAATTGGCTTTGCGCGCAGATCAACAGGGGGAAGCAACAGGGCCGGTGCCGGCCGGCGTTGCGATCAAGAAGGCAGATATTAGTGTCATCGACGAACCAAGGCGGAGGCCTTCCAAGCAGAAAATCGAGCGTCCGACAGATGTTTCCCGCGGGCAACCCGTGAGGCAGTGCCGCCAGGAGTTAAGTGACCTCGGAATTGTCAATGACAAGCGGCATGTCCTTGGCATTCGAACCGACCGGGCAGGGATAAGGGCGACGGGGCGGCCTGCCGGGCACCAGCAGATTGACGTGATGCTTCGGAGCAGCATGAATCAAGCCGCAGCCCCCCGTGCCGAGGCACCCCTTACGGGCCGTGGCGGGACGTTACGCGCGGGACCCTGCCTCAGCCCCCGCGCTGCACGCCGTGATCGCATCACGGATTGATGCGCCGCAGGATCTCCTATCGCGGCTTATTCCAAGGCCGGACGCCCCGCGCAGCAAATCCCCTCCCCTGAATGTTCGTCCAGCGCAGCTCGTCAACCCCGAGCGGGCATTGGCATCCGCCGGAAGGCTCTGGATCTGCTATCCAGCTGCGAGCATCGGTCTGGTCTGATGCGAACCGATCCTCGCGTCGATGCCAGGGGAGCCCCCTCGCCGGTCTCACGTCCCCTTTGTTTTCCGGCGCGACGCAGGAAAGTCGCAAAAGCTGCGTCGCGATCGTCAACGGCCTCTGGCGACGCGACTGAGACAGGAAGAAGCTTCGGCGCGCATGGCGATCGCAACTGGACCCTGACAAGCGCCGGCGCGAAGAGATCGCATCCTGAGTGGCGCCGATGTGTACGGCCTTTTGTGGGTGTCGCATCGGCAAGATGAGCGCAAGCATTGGGGCACCGGAGTTGTCCGCGGACAACTGTTGTGCTGCTTTACATCTTGGCGGGTGGGCATCGGCGCTGACGGTCCACCAGCGCTCGAAAGCGTGGGAACGAGTGAGCAATCTTCCCGACATGTCGGCTTCGCAAGGTGCCGGGACCGTTTCGAGCGTGACCTTCTTACAGCAAGCTCAGAGCGCTAGCCGAGGTTTGCCACAGGGGCGGGTTGGCCGGCTGGTAGAAAACAAGCCGCGCAATCACCTATCCGCCTCGATACAAAACTCCCAACGCGAACCGTCGTCTCATTAAGGTCGCGCGTTCGCAATCGCCTGACGCTGGGATGCGTCGCTCCCAATCCCTTGCTGGCGATTGACACGGACCGCTGCGGCATCCAGCGCGTGATGGAGATCGTTGGCGCGGCTTATCTTCACCATCTTTAGGTGGCTACCCCACGCAAGGCGCCGCCACCAACCATTGTCATACTGTCTGACTGGAAGCCCTTCTGGGACGCATCTCAAATTGGACTGCGCACCACAATCCGGAACATTGACGGAGCGGCGAGAGCGGTGCCCGTTTGAAGCTGTAAGGCTCCAGGTTCGAATGATGCGATGTGCTGTCGCCGCCTATCAATTTCGTGGGACAAGGCCGCGGGTGAGAGCCGCACCGCCGCGCCGACGTCGCGACGCACAGCACTCAGCGCCACACATCGGCCACGACAGGACCAACCCAATGCAGTTGAAAAGTTCCTGCCGACCGCCGGGCAGAACTGACTACAAGCTCAGCGGCAAAATCGTTGATCCTGACTGGCATGCTCGCCATGCCTGGCACCAGCGTTCGCCGCCCGTGTGGGACCGGCCCTTTCTGCAAGGCGACTGGACAGGGGTCTCGCGGCCCACCGCAACATTGATGAACGGGGTGCATCGCCGCTGGCGCCGGCTGGAACGGACCTGTCGCAGAGTTTCCGCTTCACGGGGGCCGCGGACAACCCGCCGAGTTGTCCGCGGACAACTCGCAAATCAGGGCGTGGCGAACACCGTTTCTTGGCCCGAAAGGCCCATCAAATCGGCTCTCCACAGGTCATGGTTAAGCGTTTGTAAATTGGTAACGAATCGGAGCATACTCTAACTGCGCAGTTTTCCACCCTATTCGAACATTTGCGCAGTTGATTGGAAAAACACTATGCAGCCGAGTCTCGCCCTTCAGGATGATCAAGAGCACCTCCCCTCGCTTCTGGCAACAGATGCGCAGGAACTCTCATACCAGCTTCAGCAGCACCAGGCGAAGATCTTTTCGCCGCTGGCACGCAAGACCCTGCGGACATTCTCGCCGGCCGAAGCGGCAAGCTTCATCGGCATCGGCGAGGGCTACCTGCGCCAGATTGCAGCCGAGGGCCACGGCCCCGATCCCCTGGCCAATGGCCGCCGCCTCTACAGCGCCGAGGACATGGATCGTATTCGCCATGCGCTCGACCAGCGCAACGGCAACACCAAATATATTCCTGCCCGCAAGGCCTCCGAAAAACTCCAGGTCGTTTCGGTCATGAACTTCAAGGGCGGATCGGGCAAGACAACCACCGCCGCGCATCTGGCGCAATATCTGGCACTGAGAGGTTACCGTGTTCTGGCGATCGACCTCGACCCGCAAGCGTCGATGTCGGCGCTGTTTGGTCATCAGCCTGAGTTGGATGTCGGCGAGGGGGAAACCCTCCATGGCGCTATCCGCTACGAGGATCCGCGGCCAATCGCCGAAATCGTGCGCGCGACCTATACGCCGAACCTCCATCTTATTCCGGGCAATCTCGAACTGATGGAATTCGAGCACGAGACGCCGCGCGCTATGGCATCGGGCAACGCCGAGACGATGTTCTTTGCCCGTATCGGCGAAGCACTGACGGACATCGAAAGCCACTATGATCTGGTGATTATCGATTGCCCGCCGCAACTCGGATTTTTGACGATGTCTGCCCTTTGCGCGGCGACATCGGTATTGATCACCGTTCACCCCCAGATGCTCGACGTCATGTCGATGTCGCAGTTCCTGACGATGACCAGCGAGTTGATGTCCGTGGTCGAAAGGGCAGGGGGCCGCACAAGCTACGACTGGATGCGGTATCTCGTGACCCGCTTCGAGCCCAATGATGGACCGCAGAGCCAGATGACCGGTTTCATGCGCGCGATCTTCGGCAATCGCATGCTTCACAATGCGATGCTCAAATCGACGGCTGTCTCCGATGCCGGCGTAACGAAGCAGACACTCTATGAGGTGGACCGCGCGCAATTTACCCGCGGGACCTACGATCGCGCACTGGATTCCCTCAATCTCGTCAATAGCGAAATCGAGGCCCACATCCGGTCGACCTGGGGAAGGAGGTAAGTGAATGTCGAGAAAGAACCTGCTTGAGATTTCGAGCCCGAACGGGGAACGCCCCGAACCGGCACCTCATCGTGACAGCCGGCCATTGGCCGGCCTTGCTCCGACGGTCCGCTCAGGCTCACCTGTCGGGGGCATTACAAAAACCCTCGGAAACATAACCGAGAAGATGGAGCGCGCCACCGACCTTGAAAGGCAGCTGGCACAGGGACAGACAATCGTCGAGATTGATCCGGCTCTCGTTGACGCCTCATTCGTTGCCGATCGACTTGAAATCGATCCCGTTGAACTTGCACAACTCGTCGAGCAGATTCGCGAACACGGGCAGCAGGTTCCGGTTCTGCTCAGGCCGCATCCCGGGGCCAGATCGAGATACCAGGTTGCCTATGGTCATCGTCGTTTGGCGGCAACGCGGATGCTCGGCATCAAGGTCCGTGCCGTCATTCGCGAACTGACCGACGAACAGCTGGTGGTCAGCCAAGGACAGGAAAACAGCGCCCGCACCAACCTGTCATTCATCGAGCGGGCATTGTTTGCTGCACGCCTGGAGGAACGCGGCTTCGGTCGCGACGTAATCATGGCGTCTCTCGGCGTCGACAAGGCTGCGCTGTCCAAGATGATGTCGGTCATTTCTCAGGTTCCGATGGCCGTCCTTACGGCAATCGGCGCTGCTCCAGATGTCGGCCGGCGACGCTGGGCAGAGCTGGCAGAAAGACTGACCCCAAGCAATTGCGAGACCATTGCGACCGAGTTGTCCGCGGACAACTGGCGTGCCTTGAGCAGTCCGGAACGGTTCCAAAGAGCTCTCGAAATTGCACAAAACAAGGAGCAGCGTACTGTTTCGGCCGCTACCAAGGCAGAAATTCCAGGCCTGCCCGTCACCCTGAAGACGTCAGCAAAGAGTGCCACCTTTGTCTTCAACAACAAGGCCGCACCTGGATTCGACCGATTTGTGCAGGAGAGGCTTTCGCAGCTCTTCGCCGAATACCAACAGCAACAAGGAGCGTAACGCGCAAAAGAAAAAGGCCCCCAAACGTCGCCGTCGTGGAAGCCCTTCTCGATCTTAAGCAAATCAAGAATCGCATTTCCCCGAATCACAGTCAAGAGTCTTGGCGCCATTTTGGTGAGCGGATTTCTTTTGCCTCAACGTAGGTGAAAGAAAAATGGATACGACATATGTGACGACGCCTGTTGGGCGGCGGCCGATGACGCTTGCCATGATGTTGGCACAGCACAAGGCCGGTACCTTGCCAAAGGACCACCGGCGCAACAAGTGGAAGCTCTTCAGATCGGTCTGCGAGGCACGCCGTGATCTCTGCGTGAGCGACCGGGCGCTGACGGTTCTTGATGCCTTGCTGACGTTTTTGCCTGATGATGACCTGTCCGGCAGTGCCTCCCTCGTTGTGTTTCCGTCGAATGTTCAGCTCTCAATCCGGGCCCGGGGCATGACGCCAGCGACCCTACGCCGGCATCTGGCTATGCTCGTTGACGCCGGATTGATTGCCCGCAAGGACAGTCCCAATGGAAAGCGCTATGCCCGGCGGGGAAAGGGTGGGGAAATCGATGAGGCCTTCGGGTTCAACCTGGCCCCGCTGCTTGCCCGCGCCGATGAGATCGAAGCTGTCGCCGAACGTCTGCGCCTCGAGCGGGAACACCTTCGCCTTGCCAAGGAACGTCTTTCAATCTGCCGCCGTGATATCGGCAAACTGATTGCTGCAGCTACGCTCGAGGAAGTCCCCGGTGACTGGACATCGCTTTTTGGGGCGTTCCGCCGCGTTGTCGATGGATTGCCTCGCCAGGCCACTCTCCTGGAGGTCGAAACTGCATTGCGTCAGCTCGAAGATATTCGCTCCGGTGTCGTCAACCAATTGGAAACTCATGTAAAAGCACAAAATACAGGCGCCAATGAATCGCAGGGTGAGCGCCACATACAGGATTCAGATCCAGAATCCCTTTTTGAAATTGAAGCCGCAAATCACCACGAAGAAATCCAGCAGTCAGGTCCGGAGACCTTCGTCACTCAGATGGGAGGCGGAGAATATACAACGTCAGCGGTCAATCTCGGCGCTGTCTTGAAGGCATGCCCGCAAGTGAACTCCTACGGCCCGAACGGAGCCGTCCGAAACTGGCAGGATCTCGCTGCTGCAACAGAGATCGTGCGCACCATGCTTGGCATCAGTCGTTCGGCCTATCAGGATGCGGTCCTCGCTATGGGTGCCGAAGGGGCGGCAATCGTCACGGCGTGCATTCTTGAAGGCGCAGAGCGGATAAACTCGCCGGGTGGATACCTGCGCAGCCTCACCCTTCGAGCGCGGCATCGCTCCTTCCAGCCAGGCCCCATGCTCCAGGCACTGTTGCGAGGTAGCCGTCAGAACAGTTGAAAGTCGCATGCAAACCGTAAGGCCCGATGATGAAAGCCCATGCAAACTAAAAAGCAGTCCTACACCTTGAGGAAAGGGATGACGGAAACTAAGATCCATTTCACTTCTTCTCACGCAAAGATATGTTTTGTTTTCAGAGGGCTACCCCTACACTGCAGATATTTCTGAAGCGTTCCTTAACCTGATAATCAACGCGATGATGCTTCCACGGGCCCAACGGCGCTAGGGCACGATTGCTGGCCACAAACGGGAATTTCAATCGACGCCGTTTTTGGGCGGTAATGAGGACGACCATGGAAAGACATCGGAGAGGCCGCGCCCAGGTAGCCGGCGGACAGGATCACGAAGCGCGCTACAACGCGAAGAGAAAAACGCCGTGAAGCTGTCTGTTGGTTGGACCGGCGATTCCCGTAGAAAAATCGATCCAACTCGGCAAGAAGGCGAGCTCAGAACGCGATCGGACTGATCGATCCGCTCGTTGGCGCGTTACTCTCCCGGAGAACGCAACCATGACGGACGGAATTAGCAAAAGCAGGAATGCCACGACGCGGCCAATCGGCTCGCTGCGAGCGAGTGTACGAATTCACCCGCCGTGAAGCGCTGGCCGAAGAGCGTCGACGGCGCCACGAGATGAGGGAACGTTCGAAAAGGCTCGCCTGAAGGCGCAGGAGCAGGCCGCCAATCATAAGCCACAGGAGGCAATCATGGACGACGACATTCGAAAGGACGCATACAAGCGGTGGGAGGACGAAGGTCGCCCTGAAGGCCAGCACGAGCGACATTGGCGCGAGGCCGAAGAGGCCCACCGGTCGAAATCGAGCGGGACACCACAGACGTGGTCTTCGGACCATGGTGGCGGGGTCGTACCGCCGGACGGAAGCGAGACTTCCTCGGACGCAATCCGTTCAAACGAGCCGGGAAGCTTCAAGCCGGGCGAACTCGCTTCCGAAAACAAGTGATCTTGTCCAGCAACTGGAAGCCACGATGATCGATCCTTGTCCTACGCACACTACCGGTTATGGTCGATCTTCGTCATATTGCTCTGCCCCCGCGATCGGCGCTAGCCAGGGTTCCCGGCGCTTTACCCAAAGTTCGTATGTAGGCCTTAGCGGCGTCGGCGCGTCGGACAGAACGCCGAGCTTGACCTCGGCCTCCCGTTCGTTGGCCGAGAACAGCCGCGACCCGCATTTTGGGCAAAATGATCGACCGCGAAACTCACGTGTTTCGCCTTTCAATTCGAACCCGCTCGCGGGCCAGACGCCGAAGAACGTGAACGCCGATCCGCTTTCTTGACGACAGTCGGTGCAATGACAGATGCCGGTGCGCAGGGGTTCGCCGCGCACAGCAACCTTCACATCGCCACAAGAGCAGGAACCGACCAGCGTTCTCATGCCGACTTCTCCGCTGCATCATCGACGACGTCGGTCTCCGGACGGTCTCCGCCAGATGCATGCTCGGTCTGCCAGCGTCCGTCCGCAAGCTGATATGAAATCTCGGCGTCGCGGCCTTCCAGGTGCTGTCGCTCTGCAGCAGATCTTGCCGCGGCAAGCGCCGCGTCATGGTCGGCAAAGGACTCGGACCACACCTCGCCTAGTCGATACGCGAAACCTCCGTCGTGCTCTGCGACATGATAGGTGATCTTGCTCATGTGTCATCCTCTTGAGACTATCAAAGAAAGCGCGCGGTTTGCTCAGCAGAACGAGCCTAGTCAGTTGGGCCGCCTTAGATCGGCGCAATCAAGGCTGCGGTGGCAGTTGCCAGGTCTTCGACGCTTTGCTTCTTCCCAAGGCAGCTTCGAAGGCCTCCATCAAATCGCGCTTCTGCACCTCGCGTCCGGAATTTTGGTGCACGTCCGATCCACTCTGTGCTCACTATGATGCAAGAAACGCGGCCGATAACCCCCAGTTCCGCTTCAGCCATATCGGCGATGAGCTTAATGCGAGCCATCGTCCGTTTTATCCTCCCAGGTCGTCCTCAGCGGCGTCTAAAGTGGCTCGGAGTCTGGTCGAGCACGACAGTTGGACGGCCTGATGACGTCAAGACAGCTCCTACTCGGGCAATCCCTCTACGAAAGCAAGGCCCCTCGCAGGTTCTCTCGTCGCGCGTATGGCTGACCGCCATTTTTATCCCGCATCCTGTCGGGTGGCACTGCCAATGGATGTTCCAATTTAGCGCGGGTGGAAACACTGGCGCTAATTTTTCGTCTTGATGGAACCTGACAAGGCCCAACTCGTTTGTGCCGTGAACGTCATCGCTTTGACCCAGCACGCACGTTCAAGGCTGACTGCAATTAGCCAAAAAGGCCACCGTCGCATCGCCCGCCACGGTGGCTTTTTTATACGTGAGAACTGCCCGGCGAGGGTTAGGTCAAACGAGCACCCCCACGCGATAACGGGGCTGCAATCGCCACGTCGCAAACTTAGGTGAGGTCATCGCCGGACTGCAGGGAAAAAACGATGACCTCCTCCTAAATGAGGCCTGCGTCGCCATTACCCGCGTGCAAGTTAGCCAAGCCGGAACAGTGCTGCTGCCGGGAGGTCCTGAGAAAAGAGAAAAGCGGGCAGATGTCATGCTGATCGAGCAGCACGACAAGAGTTTATCATCGGTGCGGCGAGAAACGATAGCGAACGCATCGCAAGCGCGATGCCATCGATTTCTGTGGAACGATATAAGAACATCAGCAACAAGCTTGTGCTAAACAATACTTTTTCAAAATACGAGCGAACAGCCGGTGCACGAACCGTAAATATCCACAGAACACGCACCGTGCACTGCGTTTGAAAAGTAATATGATATCTCAGATTATCTTTCCGCGGGGGTGTCCTAGCATCACCTTCAATTCGTCGGCGAGTGTATCCGGATTATTCCCGAATTCGATCGACGACGATGGGGAAGACCTTGCCCGCGTCTTAAATAGAAGCGCTCCTGTAGAGGCAGCGCCTCTTGCGACCGAACTGGCGTCCAAGGTGGTGCCCGTTGCCCCCGGATACCGTGGCAAATTTTCAGGACTTTTTGAGGCGGCCTATTGCAATTGCCGCGAGGCAGCCGTGCCCTACCTGTTCAAGCTGAACAAATGCATGCGTTGGAATTCAATCCTCCACATGGCCTCTGCCACGACGTAGTCGGGCCGTCAGCAGCCCGCCGGCCTTTGACCTCGGGGCAGGACGGAGGTTCGCTAAGCAAGGAGGAGACGCGCGATGGGCGATCACTCGGACCGCAATGACCGCCAGCGGGCGCTTGCCGACTTCGGAGACTTTGTGCTCGATCACGACGATCTCGACGAGATACTGACCGAGGGATGCAGGCTCGTCGCCGCGGCGCTTGGAGCAGATCTCGCAAAAATCATGGAGATCGAGCGAGGAAGCAACACTGCGATCGTGCGTGCCGGCGTCGGGTGGCACGACGGCGTCATTGGGAGAGCACGGGTAGACCTTAACGATCGGTCCTCGGAGGCCTACGCCATCGAGAAATCTGAACCGGTGATCACCAACGACATCTCTGACGAAGGTCGCTTCGTGTTCACGAGATTTCTGCGTGATCACGGGGTCGTGGCGCTGGTCAACGTTCCGATTATCCTCCCCGGCCGCAAGCCTTTCGGCATCCTGCAGGTGGATGCCCGCCATCCCCGCAGCTTCGATAGAGCCGACATCGAGTTCCTGAAGACATATGCGATGGTGCTCGGACCGGTGATCGACCGTCTCCAGACCGTGGCAGAGCTCAGGGCCACCGACAAGCGTCTTCGCCTCGTTGTGGACAACGCACGTGCATACGTCCTCATTGTTAGCGACGCCGATGATAAGATTACCGACTGGCTGGGTGGCTCCGAGCAAATTCTTGGTTGGACAGCCGCAGAAGCCGTGGGGCAGGGTGCCGACATGATCTTCACGGAGGACGACCGGGCCAACGGGGTTCCCGAACGCGAACTCGCCAACGCACGCGAATGCGGGCACTCCGCCGACATCCGCTGGCATCTTCGCAAGGACGGCTCGAAAGTCTTTCTGGAGGGCCAGACCATCGCTCTTCGCGACGCGAGTGATACGCTTAAAGGCTACTACAAGATCGGTCAGGATCAGACAGAGCGAAAGCGCAATGAAGATCAACAGGCGTTCCTCCTGGAGCTGTCGGATTCGCTTCGGTCGCTTTCAACGGTCGAGGAAATCGCGCTTGAAGCGGCGCAGCGCCTCGGCGCCGTCTTGAACGCGCATCGCGTTATCTACGGTGCCATTAAGGATAGCGAAATGAACGTTTCGGCCGAATATACTGCCGGTGTCCGATCGCTCCTCGGCCGTCACCACCTGACTTCTTTGGGTGCGGAATTCCTTGGCCGATACAAGGCGGGTAACCTTGTGACGTCCAATGACGTCGCCGCGGAAGCCGGTATCAACGCTGCGGGCAAGGACAGCCTCCTGAACAGACAGGTCGCGGCGTTCGCCGATCTCGTCATTTTCGACGATGGTTCGATCGTGAACTTTCTCGGTGTGCAGAGCGCATCGCCGAGAACTTGGAGTAGTCTTGATCAATTCATCATCCGCGAGGTCGGCGAACGCCTCCGCGTCGCCATAGATCGGGCGAGGGCGGAAGGCGGGCGTCGGGAAAGCGAGGCTCGTCTGCGTCAGTTCGGTGAAGCGTCGTCGGACGTCATATGGATACGCGACGCTGATACCCTGCAATGGGAGTATCTAAGCCCGGCTTTCGAGACGGTGTACGGCATTGCCGTCGAGAAGGCGCTCACAGCCGACAACATCGACACCTGGCGTGAGATGATTGTTGAGAGCGACCGCGAACGCGTCATCGATCATCTCGATCGGGTTCGCGCAGGCGATGAACGAAGCGTCGACTTCAGAATCCGGAGGCCGGACGGCGAAATACGCTGGCTGCGCGACGCCAGCTTTCCGATCCGAAGTTCGGACGGGCGAGTGCAGAGGATCGGCGGTATCCGGCGTGACGTCACCCAATCCAAGCTTGCCGAAGTGCGGCTCGTCCAAAGCGAGGAGAGGCTCAGCAGCGCTGTCGAGGTCGGAAAGCTCGGCCTCTGGGACTGGGACGTCCAAACCGGTGCCATTCACTGGTCGGACGAGCACTTCCGCATGGAAGGATACGAGGTAGGTGAAATCACGCCCAGCTACGATGCGTGGGTGTCGCGCATACATCCGGATGACAGGTCTGCGGCGGAGGAAGCCATCCGAAGGTCGATGGAGGGCCGGGAGGAATTCGCCCATGAGTTTCGAACCGTTCATCCTGACGGTTCCGTCCACTGGCTGTCCGGACGCGGAAAGTTCTTCTACGACGACGCCCGCCGGCCGCTGCGCATGGTCGGCGCAATGGTCGAGACCACTGAGCGACGCGCCTGGGAGGAACGCCAGAAGGTGCTTGTCGCCGAACTGCAGCACCGGACGCGAAATCTCATCGCCGTCGTCCGCTCGGTGGCGGAGAATACAGCCCGATCCAGCATCGATCTGGCTGACTTCCGTGTCCGCTATCGCGACCGTCTTGACGCCTTGGCGCGCGTGCAAGGTCTTCTATCCCGGCTGAAGGACGACGTCGATCGCGTCACGTTCGATGATCTGATCCATATGGAACTTTCGGCAGTCGGCGCAAGTTCCGAGCGCACAACCGTAGAAGGGCCAGCTGGAGTAAGGCTTCGATCCTCGACGGTTCAGACGCTCGCCATGGCCATCCACGAGCTGGCCACCAATGCGGTCAAGTATGGTGCTCTCGGGCGGCCCAGCGGGAGATTGTCAGTCACGTGGTCGCTCGATCCCGACGAAGATCATGGAAGGCGGTGGCTCCACATCAATTGGGCGGAGAGCGGTGTAGACATGTCTGCGGCAGGCAGCGTGCCGCGGGGGACAGGTCAAGGCCGTGAATTGATCGAAAAGGCGCTGCCCTATCAACTTGGTGCGCGGACGGCCTACAGTCTCGGCGCCGGTGGTATCCGCTGCACCATATCAATTCCGGTGTCCAACCGCTTGGAGGATCCCCATGATTGATCTTGGCGTGCCAACCAGCCGGATACTCATCGTTGAGGACGAGTACATGCTTGCCACGGAAATGAGCAGCGAGCTTTCGGGCACAGGTGCGGTCGTCATTGGGCCTGTTCCGACCGTCGAGCAAGCAACCGCTCTGATCCAGGAGAGTGGCGCTATCGATGGAGCAATCCTGGACGTCAATCTTGGTGGCGAGCTGGTGTACCCCGTCGCGGATCTGCTCGCGCGGAGCGGAATTCCGTTCGTCTTTGTCACCGGATACGAGACGTCCGCGCTCCCGCAAGAGTATGCCGCCGTGCCGTGTATCATGAAGCCGGTAAACATGGCAGAAGCGATCCGTGCCTTGGGGCGGGCAGGAGCCTGATGATTGCAAAGGAGCAGGGTCTAAACCTGCCTTCCACCTTTGTATTCAAGCCACCGCTCCTGCGAGATCATCGCTATGTTCATGCCTGGAACCGTCGTTAGGGGTGCCTGAGGCGGTCCGGCGCCTGCGCCCTGACAGCCGTGGGCGATGATGAACCTCGCACGGACTCCGGACTTATTCGGTGCCGATTCGGCGAAATCGACCTTTTGCCGACAAACCATTTCGCGTCCGTGATGACCATTTGGGTTCCACAGTCGCGGTCCGTCTGTTCCTGACAAGATTGACGGAGCTGGCGTTTTACGGCGTCGGCACCGATGTTCTGCGCGCTCAATGGCCGCCATCATACGGATCTTACAATCAGACGTATGGCCACTTGACGCCAGGTTTCCCCTATCGTCAGCGGTCACAGCAGCGCCGGATTGACAAATGCGACGTCAGGATCACGCGCAAGCCACAGCCCACTGCCGCGGACGATCTGGTTCAGTGCGAGCCATGACCTCGCCCCGCACTGCCGTCGCCCCGTTGCTGCGCCAATACGTCTGACATGGCGTTTTGATGATCAAGCAGATAGCGCTCGACATCGCCCGCGCAGGCGTCCTTTATCTCGGCTATGCTGAAACCTTCGGCCACGCCCGCTTCGACCAGAGCTTTCGCCTGGTCCCAGAAGTCGGATTTTTCTGCGTGGTGGCCTGACAGATCGACAATCTCCTGAACGCGGTCGTCAAGCCAGTCTATGATATTCACCATGACCTCCTCCCGATGATCTGTCTCCAGGGAGATAGGCAGACGTCCTATCACGACAAGACGCTATTGCCTGCGTTCGTAGAGCTCTTCGACGCGCAGCGACAGGCGCCGGCGTATCCCATATAAATCGGTTCGCGGCTGCGACATCTCATCCCTGCCGCAGAGCATTACATCCGAATTCCATGGCGTTAGAAACGTCCGGACGCTTACTGGTATGTTCATGTGGGTATGTTTCTGCATGGAGGCAGCTATGGGCACCACCCGCTTGACGAGCCGTGAGTTTAACCACCATGTCAGTTGTGAGGCGCTCGCGGTTGCAGCCCGCAATACCCAAGATTTTGAAGAAGCCGGTGTTGTCCTCGTAGATCTATGGCGAGCGTACCATTCGATACCCATCGAAACTGAGTGCAACTTCAGGCGCCGGCCCCCACAATGCAGATGTCTCGCCAGATGATGCTTGTCGGAGACAATCGGAAAATTGCGGCGAGGCTTTACGTTCTATCGATGTAAAGCGGACGGCGGCGTGGCGTGCGTCTGCCTCTCGGTGAAGCAGACAGGACTTTGGACCGGAACGGCATCAGCAATCCATGACGTCGCGTGCGTTACACCCATCATATTTTTGCAGTTCGCCCCGCATCCTGCCGCTCCACCGGCCGATAAACGCAATGGTATCAGCTGCCAGCAGATGAGCGGTCAACGCATTCTGGTCGACCCACCGTTCCGATATTAGCAGTCGCCCAGTGCGCGAACCGACCACGGCAGCATCATAGCTGATGCATCCGGGACGCCCGCGAGTGGTGGATGCCAGTACATTCAGTTCCGCCATGAATTGCGCCAGGTCGGCTGGATCGACATGCACGTAACCCGTAATGATCAGCATGAGAACTTTCTCCATCAAGAAGACCCGACCGGCCGCCCGCGGCGGCCAGGTGTTTGGTCAAGCGATGATCACGTGGCAACCAGCACGATCTTGCCCTGGATGCTTCCTGCAGACGCACGGCGGTGGGCTGCCGGTGCCTCGGCCAGGGCATAGGTGCTGTCGATCACCACCCGAACGGAGCTATCAAGCAGACGGCCAGCGTCGGCCAGTTGCTTGCCGTTCGAGCGCACCTGCGTCGTCGAGACGGTGATCTTGCGCCGGTCAGCTTCCTCATGGCTGGAAAAGCCAAGCGGGTTGACGAGGAAGAGGGCGCCACCCGGCTTGATGCTGGAAAGGAAGCGTTCCATCTTCGCGCCGCCGACGGCATCAAGCACCAGATCCGCATTCGCCACTACCCTTTCGGCGGCCACCTTCGTGTAGTCGATGAAACCGTCCGCGCCGAGGTCTGTCAGCATCGCTTCATGTTTGCCGGAAGCAACGGCGATCACCTTTGCCCCTTGCCATTTCGCGAGCTGCACCGCGAGATGACCGACGCCGCCTCCGGCGCCGTTCACCAGCACTGTCTTGCCGGCGAGCGGCACCGGGGCATGGGGGAAGGACTGAAAAGGGTTCGGCGCATCATGACCAAGCTCGACCAGAAACTGCCAGGCTGTCAGCAGCGACATCGGCGCAGCAGCCGCCTGGATATGGTCGATCCCGGATGGTTTCAGCGCCAGGTCCGATGCCGGAACGCGAACATAGTCTGCGTAGGCGCTGCTTCCGGTCATCAAGTCGTGCGGGAACCGGACCATCGCGTAGACAGCGTCGCCCGCGTGGAACTGCGACACGTTTTCGCCGACAGCCGCGACCACGCCGGAAACGTCCGTGCCCAGGATCAGCGGAAAAGCCGGGCTGGGACGCCATTGCGGCGGCAGGGCGCGATAGCCGTCGCGCAGGTAGAGATCCGGCGGGTTGATGCTTGCGGCATGGACGCGAACGAGTACGTCGTCCGCTGAGATTGCCGGTCGGGGCGCATCCTCATGGAGAAGGACATCCGGTCCACCGAATTCGTGGATGCGCACGGCTTTCATCATTTTAGTCATCATCGCCTCACTGGTGCTTGTTTCCGCAGAAGAAAATACGAGCATCTTTGTGAGTTGATAATGGCGGCGCTATTCGCTTTAATCATGCCATGAGGGAACAAATCGGAATTGACAGGCTGACCGGATTAATCGCTTTCGCGCGCGCCGGATCGCTTGGAAGCTACACCGCCGCCGCCCGCTCCCTGTCGGTCTCACCCTCGGCGGTCAGCAAGAGCATCCAGCGGCTGGAAAAGCAGTTCGGCATTTCGCTGTTTATGCGCACCACCCGTTCTCTCACCCTGACGGCCGAAGGGCGCGACCTGCATGAGCGCGCGCTCAAGCTCTTGCACGACGCAGACGAGATCGAGCAGGCGGTAAGAGCAGCACGAACCGAGCCTACCGGGACCTTGCGGATCGCGGCCTCGTTGCCGATCGGCTTGCACATCATCGCACCGGCCCTGCCTGAATTTCGCAGGCTCCATCCAAAGGTGACCATCGATTTGCGTTTGAGCGATCATACGGTCGATCTCGTCGAAGGCGGCTTCGACCTGGCGGTCCGCATCGGCGATCTTCCAGATTCCAGCCTGCTTTCACGCCGGCTCCTGCCATACAGGCTGTGCTGCTATGCCTCGCCACACTACCTGGCGGGGCGCAGTCCACCGACCCGTCCCGACCAGTTGGAAGAACATGAAACTGTCAACCTTCGCTACCAGAACAGCGGCCAGTTGTTCCGTTGGCCATTTCTCGTCGGGGGCAGGGACGTGGAGATCCTGCCGCCCTCCGGCATTATCGTCGATGCGAGCGAAGCTGTGCTTGCGGCGATCGCGGCCGGTGCCGGCATCGGAATGGCAACCAGCTTCATGGCCGGCGCCTGGGTCAGCCGCGGGGCGCTTGTCCCTGTCCTGGCTGACCACGCGGTGGAACGGCACAATATCACAGCGCTGTGGCCAGAAAGCCGCCGGTCCAACCCGGCAGTGCGCGCCTTCCTCGACACTCTTGCGGAGCTGTCGTGACGCCAAAAAGTGGCGGCCTGCATCTGGTGCAAGCCGGCACAAGGCCGTCAAGGAGCATGCCGGACGCGGGCAGTCGGTCCCGCTTCTCCTGCGGACCGCTATGCTGAAGCTCCTACGGCTGCCCCGACGCGCCCGACCTGCGTCGCGAATTCCCGCTTTCCCGCGCCGGAGGCACGGCGCGATGCTGAAAGCTCCGATACGCTTCATGTTTGTCGCGGGCTCGCCGAGCGAGCCGGCCGCTATTCGAAACCCGGTCATTTACCCGCCCGAGCCGAGGTAAGACACCGCTCCGCTTTCGGACACAAGGGCGCATCTTGCTGATCCGAGTGGTAATGCGGGACCGGGGAATGACGCACCCTCATTGAACGCGACTGCACCGACGCCCCCTGCCACGGCCATCCGTGGCGCGTTCGAAGCAGGTGCTGGTTCAAGGAAGCTTGACCATAAAGCTTGAGCGGGCCGTCTTGCTCTCAGGCGCGCTCCTGGTTCAGGATTCGCAACGTCCGGATCTGGCTTGCCAGGGCGAGAAGCGCCTTCGCCACAGTCTCGTCCGACATCTCCTCGATATGCTGGGCGATGTCTTCGATGACCCGCCCGGTCGGCTCGTCCGACGGAGCAGGCTTGCCGGTCTTCAGCAATAAGCCGCGCAGCGCTCCTGACGTCGTCATGCCGCGTTCAAGAAGCCGTTTGCGCTCGGCAAGCGTCAGGGCCTGGACGGTATTTGCGGCGCGCACGAAATCCGAAATCATCTGCGTTGTCAGCGTCACCGCGGATGGTCCTCCATCAGCCACTCGTCTTTCATCATCAACCCTCGACATGCCGTGATGTGCTTCGGCCGCCATCATCACGAGCTCGTCCCGCTGGGTCAATAGCGGTAAGAGGCGGCGCGATGTGTCAGAAAGGGCGAGCGTCACGCTAAGGTGGGTATTCACACTATGGGTTCTGATAATGAGGGATCGCACATCCGAACTGGTCAAACGGACGTCGAGCGCATCGGCGTAAAAGCTTGAAAGCCTCTGAGCCCATGACGGAACTCCGCGATCGAGACCTTGCCGAAGGCTAGAAGACCGCGCCCCCAGCGCCGGTCGCTGACCCATCTTCACGGACGCTTGCGACAGAGGCACGTCGCGTGCAGGGACAGGTTGCCCACGATGCGTTTCCCGCAACCATCATCCGAACGCGTCCGACAGCATCCAGTCAGGGTCCTGGTCGAGGTCTTTCTTGCGGCAGATCGAAAACGTGTTCCGCAAAGTTCATCTTCGGGGCTGCGGCTTCTTTACCGAAGGAAACGGTCTTTGCGAACGCCCTGAACTCCAGCTCGACATCTGCCCTCTGCGGCGTTCCGCAACAGGCAGAGAAGCCAGGACTCAGCCTTTTCAACAACGGGCGAGCCACGCCTGAATGGAGCGCGAATTAGAGAACGGTGCCGCTCAATAACTGGGTCGGTCAGGTTGTGCGGTGAAAGGTGCTCGAAGCGGCGCGTGACAGAGGGAGAGGAGGGAAGGGGTTTTGTAGCGGGTTGGGAGGCTGGAGAGAGTTTCTGGCCGGCTCGCTACGGAGAAACGGCATGGGTAAGGCGATCGAGAAGTTCACCCTCAGTGCAGCCCGAAATATTCCCCTCGACAAGCTGGTGCTCAACCAGCAGACCGTCCGCAAGCTCAGGGCGAGCCTGTCGATCGAGGACTTGGCGCAAGACATCGCGATCGCGGATTGCTCACCAGCCTCAACGTCCGGCCTGAACTCGACGGCGATGGCAACGAGACCGGCATCTGCCGCATTCCCAACGGTGGGCGCGCTATCGCGCTCTCGAACGCTTGTGGCACAGAAGCGACTGACCAGAACCGCCAGCAGTCCCGGCATTGTCAGCAGAGACGACACCCAGTAGGTCGAGGACCCGCTTGCTGAAGGCCTCCAGCGCGTCCCCTTGCATCCGCTCGATCAGTTTCGCGCCTTCCTGGCCCTGCGCGCGCAGGGTCTAAGCGAGGAGGAGAGCGCCGACCATGACTACATTGGCGTGAACGAGGCGGGTCAGTTCGGGATCCCCGACCAGCCGGCCGACCTCCAAGACGAGCCGCAAGCATCAAGCGATGACCCCGGCGATACGGGACGTGAGTTTGAAAGCGAATCTCACGGCCGCCCAGTCGGTTCACCAGCATCACAAAAGCCTGACCCGATCGCGGTGCGGTCGGGTCTTCTCAGCGATGGTTTTCCAGCATGATCGCCAGCGCAAAATTCGCCGCGGCTTTTGCGATCCGGCTTGCCGCATCGCCGCCGGCACATGGCTAAGCTTTTTTCGAAAAAAACCCCTCGACCTCGCCCGGCCATCGCGCCGGGTTTTACGTTTATGGAGACAAATCGATGCACATCCTGCCTTCCAACATCCAAGCCTCTTCCGCCTTCAAGTCGATATCTCCCCGCGGCATGCGGATCGGCCGCGTTTCGTCGGAATGGTTCTCACGGCCCGACGACGAACGCTTCCTGTCGCTGAGCGATCTCTATGACACCGTTCGATCCCGCGCTGAGCACGCCCATGCCCGGAGGATCGAAAGGCTGCGATCCCGGGTCGAAGCAACCCGCACAATGCTGAGCGCTTGCGCTTCTTGTTCCCGGCCAGCGCCAGCCGATCGCGCCGACCCACTGGAGCTTCGGCCAGCTCTGCAGCCTGGTTGGCGCGCCCGCCACCTATATGCGCCAGCTTCCGGCGCCGCTTGCGGCGATCAATCTGCAGCATGGCCTGCTCAATCACCGCGCCGAGCTCGTCAAGACTTTGGAGATGGACGATGGCCGCCTGGAACTGCGAGCGGTGACCGGACCCGACTATGGCCGCATCTGGGACCATGAGCTGGTGTCGGCGGTAATGGAGATCGCCGGCAATGGGACCGGCGACACGACGATATGGAAAGTGCCGGGCGTCCTGGATTGGGCGACGATGACCCACAATCCCTTCGTCGATATCACCACCGATACGACGACGCTCTATGCCAGCGACCGTGACGTCTTCCTGTTTCTGGTGGACGACACCCATCCGATCGAAGCCGGGCGGTTGGCGAACGGCGAGCCGGATCTCTACTTCCGCGGCTTCTACGCCTGGAACTCCGAGGTTGGATCGAAGACGCTCGGCATTGCTTCATTTTACCTCCGCGCTGTCTGCGCCAACCGCAACCTCTGGGAACCGAGAATTTTGAAGAGATCACCATTCGCCATTCGAAGTTTGCCGCCCAGCGCTTTGCCCATGAGGCGGCACCTGCGTTGACGAGCTTCGCGAACTCCTCGCCGGCGCCCTTCATCGCC